>NZ_JBFOHP010000002.1:1509166-1818333 GCF_040907265.1 Streptomyces sclerotialus | reverse complement strand
CCCTGCTGACGGCGACCAGGGAACTGGACCTCAGCCATACGACGGTGCTCGTGGAACTGCTGCACAAGGGCGTCTGAGAGGTCTAGCGCACCCCTCCTGACCTGCACTGTTGACGAAACATACGGAGGACTGCATAGTTATACCTGTCAGTGCATGGACCGTAAGGAGAATCCCGTGACCGAGCGCGTCGTACTCGCCTACTCGGGCGGCCTGGACACCTCCGTCTGCATCGGCTGGATCGCCGAGGAGACGGGCGCCGAGGTCATCGCCGTCGCGGTGGACGTCGGCCAGGGCGGCGAGGACCTGGACGTCATCCGCAAGCGCGCGCTCGCCTGCGGTGCGGTCGAGGCCGAGGTCGCGGACGCCAAGGACGAGTTCGCCGACGAGTACTGCCTCCCGGCGGTCAAGGCCAATGCGCTGTACATGGACCGGTACCCGCTGGTCTCCGCCCTCTCCCGGCCGGTCATCGTCAAGCACCTGGTCGCCGCCGCGAAGAAGCACGGCGCGACGACCGTCGCGCACGGCTGCACCGGCAAGGGCAACGACCAGGTCCGGTTCGAGGCGGGCATCTCCTCCCTCGCTCCCGACCTGAAGTGCATCGCCCCGGTGCGGGACTACGCGATGACGCGGGACAAGGCGATCGCCTTCTGCGAGGAGAAGAACCTCCCGATCGCGACCACCAAGAAGTCGCCGTACTCCATCGACCAGAACGTCTTCGGGCGGGCCGTGGAGACCGGCTTCCTGGAGGACATCTGGAACGCGCCCATCGAGGACGTGTACGAGTACACCGCGAACCCCGCCACGCCGCGCGACGCCGACGAGGTCGTCATCACCTTCAAGGAAGGCGTGCCGGTCGCGATCGACGGCAGGCCCGTCACCGTCCTCCAGGCGATCCAGCAGCTGAACGAGCGGGCCGGCGCCCAGGGCGTCGGCCGGATCGACATGGTCGAGGACCGGCTGGTCGGCATCAAGTCCCGGGAGGTCTACGAGGCCCCCGGCGCGATCGCCCTGATCACCGCCCACCAGGAGCTGGAGAACGTCACCGTCGAGCGCGAGCTGGCCCGCTACAAGCGGCAGGTCGAGCAGCGCTGGGGCGAGCTGGTCTACGACGGCCTGTGGTTCTCGCCGCTCAAGCGCGCCCTGGACGGCTTCATCGCCGAGGCGAACCAGGCCGTCTCCGGTGACATCCGGATGACCCTGCACGGCGGCCGCGCCGTCGTCACCGGCCGGAAGTCCGACCAGTCGCTGTACGACTTCAACCTGGCGACGTACGACACGGGCGACACCTTCGACCAGTCGCTGTCGAAGGGCTTCATCGAGATCTTCGGCATGTCGAGCAAGATCGCCGCCAAGCGCGACCTGGCCTGACCGGCCGACCCGGTAACGTCCGTACCGCACTGCCGCCTCCCCGCCCGTCCGGCGGGGAGGCGGCGGTACACGACATCAGCTTTGAGGAGCGAAGCAAGTGAGCAACGGCAACAGCGGTGACGTCCGGCTCTGGGGCGGCCGTTTCGCGGACGGTCCCGCGGAGGCCCTGGCGAAGCTGTCCGCGTCGGTCCACTTCGACTGGCGGCTCGCCCCGTACGACATCGCCGGCTCGCGAGCCCACGCGCGCGTGCTCCACAAGGCGGGCCTGCTGACGGCCGACGAGCTGGACCGCATGATCGCCGGCCTCGACCAGCTGGAGGTGGACGTCGCCGACGGCAGCTTCGTCGGAACGATCGCCGACGAGGACGTGCACACCGCGCTGGAGCGTGGCCTGCTGGAGCGGCTCGGCCCCGACCTGGGCGGCAAGCTGCGGGCCGGCCGGTCCCGCAACGACCAGGTGGCGACCCTCTTCCGGATGTATCTCCGGGACCACGCCCGGATCATCGGCGGCCTGCTCGCCGAGCTCCAGGAGGCGCTGATCGGGCTGGCCGAGGCGCACCCGGACGTGGCGATGCCCGGCCGTACCCACCTCCAGCACGCCCAGCCCGTCCTCTTCGCGCACCACGTCCTCGCGCACGCGCAGGCGCTGTCCCGGAACGCCGAGCGGCTGCGCCAGTGGGACGACCGCACGGCCGTCTCGCCGTACGGCTCGGGCGCGCTGGCCGGCTCCTCGCTCGGCCTGGACCCCGAGGCGGTGGCCAAGGACCTCGGCTTCGAGCACGGTTCGGCCGGCAACTCCATCGACGGCACGGCCTCGCGTGACTTCGTGGCGGAGTTCGCCTTCATCACCGCGATGATCGGCGTCGACCTCTCCCGGATCGCCGAGGAGGTCATCATCTGGAACACGAAGGAGTTCTCCTTCGTGACCCTGCACGACGCCTTCTCCACCGGCTCCTCGATCATGCCGCAGAAGAAGAACCCGGACATCGCCGAGCTGGCGCGCGGCAAGTCGGGCCGCCTCATCGGCAACCTGACGGGCCTGCTGGCGACCCTCAAGGCGCTCCCGCTCGCGTACAACCGCGACCTCCAGGAGGACAAGGAGCCGGTCTTCGACTCCTGCGACCAGCTGGAGACCCTGCTGCCCGCCTTCACCGGCATGATGGCCACCCTGACCGTCAACCGCGAGCGCATGGAGGAGCTGGCCCCGGCCGGCTTCTCGCTGGCCACCGACATCGCCGAGTGGCTGGTCAAGCAGGGCGTGCCGTTCCGTGTCGCGCACGAGGTCGCGGGCGAGTGCGTCAAGGAGTGCGAGGCGCACGGCATCGAGCTCGACCAGCTCACCGACGAGCAGTTCGCGAAGATCTCCGAACACCTGACGCCCGAGGTGCGGACCGTCCTCAACGTGCCCGGCGCGCTCGCCTCACGCAGCGGCCGCGGCGGCACCGCCCCCTCGGCGGTCGCCGTCCAGCTCGCCGAGGTCAAGGCCGACCTGGCGACGCAGCGGGAGTGGGCCACGGCCAAGCAGAAGTAACTCCCTGAAGCGGCAGCGGCCGCCGTCCGGTCTCCCTGACCGGGCGGCGGCCGCTTTTGTGTGGTCCGGTGGACTGCGATGAGACTGCGGCGACCTTGGTGAGACAATGATGTCTCATTGGCGTACGATCTGTCTCATGGCCGTGGATCGAGAACGCGTACTCAAAGACGCCGCCGCCCTGCTCACCCGGAGGAGCACCGCCTCGATGGACGACATCGCGCGGGCCGCCGGGATCAGCCGGGCGACGCTGCACCGGCATTTCGCGGGGCGGGACGCGCTGATCCGCGCGCTGGAGGAACTGGGCATCGCGGAGAGCGGGCGGGCGCTGGACGCCGCCCGGCTGGACGAGGACGGTGCCGAGGCCGCGCTGCGCCGGCTCATCGCCGAGCTGGAGCCGGTCGCCGGGGTGCTGGCGTTCCTCTACACCGAGAACCAGCTCTTCGAGGGGGAAGAGATCAACGAAGGGTGGACGGCGCTCGACGCCCGGATACACGCGCTGTTCCGGCGGGGTCAGGAGGAGGGGACCTTCCGTATCGACCTGACCCCGGCCTGGCTGACCGAGGCGCTGTACGGGCTGGTCTGTGCGGGCGCCTGGTCGGTGCACGAGGGCCGGCTGGCCCGCGCCGACCGTAACCACTCCATCGCCGAGCTGCTGCTCGGCGGCGTACGAAGGGAGAGCACGCGATGAGCGGGGCGACGGCCGTGGGGGCGGCGGAGAACGGGACGGCGGAACAGCCGCGCCCGGGGCGCTGGCTCGCGCTCGGCGTGCTGGTCCTCGCGGTGCTGCTGGTCGGCGTCGACGCCACCGTGCTGGGCCTGGCCGCGCCGTACCTCAGCGAGGACCTGCGCCCGTCGGGCACCCAGCTGCTGTGGATCGGCGACGTCTACTCGTTCGTCATCGCCGGTCTGCTGGTGTCGATGGGCAGTCTCGGCGACCGGATCGGGCGCAAGAAGCTGCTGCTGACCGGGTCGGTGGCGTTCGGTGCGATGTCGGCGCTGGCGGCGTACGCGACGACGCCGGAGATGATGATCGCGGCGCGGGCGCTGCAGGGCGTGGCCGGTGCGACGCTGATGCCGTCCACCCTCGCGCTGATCCGCAACCTCTTCCACGACCCGCGCGAACGCAGCCTGGCGGTCGGCGTCTGGGGTGCGGCGGCCTCCGCGGGCACCGCGGTCGGCCCGGTGCTGGGCGGCTTCCTGCTGGGCCACTTCTGGTGGGGCTCGGTCTTCCTGATCAACCTGCCGGTGATGGTGGTGCTGGTCGCCGTCGGCATCAAGGTGCTGCCGGAGTCCCGCAACCCGAAGCCGGGACCGTGGGACCTGGTCAGCGTCGGGCTGTCGCTGGTCGGCATGATCGGTGTGGTGTACGCGGTGAAGGAGGCGGCGGCGCACGGCATCGGCGCCGGGGTCGCCGTCGCGGGCGTGATCGGTGTGCTCGCGCTCGTCGGCTTCGTCCGCCGCCAGCTGCGGCTGCCCACACCGCTGCTGGACATGAAGCTCTTCGGCAACCGTGGCTTCTCCGGCGCCGTACTGGCCGATCTGCTGACCATCCTGGGCCTGGCCGGACTGCTGTTCTTCCTGTCCCAGTTCCTCCAGATGGTGCAGGGCCGCTCGCCGCTCAACGCGGGGCTGGTCGAACTGCCCGCCGCCGTCGGCGCGATGGGCGCGGGGCTGGCCGCCGGACACGTCGCGCGCCGGCTGTCGGTGCGCGCGGTGGTGTCCGGCGGGCTGGTGCTGGTGGGGCTCGGGCTCGGCGCGTGTGCCTGGGTCAGCGCCACCACCGCGACGCCGGTCCTCGGCACGATCCTCTTCGTGGTCGGTGTCGGCGCGGGCTTCTCCTTCACCGTCACCGCCGACGTCATCCTCTCCAGCGTGCCGAAGGACCAGGCGGGCGCCGCCTCGGCGGTCTCCGAGACGGCGTACGAACTGGGCTCCGCGCTCGGTATCGCGCTGCTCGGCTCGGTCGTCACCGGCGTCTACCGGAACTTCACGGCGCCCGAGGGCGTGCCGGGCGACGCGGTCGGAGCGGCCCGTGAGTCGCTGGGCGGCGCGGTGGAGACGGCGGGCGACCTGCCGCACCGCGCGGGCGAGGCGCTGCTGCACGCCGCGCAGCAGGCGTTCACCGACGGCGTGGAGGCGGCGGCCGTGGTCGGCGGCGTCATCTCACTGGCCGCCGCGGCCGCCGCGTGGATACTGCTGCGCGGCCACCGGCTGGAGGGCGGCGACTGACCCGACGGCGGCGCGCGGTACGGGAGTACGGCGGATCGGCGCGCGCCCCGCGCCGGGGCGCGCGCCGCCGCCGGTAGCCTGCGCCGTGTCGGGACATCCGCGCTTCGGAGGAGGACTGTCATGGCACTGGCCGCCGAGGACCGCGCCGCCATCGCCGAGCTGCTCTCGCTGCACGGGCATCTGTTCGACGCGGGCGAGCTGCACCGGCTGGACGAGCTGTTCACCGAGGACGTCGTCTACGACGTCACCGACTTCGGGCAGCCGCCGCTGAAGGGTGTGTCGGCGATCCGCGAGGCCGCGCTCGCGCTGGGCGAGGCCAACCCGGTGGCCCACCACGTCACCAACGTCGTCCTCGCCGAACTGCCCGGCGGCGACGGGGTGCACGCCCTCTCCAAGGGCATCGGCGTCAACGCGGACGGCAGCTGCGGGACGGTCACCTACGAGGACACCGTCGTACGCGTCGGCGACGGCTGGCGCATCAGCCACCGCAAGGTCCTCGCCCGCCGCGCCCCGCTGGGCGGCCGGTGACCGCACGCGAACGGGCCCCCTGCCGCGGTCGGCGGCAGGGGGCCCGTTGTGTCCGGCGCGCGTCAGGCGGCCTTGGCCTTGGTGGCGTACACGTCGACGTACTCCTGGCCCGACAGGCGCATGACCTCGCTCATGACCTCGTCGGTCACGGCCCGCAGGACGTAGCGGTCGCGGTCCATGCCGTCGTACCGGCTGAAGTCCAGCGGCTCACCGAAACGGCAGGTCACCGGCGCGATACGGGGCATGCCCTTGCCGCCGGGCTGCACCTTGTCGGTACCGATCAGCGCGAACGGGACGACCGGCGCGCCGGTCATCAGCGTCAGCCGGGCGATGCCGGTGCGGCCCCGGTACAGGCGGCCGTCGGGGGAACGGGTGCCCTCGGGGTAGATGCCGAAGACCTTGCCCTCCTCCAGCACGCGGCGGCCGGTCATCAGGGCCGCGACGCCGCCGTGCCCGCCGTCCCGGTCGACCGGGATCATGCCGGCGGTGGTGAAGAACCAGGCCATCAGGCGGCCCTTGACGCCCTTGCCCTTGACGTACTCGTCCTTGGCGATGAAGTACACCTGGCGCTTGGTCGCGCGCTCCACGATCAGCGACAGGAACAGCGAGTCGATGAAGGTGACGTGGTTGCCGGCCAGGATCACCGGTCCGCTGCCTGGAATGCCGTCGAGTCCCTCGACCTTCGGGCGGAACAGGACACGCATGACGAATCCGAGAGTCGCCTTCAGCAGCATGCGGGACAACGGGTCCTCCGGGTTGACTGGTCAGTGCAGGAGTCTGCAGGTGAGGACGATACTCGCGGCTCAACCTCGATCGCACACCGGGTTCATGGGATCGATACGCAGAGTTGACACGCCCTTCCCGTGCGTCACGGGTGGTTAACCGGTCCGCCATGCGAAGAACGCAGGGTCCGTGTCTACGCAGCCTGCGGGACCGATGATGCGTACGAATGTTCGCGAGTGGCCGGAAGTGATCCCTCCGAGGCTGTGGAATGCCGCACACCGCACGGACCCGCGATGAGGCCGCTGCGCCTGCGGGTGACATCAGAATCACCCATACGTCACTCGCGTTCACCCGCGTGTTCGGTCGGATGTCTCCCACCGGAAAGCTGTACGGGCCTAACATCGCCCCGGCACCGGCAGGTGCCGCACATCACAGAACCATGAGGAGTCGGGGAAACATGGACAAGGCGCAGCGACCCGGGCGGCGGACCGTACTGAGCGTTGCGGCGCTCGGCGCCGGAGCGGCGGTGCTGGGCGGCGGGGCCGGTACGGCGACCGCGGCCGGGCGCGGGCACGGCGGACACGGCGGCGGGGAACTGCCCGTCCCCCTGGTCGTCGGCCACCGCGGCGCGAGCGGCTACCGCCCCGAGCACACCTTCGGCTCCTACCAGCTCGCGCTGGACATGGGCGCCGACGTCATCGAGCAGGACCTCGTCCCCACCAAGGACGGCCACCTGGTCTGCCGCCACGAGAACGACATCACCGCCACCACCGACGTCGCCGACCACCCGGAGTTCGCCGGCCGGAAGACGACCAAGACGGTGGACGGCACCAAGCTCACCGGCTGGTTCACCGAGGACTTCACGCTCGCCGAGCTGAAGACGCTGCGCGCCAAGGAGCGCATCCCGCAGACCCGGCAGCACAACACCCTCTACGACGGCCGCTGGGACGTCCCCACCCTCGAAGAGGTCTTCCAGTGGGCCGACCGCGAGGGCCGGAAGCGCGGCCGCCGCGTCTGGCTGCACATCGAGACCAAGCACCCCACCTACTTCCGCAAGCTGGGCCTCGGCCTGGAGGAGCGGCTGGCCAAGCTGCTCCGCCGGTACGGCCGCCACAAGAAGGACTCCCCGACCTTCCTCCAGTCCTTCGAGCCCTCCAGCATCCAGCGGCTGGACAAGCTCGTCGACTGCCCGAAGGTCGTCCTGCTCAGCACGCTGAAGTCCCAGCCCTGGGACTTCAAGGAGGCCGGCGACCCGCGTACCGTCGCCGACCTGGTCAAGCCGGCGGGGCTGCGCTGGATCGCCTCCTTCGCGCAGGGCATCGGCCCGGACCTCACCGTGATCATCCCGCGCACCGCCGACGGCAAGCTCGGCGAGCCGTCCTCCGTGGTCAAGGACGCGCACGCCGCGGGCCTCGTCCTGCACCCGTACACGGTCCGCAACGAGAACACCTTCCTGCCGGTGGACCTCCGCAAGGGCAGCGACCCGGCCGCGTACGGCGACTCCCTCGCCTACTTCAAGGCGCTCTTCGCGACCGGCATCGACGGCCTCTTCTCCGACAACCCCGACACCGCGCTGCTGGCGGCGGCGGAGTTCCGCAAGGGCTGACCGGCAGCGGTACCACCGTGGCGGCGGGCGGGTGCGGGGTGGTGACCCCGGCCCGCGCGCCGCACGCGCCCTGCCGTGCACCGACGCGGGACACCGCCGCGTTGACGCACGGCAACCGCGGGCCCGCCGGGCGCCGTCAGCGCGGGCATGACGGACCGCGACCATGAACTGATCACCGCGCTGCGCCCGCTCCTCGCCGCCGAGGCGGCGGCCGAGGCACCCGCCGCCGGGGCCGACGCCGAGGACATCGAACAGGGCGTGTGGGCACGCCTGCTCCGGTACACCCGAACGGCCGGTCCGCCGGCCGAGCCCGCGCGCTGGCTGCGCCGGGCGGTACGCGCAGAGGTGCGCGGCGCCCTGCGGCGGTCCCGGTACGAGATCCCGTACGACCCCACCGGCGCCCAGCCCCGGGTCGGCACCGTCGCCGAACCGCTGGCCCTGGACGCCGAGCGGCGCCGCGCGCTGCTCGCCGTGGCCGAACAACTCCCGGGACGCTGCCCGGCGTTGGTACGCGCCCTGTTGTCGGGGGCGGATCCGACCTACCGTGAGGTCTCATCTGAGTTGGGAATGTCACAGGGGAGCATGGGGCCACTCCGTTCCCGATGTCTGGGATGTCTGCGCAGAATGCTGACGGCGGAGGTTGGGGTTCCTGAACTCCGGGGAAAGGAGCGTTGACCCCGCCATGGCGGCGCCGCGCATCCCGTGGTGCCATCAAGTCAGGGCAGACCCGTCCGGGCACCGCACCACACCCTCATGGCGCCCGGGCTCACCGAACCGAAAAGGGGAGGCCAGCACGCATGGGCATGAGCGTGACCATCTCTGCGGCGACCGACAGCGACGCCGAGCAGATCCTCAAGCTGCAGTACCTGTGCTACCAGTCCGAGGCCGCGCTGTACGACGACTACTCGATCGAGCCGCTCACGCAGACGTTCGATGAGTTGCGTGCCGAGATGCGCGACGGCTGCGTGGTGGTCGCCCGCCTCGGCGACGAGGTCGTCGGCTCCGTGCGGGGCGCGGTCGACGCGGACGGCGTGGGCGGCATCGACAAGCTGATCGTGCATCCGCGTATGCAGCGGCACGGGCTCGGCAGCCGCCTGCTGGCCGCCGTCGAGGAGCGGCTGGCCGCCGAGCACGGCGTGACCCGCTTCCGCCTGCTCACCGGCCACCGCAGCGAGGGCAACCTCCGGCTGTACCGCAGCCGCGGTTACGCCCAGGTCGGCACCGAAGAGGTCAGCCGCCGGCTCAGCCTGATCACGCTGGAGAAGGACGCGTCGGCGCAGGCGTACGTGGCGAGCGCCTGAGCCTCCCCGTCCATGTGCCGCGGGCCCCGTACGTGCATCCGCACGTACGGGGCCCGCGGCCGTGAACGCAGGGGGAGCCGTCAGCCGGCGCGGCGGCCGCGGCGCAGCCAGAGCAGCCCGGTGACCGGCAGGAGGACGGGGATGAAGAGGTAGCCGTAGCCGTACCCCGACCAGACCGTGTCGTCGGGGAAGGCGGACGGCTCGAGCAGCGTCCAGGTGCCGACGCCGAGCACGCCCAGCAGCTCCAGACAGCAGCACACCAGCCCCACCCTGCGCGCCTTCTCCCCGCCGCGCACCAGGGAGAACAGGATGACGGCGTACACCACCGCGGAGACCGCGGACAGGATGTACGACAGCGGCGCACGGTCGTACTGGGCGATCAGCTGGTACACGGCGCGCGAACCGGCGCCGACGGTGAAGACGCCGTAGAGCCAGACCAGCAGCCGGCCGGGGCCCGAGCCCAGCGCAAGGCGGCCTCCGGCGGGCGCGGGCTTCTCGGTGGTCGTCGCGGGCTCAGCCATGGCCGCCTCCCCAGATGTCGTACAGCCGCACTTCCAGCACGGCCAGCACCACGCCGCCGGCCGCCACCGTCACCGAACCCCAGCGGGTCCGCTCCGACAGCGACAGGAACCCGGCCGCGGGCACACAGGCGGCGGCGCCGATCAGATAGGCGAGGAAGATCGCCGTACCGTCGTCGGGCTGCTCACCGCCCGCCAGCTTCACGACGGCGATCACCAGCTGCACGAGGGCGAGCAGCGAGACGACGGCCATCCCGATGAAGTGCCAGTCCTTGGTCGGCTCGTCGCGGTACGCGGCGAAGCCGCACCAGGCGGCGAGAGCAAGGGCGGTCACGCCGACCGCGACCGTCAGCGCGTCGATCACCGGGACCTCCGCACGGCGGCGCGGCTGCGCGCGGTGGGGCTGTGGGGCATGCCCCCGACTTTAATCGGCGTCCGCGGCCCGCCCGCGCGCGGCCCCGGCCCGGAGCGCGGCCCCGCGCACCACGTACGCTCGGCGACCATGAAGCTCTCGGTTGACGCCCTCCTGTTCGACAACGACGGCACGCTCGTCTCCTCCATGGAGTCGGTGCACCGCTGCTGGGCGCGGTGGGCGGAGGAGTACGGCGTCACCGAGGAATTCGCCCGGGTCGAACTGCACGGCCGGCCCGCCGCCGACATCGTCGCCGACCTGCTGCCCCCGGAGCGCGCGCCCGAGGCGCTGGCCCGCATCGAGGAGCTGGAGACCGCGGACGCGGACGGCGTGGTGCTGCTGCCCGGCACCCGTGAGCTGCTGGACTCCCTCCCCGCCGACCGCTGGGCCGTGGTCACCTCCGCCACCCGCAAGCTCGCCGAGGCCCGGCTCGCCGCCGTCGGCATCAGCGCCAAGCACCTGATCACCGCGGACGACATCACCCGCGGCAAGCCCGACCCCGAGCCCTTCCTGCTCGCCGCCCGGCACCTGGGCGTCGACCCGGCCCGCTGCGCCGTCTTCGAGGACGCCCCGGCCGGGCTCGCGGCGGGCCGCGCCGCCGGCGCCACGACCGTGGCGTTGACCACAACGGCCACGGCGGACGAGCTGGTGGCCGACGTGCTCGTCCCCGACCTGTCGGCGGTGTCCGCGCAGGCCACGGCGGCCGGCGTGGAGATCACGACCGCCGGCTGAGCCGCCGTCCACGGACTGATCCGGCCCGTCCGGTATCCGGACTGGCTTGATCGGTCCGTACGCGTGTCTGGTTTACTGGCCATCATGACCACGACGAGCTGCCGCATCCCTGCGACCGAGGCGCACAAAGCGCCCGGTGCTCGTCGCATGTGTCGAATGTGTGACCGCTGAGGGCCCCCGCCTGAGCCTCGCGCCCCGAAGCGAGACCCGCTGCCATGCGCCGGACGACCCGTACAGACACGCCCCGTACCTCCCGTACGCAGGCATTCCGTACCCCGCATCCCCGGCCGCCCCGCGTCACCGGACCCCGGAGCCGGGCGCCCGCCGCCCCTGTGCCTCCGCGATCCCCATGCCGCACTCCGCAATGAATGCCCCGTGCCCGGCGGACGAGCCGCCGAGCACTCAACCGTGACGGATATCCCTGTGATCACCACTACAGGCCTCACCAAGGTCTACCGATCGGGTGACCGCGAGGTCACCGCGCTGGACGGCGTCGACCTGCACGTCCGCGAGGGCGAGGTGTACGGCGTCATCGGCCAGAGCGGCGCCGGCAAGTCGACGCTCATCCGCTGCGTGAACCTCCTGGAGCGCCCCACCTCGGGCACGGTCACCGTGGCCGGCCAGGACCTCACCGCGCTCGCTGGACGCGGCCAGCGGGCGAACCCCGCGCTCCGTGCCGCACGCAGCCACATCGGCATGGTCTTCCAGCACTTCAACCTGCTGTCCTCGCGCACCGTCCAGGACAACGTCGAGTTCCCGCTGGAGATCCTCAAGGTCTCCCGCCGCGAGCGCAGCCGCAAGGCGCTGGAGCTGCTGGACCTGGTCGGCCTCGCCGACAAGGCCAAGGCGTACCCCGCCCAGCTCTCCGGCGGCCAGAAGCAGCGCGTCGGCATCGCCCGCGCGCTCGCCGGCGACCCGAAGGTGCTGCTCTCCGACGAGGCCACCAGCGCCCTGGACCCGGAGACCACCCGCTCCATCCTCCAGCTGCTCCGCGACCTCAACCGCCAGCTGGGCCTCACCGTCCTGCTCATCACCCACGAGATGGACGTCGTCAAGAGCATCTGCGACTCCGCGGCCCTGATGAAGGGCGGCCGCGTCGTCGAGCAGGGCACCGTCTCGGAACTGCTGGCCACCCCCGGCTCGGAGCTGGCCACGGAGCTGTTCCCGGTCACCGGCGAGGCCTCGGCGGCGGACCGCACGGTCGTGGACGTCACCTTCCACGGCGAGGCGGCCACCGAGCCGGTCATCTCGACCCTCTCGCGGACCTACAACGTCGACGTGTCGATCCTCGGCGCCGCCATGGACACCGTCGGCGGCAAGCAGATCGGCCGGATGCGCATCGAGCTGCCCGGCCGCTTCGAGGACAACGTCGTACCGATCGGGTTCCTGCGCGAGCAGGGCCTCCAGGTCGACGTCGTGGGCCGTACCGAGCCGGCCGCCGCGCCCGCCACCGTGCTGACCAAGGAGGTCGCCAAGTGACCTGGAACGACATGCAGCCGGTGCTTCAGGACGGCATCCTCGACACCCTCTTCATGGTGTGGTGGTCCACCGTCTACACGGTGATCGGCGGCCTGCTCCTCGGCGTCCTGCTGGTCCTCACCGACCGCGGCGGCCAGCTGCAGAACACCGTGGTGAACAAGGTCGTCAGCGTCGTGGTGAACATCGGCCGCTCGCTGCCCTTCATCATCCTGATGATCGCGATCATCCCGTTCACCCGGCTCGTCGTCGGCACCTCCATCGGCCCCTCGGCCGCCGTCGTGCCGCTCGCCGTCGGCGCCGTCCCCTTCTTCGCACGCCTGGTGGAGACCTCCCTGCGCGAGGTGGACGGCGGGCTCGTCGAGGCCGCCCAGTCCATGGGCGGCGGCACCTGGACGATCATCTTCAAGGTGCTGCTCCCGCAGGCGCTGCCCTCGCTGGTCGCCAGCCTGACCAACACCGTCATCACGATCATCAGCTACTCGGCGATGGCCGGCGCGCTCGGCGCCGGCGGCCTGGGCAGCGTGGCCATCACCTACGGCCAGCAGCGGTACGACACGCGCTTCATGCTCGTCACCGTGGTACTGATCATTGTGATCGTCACCGTCGTCCAGCTCATCGGCGACCTGGTGGTCCGGCGGCTGTCCCGCCGCGGCTCCCGCGCCGCCGCCCCCGTACGCCTCCTGAAGTCGCCCAAGGCCCGCACCGCGGCCCCGGACCCCGAGGCCCGCGCCGACGCGGGCAAGGTCCGCGAGACCGCGGACGAGGCCGCCTGAGCCACCGCACCCCTGGAGCCCGGACCCTTTGCCGGGCGGAACACCACTTGTAAGAAAGGCACTCTTCGTGCGTAACACCGTCAAGCTCACCGGCGCCGTCGCGGCCGCCGCCGCGCTCACCCTCGCCCTCGGCGCCTGCAGCGCCCCCTCCGACCCGGACACGGAGAAGAAGGACGACGCGAGCTCGCCGCTCGTCGTCGGCGCCACCTCCGTCCCGCACGCCGAGATCCTGGAGTACGTCAAGAAGGACCTGGCCCCCAAGGAGAACCTCAAGATCCAGGTCAAGACCTTCGACGACTACCAGCTGATCAACCCGGCGACCAAGGACGGCAGCCTGGACGCCAACTACTTCCAGACCGAGGAGTTCCTCGACGACTGGAACAAGAAGAACGACGGCAGCATCGAGCCCGTCGTCAACGTCCACGTCGAGCCGATGGGCGTCTACTCCAAGAACTACGACAAGCTCTCCGAGCTGAAGTCCGGAGACACCGTCGGCGTCCCCAACGACGCCAGCAACGAGGCCCGCGCCCTGAAGCTGCTCGACAAGGCCGGCGCCATCGAGCTCAAGGCCGACGCGCCCGCGGTCCCGGGTCTGAACGACGTCAAGGACAAGAAGGGCCTGAACATCAAGGAGTCCAAGGCGGAACTCCTGGCCCCGCAGCTGAGCGACTACGACGCAGCGGTCATCAACGGCAACTACGCCATCGCCGCCAAGCTCAGCCCGAAGTCCGACTCCCTGACCATCGAATCGGCCAAGAACAGCCCCTACGCCAACTTCCTCGCCGTCGACAAGAGCGAGAAGGACGACCCGCGCGTGCAGAAGCTCGCGAAGCTGCTCAACTCCGACCAGGTCAAGAAGTACATCGAGACGCACTACAAGGACGGCTCCGTGCTGCCCTCCTTCAGCAAGGCGAGCTGACCCCGCACCGCTCCCCGTACGACGGCCCGTACCTGCCTTATCAGGGCAGGTACGGGCCGTCATACTTGGCACATTCGCAGGCAGATGCTGCATGCTTGTGCACTCAAGACGGGCAGGACAGCCCGAACGTATTCACGGAGCCGCACGGAGCCGCACAACGCTTCGCGCAGCTCTACGTCCACGGCGTGGGAGCAGCTGCATGACATCCACCTTTCCGGACATCTCCATCAGCACGGAGCGTCTGGTGCTGCGGCCCTTCGACGACACGGACGTCCCCGCGCTCGGCGACATGATGAACGACGAGGCGGTCGTCGCCTGGACCGCGCAGCCCCACCCGTACACCACGGCGCACGCCGAGGAGTGGGTCACCACCGGCGCCCCGGCCGTCCGCACCTCCGGCCGCGGCCTCGCCTTCGCCGTCACCGAGTTCCTCACCCAGCGCCTCGTCGGCACCGTCCGGATCGACCGCACCGACTGGCGGATACGCGGCGCCGAGCTCTCCTACATCACAGCGCCCTGGGCCCGCGGCGAGGGCTACGCCTGCGAATCCGCGCTCGCCGTCGCCCAGTGGCTCTTCCGCGACCAGAAGTTCGAACGCCTGGAACTGCGCACGGCCGCCGACAACACCGCCGCCCAGCAGGTCGCCCAGAAACTCGGCTGCATCAGCGAGGGAGTGCTCCGCAACGCCTGGATAGCCCGGTCCCGCACCGAGGACGGGGGCTGGACCGACATCCGTACCGACCTCATCGTCTGGAGCCTGCTGCCCGAGGACTTCGACGGGCTGCCGGACCGGGCCGCCGACGCCAACGGCTTCGCGTACCCGGAATGGAACTGAGGCCCGGCCGCGGCCGACGGGGCCGGACCCCTTCGGTCACGCCCGGCGGCACGGCCCGCCGCTCGGGGTACCCTCACCTGATCCACACCCGTACGGCGCACCGACCGCACGAACCGTGACACGAACAGCCGTACGAAGGGCCGTACGAACGGCCGCACGGACAACCGCACGACGAGACCAGGGAGACACCTGCAGATGGCCGACCGCGTCACCGTGATCGGGTGGGACGGCTCGCCTCTGACCGCCGCCGCACGCTCCGCACTGGGCGCGGCGACCCTGGTGGCCGGCGCCGCCCACCACCTGGCGCTCAAGGAAGTGCCGCCCGCCGCCGAACGGATCAGACTCGGCAGCGTCGAACTGGCGGCCCGCCGGATCGCCCAGCACCGCGGCACCGCCGTCGTCCTCGCCGACGGCGACCCCGGCTTCTTCGGCGTCGTCCGCACCCTGCGCGCACCCGAACACGGCCTGGAGGTCGAGGTCGTACCGGCCGTCTCCTCCGTCGCCGCCGCCTTCGCCCGGGCCGGCATGCCCTGGGACGACGCCCAGATCGTCGTCGCCCACAGCCGCGACCTGCGCCGCGCCGTCAACGTCTGCCGCGCCCACACCAAGGTCGCCGTCCTCACCTCGCCCGGCGCGGGCCCCGCCGAACTGGCCCTCCTGCTGCGCGACGTGCACCGCACCTTCGTCATCTGCGAGGCCCTCGGCACCACTCAGGAACAGGTGACCGTCCTCACCTCCGACAAGGCGGCCGACCACGTCTGGCGCGACCCCAACGTCGTCATCGTCGTCGGCGGACCGGCCGGCAGCGCCGCCACCCAGGGCAGCCCCTGGCTCGCCGCCCACGAGATCGGCTACCCCGCGGGGCCGCGCGGCTGGGGCCTCTCCGACAGCGCGTACGGCGGCGGCCTCTCCGAAGGCGAGTCCGGCCAGCTGCGCACCGCGCAACTCGCCCGCCTCGGGCCCGCCATCGGCGACCTGGTCTGGGACATCGGCTCCGGCTCCGGCGCCGCCGCCGTGGAGGCCGCCCGCTTCGGCGCGGCCGTCATCGCCGTCGACGGCGACGCGGACGCCTGCGCCCGTACGACCGCCGTGGGCCGCAGGTACGGCGTACAGCTCCAGGTCGTGCACGGCCGCGCGCCCCAGGTGCTCGAAGACCTCCCCGAGCCGGACGTGGTCCGCATCGGGGGCGGCGGCACGGCCGTCGTCACCGCCTGCGCGGCCCGCCGCCCCGAACGCATCGTCACCCACGCCGCCACCCGCGACGAGGCGGAGGCGCTCGGCCGCGCACTGGCCGACGGAGGGTACGAAGTGGAGTGCGCGCTCCTCCAGTCGGTGGAGCTGGACACGTCCGCATGGGTGGAGCGGGAGCGGGCCGTCGTCTTCCTGGTCTGCGGTTACCGCGTGCATCACCCCTGACCCGATCGGTCACCCGCGGGAGGTAGGCTGGCGGATCGTTGCGCCGCCGTTCCGCGATCGGAGTCGTGCGTCAATATCCGGAAAAGCCGGAGGTTTTGACCGCACAAGATGCTCTTGAGGGCGGACGTGCCGCGAGGCGCGCTCGCTCGTTCTAGCTATGGGGGCGGTCGGCGCGTGCCGCGGTCGAGCGCGTCGGACGAGCGGTTGGAAGGAGCACTACCGATGGGCGAGGGGTACGCATGACCGACACCGGCCAGGTCCCGGGCGAGGGACTGCCGGAGAACGCAGGCGGACATCCCGGAGGGCCGCTGCCGGCGGCCGCTCCTGCCCCTGCCGACCCCGGCCCGCAGCAGCCGCACGACGCGTACGCCTACCTCGACACCGCCGAGCAGGCCGAGGACGACGACCTGCTGATGCCGGGCGCCCAGGGCGCCTGGGGCAGCGAACAGCAGGCGCACGCCGAGCAGCAGACCCCGTACGCCGACTACACCCCGGGACGGGGCGCGGTGTACGACCCGGTGGCGGCCTACGACCCGACGCCGTACGAGCCGGTGGCGTACGCCGCGGAACAGCCGGCGGACCCTGCCACCGCGCAGCCGGCGGGCGCGGCGCCCGGCGCCGGTGTGCCCGTCGGTGCGCCTCCGGTTGAAGCCCATCCGCACGCCGGTGCCCACGAGCACGGCGGCCGGGACACCGGCTCCGTCGACGTCGGCGGCGTACGGATGCCCGAGGCGGCGCAGCAGCCGGGCCAGGCCCCGCAGGCGGGCGCCGCGCAGCCGGGCGCCATGCCGGGCCAGGCCGCGATGCCGAAGCAGAGCACGCCGGCGCGCCGGCCGCTGCACATGGGCCCGCCCGTGCCGGAGGCGCACACCGGTGGCGTGGTGCGCTCCCTCGCCGACCGCGGCCCGGCCGGGACCCCGCAGCCGCCCACACGGCACGCGGGCCCGCCGACCGTCGGACCCGAGTACCTCGACGTACCGCGCGACGAACCGGGCCCGCTGCCGGACGCGACCCCGGGCCCACTGCCGGACGCGACCCCGGGCCCGCTCCCCGGGGAGGGCGCCCAGCGGGCGGCTCAGCAGGCCGCCCCGATGCCGATGCCGGAGGCCGAGCCGGTCGAAGCGGCCCAGCCGGTCGAGTCGGCTCAGTCGGTCGAATCGCCTCAGCCGCCGCAGGCCGAGGCGGAGGCTGCTTCGCAGCCGGCGGTCGCTGAGCAGCCGGTCCCGGCCGAGCAGCCTGCACCGGCCGAGCAGACCCCGTCGGCCGCGGAACAGGGTGGCGTGGTCATTCCCGCGCAGATGCCGGCTTGGGGCGCCGCACCGGTGGGGACGGAGGACGGCACGGCGGCCGCCGCGCAGGCGGCGGTCGAGAGCACGGACGCGACCGGTGAACCGGGCCAGGAGCAGACGGCCGAGGACGGGCAGCAGCCGGAGGCCGCGGCGGCGGAGTCCGCGGCCTCGGAGGACGCGCCGCAGGATGCTGCGGAGGGCCAGGCTCCTGAGGATGCCCAGGTCCCTGCGGAGGCTCCTGAAGCCGTCCCGGACGCGCAGGCCTCCGGTGAGCAGGAGCAGGAGGCCGTGGAGCACGGTGTCGCGGCGCCGCTCCCCGAGGCCGGGGCGGCGGAACACGACGCCGTCGGCCGGACCGCTCCGGAGCAGGGCCAGGAGCAGGACCAGGACCAGGGCCAGGAGCAGGGCCAGGCCGAGGACGTCGTACCGGCTGACGCCACCGCGGCGCCGGAGACGACGGACGAGGCCGACGCGCAGGACGCCGCGGCGGCCGCGCAGCAGAACGACACCGAGGGCGAGCAGGGACCCGCGGACGGTACGGCCGAGGCTGTACCGGCAGCCGCGGAGCAGCCCGGCGCTGAGCCCGTATCAGAGGAACACGTGCACAACGAAGAGCAGGCCGAGCCGCAGGCGCCCGTCGCCGGGGCAGAGCCGGTCCAGGCCGCCGAGCCCGCTCCCCAGGACGCCGCCGAGCTGGTGCAGCTCGGGGAGGACGCCCCGGAGGGCGCGGAGGGTGCGGACGGCGCCCCCGCGGCCACCGAGGCGCCCGAAGCCAAGGTGAAGGTGCCCCGGGCCCGGTCGGGACGGTCGGCCAAGGCGAAGGCCACCAAGGCCGCGATCGACGCGGCCTTCGCGGAGGACGAGGTCGGCACGGTGCCCGACGCCGCCGCGCCCGCCGAGGTGGCGGCCGAGGAGCCCGCTCCTGAGGTAGCTGAGCCTGCTGAGGCGCAGGTTCCTCCGGCGGCTGAGGCGGCAGACGCGGCTGAGGCGGCAGACGCGGCTGAGGCGGCAGCCGACGCCGAGGCGGTGGACGGCGACGAGGCCGAGTCCACGGTCGCCGAGGCCGAGGACGCGGTCGCCGGAGACGCGAGCGCCGAGGACGCGAGCGCGGCCGAGACGGCCGTCGAGGAAATGCCCGCCACGGACGCGGCCCCCGCGGAGCCCGAACCCGAGCCCGAGCCCGGGAGCGAGGCCGCCGTGCCCGGCGCCGCGCCCGCCGAGGCGGAACCGGCAGCGGAGCCCGACGCCGCCGCCGACAGCGAGACCGTGACCGAGCCGGCCGCTGCGAGCGAGGAAAACGAAGCAACGGCCGCCGCGCCGGAAGCCGACGCCGAGCCCACCCCCGAGATGGCGGAAGCCGAGGCCGACCCGCAGGCCGAGCCCACGGCGGCAGCCGAGCCCACCCCCGAGGCCGAGCCCGTCGCGGCGGCTGCAGGTGAGCCCGCCGCGGCCGACGCCGACGTGCCCGCCGCGGCCGACGCCGAAGCCGCCGACGCCGAAGCCGCCGACGCCGAAGCCGCCGACGCCGAAGCCGCCGAGGCCGAGGCGCCCCGGCCGGTCGACCCCGCCGCGGGGTACGGCGACGAGGAGCGGGCCGCCGTACACCGTGTGATGCGGGAGCGCCGGGACATCCGTAACGGCTTCCGCAGCGACCCGATCCCCAACGACGTACTGCTGCGCGTCCTGGAGGCGGCGCACACCGCCCCCAGCGTCGGCCACTCCCAGCCCTGGGACTTCGTCGTCATCCGGTCCGCCGAGACGCGCGAGCGGATGCACGAGCTGGCGATGCAGCAGCGCGAGGCGTACGCCAAGTCGCTGCCCAAGGCGCGCGCGAAGCAGTTCCGCGAGCTGAAGATCGAGGCGATCCTCGACACCCCGGTCAACATCGTCGTCACGGCCGACCCCACCCGCGGCGGCCGCCACACGCTCGGCCGGTACACCCAGCCGCAGATGGCGCCGTACAGCTCCGCGCTCGCCGTGGAGAACCTCTGGCTCGCCGCCCGCGCCGAAGGCCTCGGCGTCGGCTGGGTCAGCTTCTTCGACGAGCGCGAGATGGTCCGCGAGCTCGGCCTGCCCGAGCACCTGGAGATCGTCGCGTACCTGTGCGTCGGGTACGTCGACGAGTTCCCGGAGGAGCCCGAGCTGATGCAGGCCGGGTGGTCCAAGCGCCGCCCGCTGTCGTGGGTCGTGCACGAGGAGACGTACGGGCGCCGCGCGCTGCCCGGTGCCGAGCCGCACGACCTGCTCCAGGAGACCCTGCAGGGCATCCGCCCGCTGGACGCCAAGGCGCTCGGTGAGGCGTGGGAGCGGCAGAAGCGGATGACCAAGCCGGCCGGCGCGCTCGGCATGCTGGAGATCATCTCGGCGCAGCTGTGCGGCCTGTCGCGGAAGTGCCCGCCGCCGATCCCGGAGCCCGCCGCGGTGGCGATCTTCGCGGGCGACCACGGTGTGCACGCCCAGGGCGTCACCCCGTGGCCCCAGGAGGTCACCGGCCAGATGGTCGCCAACTTCCTCGGCGGCGGCGCGGTCTGCAACGCCTTCGCGAACCAGGTCGGCGCCGAGGTCTGCGTCGTGGACGTCGGCGTGAAGTCCGAGCTGCCGGCCACGCCCGGCCTGCTGCCGCGCAACGTGCGCCCCGGTACGGACGACATGACCGCCGGGCCCGCGATGTCCCGCGAGGACGTGCTCAAGGCCGTCGAGGTGGGCATCGAGACCGCCCGCGACCTGGTGTCGGCCGGGAACAAGGCCCTGCTCACGGGCGAGATGGGGATCGCGAACACCACCGCCTCCGCGGCGCTGATCTCCGTCTACACCGGTACCGACCCCGCCGAGGTCACCGGCCGCGGCACGGGCATCAACGACGAGACGCACGCCCGCAAGGTCGACGTCGTCCGCCGCGCGCTCGAACTGCACCAGCCGGACCCGGCCGACCCGATCGGCGTCCTCGCGGCCGTCGGCGGCCTGGAGCACGCCGCGCTGGTCGGCCTGATCCTCGGCGGCGCGTCGCTGCGTACGCCGGTGATCCTGGACGGCGTGAGCACCGGCGCGGCCGCGCTGGTGGCGCGGGCCGTGGCCCCCGAGGCGCTGGCCGCCTGCATCGCGGGCCACCGCAGCGCCGAGCCGGGGCACGTCGCGGCCCTGACCAAGCTGGGCCTGCGCCCGCTGGTCGACCTCGACCTGCGCCTCGGCGAGGGCACGGGCGCGCTGCTCGCCCTGCCGATCGTGCAGAGCGCGGCGCGCGCGATGCACGAGGTGGCCACGTTCGACTCCGCCGGAGTCACCGAGAAGGGCTGACGGCCTGCGGAGGACGGACCGCCGAGACCTTGCGTCGAGGGGGCCGTCCTCCACGCAGGGCCCCGCCGCGCCCCACCCCCGGGCGCGGCCCCGGCTGCCACATGTCCCGGCTGCCACGCGCCCCGTGTGCACCGGGCGGAACGCACCCCGGTCACCCGGGGCCCGCCCCGCCGTCCGGTCCTCAGGGGCGCCCGCGCATGACCCCAGGCCCGCGGCCAAATAGGCTGTGGGCCGGAATGCGTGGCCGCCCGTACCGGCCGCACCACCACCCTCACGCCGCTCCAGCGCCGAAGCGGCCCCGCATCACCCGCACAAGGAGCCGTACCGCCATGGCCGTTCCCTCCGAGCACGCCGCCTATCCCGTCGGCCTGCGCCTGACCGGCCGCCGGGTCGTGGTGCTGGGCGGCGGCCAGGTCGCCCAGCGCCGGCTGCCCGCGCTGATCGCCGCCGGCGCCGACATCCTGCTGGTCTCGCCGTCCGCCACCCCCTCCGTCGAGGCCATGGCCGACGCCGGGGAGCTGACCTGGGAACGCCGTACGTACCGGCCCGGCGACCTCGCGGACGCCTGGTACGCCCTGATCTCCACCGACGACGACGCGGCCAACGCCGCCGCCTCCCAGGAGGCCGAGGAGAACCGCGTCTGGGCCGTACGCTCCGACGACGCCGAGGCGGCCACCGCCTGGACGCCGGCCACCGGCCGCAGCGAGGGCGTCACCGTCGCCGTCCTCAACACCGAGGGCGCGGGCCGCGACCCGCGCCGCGCCGCCGCCGTCCGCGACGCCATCGTCGAGGGGCTGCGGGACGGCACGATCGCCGCGCCCCATCACCGCCGCCGTACCCCCGGCGTCGCCCTGGTCGGCGGCGGCCCTGGCGACCCTGACCTGATCACGGTGCGCGGCCGCCGGCTGCTCGCCGAGGCCGACGTCGTGATCGCCGACCGGCTCGGCCCCCGCGACCTGCTGGACGAGCTGCCGCCGCACGTCGAGGTCATCGACGCGGCGAAGATCCCGTACGGCCGGTACATGGCCCAGGAGGCCATCAACAACGCGCTCATCGAGCACGCCAAGGCCGGGAAGGCCGTGGTGCGTCTCAAGGGCGGTGACCCGTTCGTCTTCGGGCGCGGCATGGAGGAGGCCGAGGCGCTGGCCGAGGAGGGCATCGCCTGCACGGTCGTGCCCGGCATCTCCAGCTCCATCAGCGTCCCCGGCGCGGTCGGCGTGCCCGTCA
Organism: Streptomyces sclerotialus; assembly: GCF_040907265.1. NCBI lineage: Bacteria > Bacillati > Actinomycetota > Actinomycetes > Kitasatosporales > Streptomycetaceae > Streptomyces > Streptomyces sclerotialus. The sequence continues at coordinate 1,796,153 of NZ_JBFOHP010000002.1, read as the reverse complement.
CCCACCGCGGCGTGGCGCACGAGTTCACCGTGGTCAGCGGCCACGTCGCGCCCGACGACCCGCGCTCGCTGGTCGACTGGGCGGCGCTGGCCAAGCTGCGCGGCACGCTGGTGATCCTGATGGGCGTGGACAAGATCGCCGCCATCGCCGCGGCCCTCGTCCGGCACGGGCGCCCGGCCGACACCCCGGTCGCGGTGGTCCAGGAGGGCACGATGGCCACCCAGCGCCGGGTCGACGCCACGCTGGAGACCGTCGGGGCGCGCGTCAAGGAGGAGGACGTCCGCCCGCCCGCCGTCATCGTCATCGGCGACGTGGTGAACGCCGCGAAGACCTTCGGCCGGTGAGTCCGGGAAGACCCCGGAGGCCGGGGAGGCGGCGCCTCCCCGCTCGGCCCCCTTCGCCCGACGGCCTCGGCAGCTCCGGCGGTTCCGACGGCCTCGCCGGCTCAGGCGCCCCCGGTGCAGTGACGCTTCACCACTTGGTCCCCCTTATGACTGGGGTTATATAGGGGAGGCGGCTTCGCCGGGCGGGCTTGTCCACAGGGCGGCTCGTTTCGTACGACTGGCCGCTCCTGCGACTGGCTGCTCCTGCGACTGGCCGCTCCTAGGACTGGTCGCTCGTACGGCGGGCCCTTCGTACGGCGGGCCCTTCGTACGGCGGGCCCGCCGCGCGGCTGCCCGGTTCGTACGACGGGGCGCCGCCACCGCGCAGGGCCTGGCGTAACCGTAGGTAACAAATCCGGTACCCCGGCAGGGGAACCGCAACGACGACAAGGCACCATCGACCCGTGGCAGACATCATCACCGTCGACGACCCCGACGACCCCCGGCTGCGCGACTACACCGGCCTCACCGACGTGGAGCTGCGCCGCAGGCGTGAACCGGCCGAGGGGCTGTTCATCGCCGAGGGCGAGAAGGTGATCCGGCGCGCGAAGCACGCCGGGTACGAGATGCGGTCGATGCTGCTCTCCGCCAAGTGGGTCGACGTCATGCGGGACGTCATCGACGAGGTGCCGGCCCCGGTGTACGCGGTGGATCCCGGGCTCGCCGAGCGGGTGACGGGCTATCACGTGCACCGCGGCGCGCTCGCCTCCATGCAGCGCAAGCCGCTCCCGGAGGCCGGCGAGCTGCTGGCCTCCGCGCGCCGCGTCGTCGTCATGGAAGCGGTCAACGACCACACCAACATCGGCGCGATCTTCCGCAGCGCCGCTGCCCTGGGCATGGACGCCGTACTGCTCTCACCGGACTGTGCCGACCCGCTGTACCGGCGGTCGGTGAAGGTGTCGATGGGGGCGGTGTTCTCCGTGCCGTACGCGCGGCTGGAGCAGTGGCCACGGAGCCTGGAGACCGTACGGGAGGCCGGCTTCAAGCTGCTCGCGCTGACGCCCGACGAGAAGGCCACGGCCATCGACGAGGCCGCGCCGCACCGCCTGGAGCGGGCCGCGCTGATGCTCGGTGCCGAGGGGGACGGGCTGTCCCGGCAGGCCCTGGTCGCCGCCGATGAATGGGTGCGCATCCCGATGGCGCACGGCGTCGACTCGCTGAACGTCGGTGCGGCCGCGGCGGTCGCCTTCTACGCGGTGGCCACGGGACGGCCAGGTCCGCGTGAGACGGCCAGGTCCGCGTGAGACGGGCAGGTACCGCCTGAGACGGCCGGGACCGCCTGAGCGTGACACGGTGAACGCCGCCGTGTCACGAAGGCCGCTGCTGCGAGTGCGGCACCATGAAGGCCCGCGCCGCCGTACTACGGCCGCGGCCTGCTCTCAGGCCATGGCCGGTTCTCAGGCCCCGCCCCTGCCACGTCCGTGCCTCCCGCATGACCGCCTGACGCGTGCGATCCGGCCGCGTGCCCACCCGGCACGCGCACACCCGCCGCGTGACCGACCGGCTCGTCCCCGTCCGGCACATGCGGAACCGACGGCACATGCACCCCTTGGGCGTGTCCGTTCGGCACACCTGCGCCCGACGTCCCCGTCCCCTGCCCGTGTGCCGAGCCCAGTACGCCGAGGCCGCGGGTGGGCCCCTGGCAGCCCTGGGCCGCTGCGATGCCCAGGGCCACGAGCAGCGTCACCGTCACGAAGACGATGAGCCGCTGGCGCAGCAGCCGGCGGTCGGGCCCTGCTGGGCGGCGTCCGCCCGACGTGGAGCGGGCCGCCGGACGCGAACCGTTTCGCCCGGTCGAACGCGCTCCCGGCACCCTGCCTGCGGCGCGCCCGCCGGAGCGTCCTTCGGAGTGCGGCCCGGCGGACCTGCCCTGGGAGGCGGTGCCGGACCTGCCGTTCGACCCGGGCGCCGAACGGCCGTTGGAGCCGGGCGGGGCCGTGCGGCCGTTCGAGCCGGGGGCGGCCGAGCGGCCGTTGGAGCCCGCGGGCGCCGACCTGCCGTTCGACCCGAGGGGCGCGGAACGCCCGTTCGAAGAGGGGGCGGGCGCGGAGCGCGCACCGCTGCCGCCCGGCGTCTGCCGTCCGCCGCTCTGGCCCGGTGCCGACGGCCACCCGCCGTTCGCCCCGGCCGCCGACCGGGAACCGGCCGGACGCGAGACGGAGGGCCGCGAGGAGGACTGCGGACGCGGCGTACTGGGGCCCTGGCCCGGGGTGTGCCGCTCGTCCGTGCGCTGGCGTACGAACTCCTCCGCGCGGCGGCCGGAGCGGTCCGTCCGTGCCGGGACCTCACCCGGCAGCCCGTCCACCGGGCCGTCCGGCAGCCCGTGCGCCTCCCGCGCGGCGATCTCCTTGAGCCGCAGCGAGAGCGACAGCGTGCTGGGGCGCTCGGCCGGGTCCTTGGCCAGGCACGACTCGATCAGCGGCACCAGCGCTTCGGGCACCCCCGCCAGCTGCGCCTCCTCGTGCACCACGCGGTAGAGCATGACCTCGGAACTGCCGTGTCCGAAGGGTGAGTCCGCGGTGCAGGCGTACGCCAGCGTGGCCCCGAGCGCGAAGATGTCCGTCGCGGGCGTGACGGCCGCGCCGCGCACCTGTTCGGGCGCGAGGAAGCCGGGCGAGCCGACGGCCGTGCCGACGTGCGTGAGCGTGCTCGCGCCGGTCGCCCAGGCGATGCCGAAGTCGATGATCCGGGGACCCTTGGGGGACAGCAGGATGTTCGACGGCTTCAGGTCGCGGTGGACCACCCCCGCGTCGTGGACGGCGAGCAGCCCTTCGGAGAGCGCGGCGCCGATCGTGGCGACCTGGGCCGGGGGCAGCGGGCCCTCGTCGTTGACCTTGTCGTGCAGCGAGGGGCCGGGGACGTACTGGGTGGCGAACCACGGGCGGTCCGCGTCCAGGTCGGCCGCCACCAGCCGCGCCGTGCAGCCGCCCCGGATGCGCCGGGCCGCCTGCACCTCACGTGCGAAGCGGGAGCGGAACTCGTGGTCCTCGGCCAGATCGGGGCGGATCACCTTCAGGGCGACCCGCTGGCCGCGCTTGTCGGACCCGAGATAGACCACGCCCATCCCACCGGCGCCCAGCCGCCGGTGCAGCCGGAACGAGCCGACGACCCGCGGATCCTCGCGCCGGAGCCGCATCATCGCCATGTCCGTCCCCTACCTGCGGTGGGGAGGCCCCACTCCGCTGCATCCGTCTGACGTGCCACAGCTTACGGATTGACGGGGCGTCGCGCTGTCAGGCCGCGCATGCGTCGGCCATGGATTGTCGGCGGCGGGCGGCGGGCGCGCACGGCCGAGGCGGAATGGGCCGCACTGCGCGCCCAGTTCCGCGGTACCGGTCCAAGGATCGGCGTCGGCAGGGGGATTGGCGGGCCGGCGGGTGATGGCCGGTCCGCCCCGCCCGGCGCGGCGGTACGGGAGCGGAAGGCGGCCACGCGGTGCCGCGGCCCGGTGCGCGGGCCCGGCGGGTGACCGGCGGGGGAGTGGCGGAAGTGACCGAAGTCACGCGAAGGGGCGGTCTCGGGGCACACCCGGGCATCCGGCGGCCCCCTGCGGGCGGCCCCGTCCGGGAACTCCCCGAAAGTCAGCCCCGCGTCTCCACCCATAGGAGTACGTCAGGGGGTGCCCCGTCATCCTCCTGGAGGCCGGACGATCAGTACGTCGGGCTGACGCCCCGCGGCCGCCGGCTGCCTAGTGTGGAGGTCAGGCGGTGGGCGCGGTACTCGTCCCCCGAGGTCGGACGCCCGCCGCCGCCAGGACGAGGGGAGCGGGGCGATGGCGGACACGGCAGGACGGACGGTTCTCCGTACGCAGGGGCGCAGGGCGGCCGCCGCGTTCGGCGGCGACCAGCCCTCCGGCACCCGCCATCCCCTGGTGGCGGTGGCCATGGTGCTGCCGCTGGCGGTGCTGCTGGCCGTCGTCTTCGGTGGCTGGGACGCCGTCCTCACACAGGCGTCGTCCGTGGCCGGAATGCTGGAGCGCTGACGCTCCGGCCCCCGGAAGAGCGGTCCGGGGCCGGGCGTGTACGGCGCTCCGGGGACAAGCCTCCGGCCGATTGACCCCGTGGGGACGGGGGTGCGGCGGACGGCACGAAGAGCCGGGCATCTGGGGAGATGCCCGGCCTTCGCGCGTCCTGGAACGGGCGCCGGGGTGCCCGTTCGGCGCCCGCGCACCGGTGCGTACGATCCCAGCGGCGGGGCCGGCCGGTGCGCTCTGCACGAGCCGGGTCCGTACGAGCCGAGGGGGAACGATGTCCCGCGCCCTGATCAGCCGCCTGGCGGCACTCTCCGCCGCCTCCGCGCCGTCCGGGGCCGCCGGCCCGGGCGCGGCCCACGAGCCCGTCGTACTCGCCGACCGGCCCGACGGGACCGTGGTCCGCGGCGCGCGTACGGTCGCCAAGGCGCACGCGCCCGACTGCGACGCCGCCGAGCTCGCCGTCCGGCTGCGCATCGCCGCCCACCCCGAGCTGCACGGCACGCTGCTGCCCCCGCTGCCCGTCACGGGCCCGGACGGCTACCTCGTGAGGCACGACGACGGCCGCCCCCTCACCCGCTGGCCGTACGGCCTCCCCGTCGCGCCGGACGACCCGGACGCGGCGCCCTGGGAGGACGCGGCCCGGCTCCTCGCCCGGCTGCACGCCGTGGACCCGCAGGCGCTGCCGGGCCCGGTCCCGCCGATGCGCGGCCCGGCCAAGGCGGCCCGCGCGCTGGCCCGGATGCGGGCCGCGCCCACCGCCGCCGTGCCGTCCCTGGCAGCGGCGGCACGCGCCGTGGAGGGCGGCTGGGCCACGCTGCCGCCCTGGGCGCGCGACGAGGCGCCCGCGCCGGGGCCCGGCCGGCTCTGCCACGGCGATCTGCACCTGGGCCAGCTGGTCCGGCATCCCGTGTCCGGCGGGCCCTGGCTGCTCATCGACGTCGACGACCTCGGCGTGGGGGAGCCGGGCTGGGATCTCGCCCGGCCCGCCGCCTGGTTCGCGAGCGGGCTGCTCGCCGGGGAGGTCTGGGCGCGCTTCCTCGGCGCGTACCGGGCCGCCGGGGGCCGTGCCGTACGGCCCGAGGGTGATCCATGGCCGGAACTGGACGTCCCGGCGCGCGCCCTGACGGTGCAGACCGCCGCGCTCGCCGTCGCCAAGGCGGCCCCGGAGGGCCGTCCGCCGGACGAGGTGGAGAGCGCTCTCGTCGACTCCTGCGCCCGGATGGTCTGGTGACAAGCTGTTACGTACCGGGGCAGTTGAGGTGCGGTTTCGAGTCGTAGGGTGAACACACCAACGGTGGACGGAGGTTCGTCGCCGCCGCCGTGCGATCACAGGAGTTGAGCCGACATGCAGTGTCCCAAGTGCCATGCGCCGATGCACACGTACAACCGGAACGGGGTCCAGATCGAGCAGTGCGCCGGCTGCCGGGGGATCTTCCTGGACTACGGCGAGCTGGAGTCGCTGACCCGCCTGGAGTCCCAGTGGTCGCAGCAGGCCCCGCCGCCCCCGCCCGCCCCGCAGGCCTACCCGGCGGCACCGGCCTGGGGTGCCCCGCATCACGGGCAGCACGGCCACCACGGTCACCATGGACATCACGGTCACCGCAGCTTCGGCCGGATGCTCTTCTCCTCCTGATCGCCGGTGCCCGCCCGGCCCGTCAGGGCCGGGCACCCGGGCGCCTGTCACCACACGACGACGAAGGGCCGGAGCATGAGCTCCGGCCCTTGTCTTTCGGGTGGACGATACTGGGATTGAACCAGTGACCTCTTCCGTGTCAGGGAAGCGCTCTCCCGCTGAGCTAATCGTCCTCGGGACCACGGTCACTCCGAGAAGTGAGCCGTGGGCACTGCGTGCGCGATACTGGGATTGAACCAGTGACCTCTTCCGTGTCAGGGAAGCGCTCTCCCGCTGAGCTAATCGCGCGGGTCGATCCTTATTAGATCATGGTCTTGGAGGACCGGATCCTTGTGGATCAGTGGACGATACTGGGATTGAACCAGTGACCTCTTCCGTGTCAGGGAAGCGCTCTCCCGCTGAGCTAATCGTCCTTGGAGGTGGAGACGGGATTTGAACCCGTGTAGACGGCTTTGCAGGCCGTTGCCTCGCCTCTCGGCCACTCCACCAGGAGTGCAGGGGTTCGGGAAGATCCCCCACTCAGAGCGGACAACGAGGCTCGAACTCGCGACCTCAACCTTGGCAAGGTTGCGCTCTACCAACTGAGCTATGTCCGCAGGTGCCTCCCCCAGACTAACGCCTGGGAGCTGCTGTCTTCGGTCGGCTTCCGCTTTTCGCTTCCGCGTCCCGGCGACGTGTTGAACTCTAGCGGATTCCTGGGCCAGTACAAAAACGCGTTTGTGCAGCGTGCTGCGGTGGTCGCTCGACCCGGGCGGCGCCGGGGCCCCCGTCCTAGACTCAGCGGCGTGTACGAGCTGCCTCCGCTGGCCCGCTTCGGCGGCCTGATCGCCTCTGACCTGCGGGACGTCACCAGTGACCCCGCCGCCCTGGACTCCGCCGGATGGTGGGCCGTCGTCGCCGACTTCGAGGGCCGCCTCGTGTGCGCGCGCTTCGGCGACGTACGGAAGGACCCCGGCGACCCCGCCGCCCGCGGCGCATGGCGCGGACCCGCGCGCGACGCCTGGACCAGTTCCCTGGACCGCGCCGCCTACACCGCGGGCGTACGCCGGATACGCGAGCACATCGCGGCCGGCGAGGTCTACCAGGCGAACCTCTGCCGCGTGCTCTCCGCGCCGCTGCCCGACCCGGAGCACGCCGACGTGGACGCCCTGACCGCGCTGCTGGCCCGCGGCAACCCGGCCCCGTACGCGGGAACGATTCGCCTCCCCGCGCACGGCGTCGAGGTCGCCACCGCCTCGCCCGAGCTCTACCTGCGCCGCGACGGCCGCACGGTCGAGTCCGGGCCCATCAAGGGCACCGGCCGCACCGCCGACGACCTGCTGGAGAAGGACCACGCCGAGAACGTGATGATCGTCGACCTGGTCCGCAACGACATGGGACGCGTCTGCGCCACCGGCTCCGTCACCGTCCCCGCGCTCTGCGCGGTCGAGGCCCACCCCGGCCTGGTCCACCTCGTCTCCACCGTCCGCGGCGAACTCCCCGAGGACGCCGGCTGGCCCGGCCTGCTGGCCGCCACCTTCCCGCCCGGCTCCGTCACCGGCGCCCCCAAGCGCAGCGCCCTGGACATCATCGAATCCCTGGAGACCGCGCCCCGCGGCCCCTACTGCGGCGGCATCGGCTGGGTCGACGCCGACCGCCGCACCGGCGAGCTCGCCGTCGGCATCCGCACCTTCTGGATCGACCGGCAGGCCGCCGCCGGGCCCGTGCTGCGCTTCGGCACCGGCGCCGGCATCACCTGGGGCTCCGACCCCGACCGCGAGTGGGACGAGACCGAGCTGAAGGCGGCCCGGCTGCTGGCGGTAGCGTCGGAGACGTACGAGACGACTGGAGGAACGACGCGATGAAGATCTGGCTCGACGGGGAACTGCGGGACGCGGACAGCGCCCGGGTCTCCGTCTTCGACCACGGACTGACGGTCGGGGACGGCGTCTTCGAGACCCTGAAGGCCGAGAACGGCCGTGCCTTCGCGCTCACCCGCCACCTCCACCGCCTGACCACCTCGGCCCGGGGCCTCGGCCTGCCCGACCCGGACCTCGACGAGGTACGCCACGCCTGCGAGGCCGTACTGGCCGCCAACCCGATGCCCTTCGGCCGGCTGCGGATCACCTACACCGGCGGCCGGTCCCCGCTCAGCTCCGACCGCGGTGACGACCGCCCCACCCTCGTCGTCGCGGTGGGCGAGACCACCCGCCGGCCCGACACCACGGCGACGATCACCGTCCCCTGGACCCGTAACGAACGCGGCGCGCTCGCCGGCCTGAAGACCACCTCGTACGCCGAGAACGTCGTCGCCCTGGCCCGCGCCGGTCAGCAGGGCGCCAGCGAGGCGCTGTTCGGCAACACGGTGGGGCGGCTCTGCGAGGGCACCGGCACCAACGTCTTCGTCGTGCTCGACGGCGAACTGCACACCCCGCCGCTGGAGTCCGGCTGCCTGGCCGGCATCACCCGCGCGCTGACCGTGGAATGGGCCGGCGCCAAGGAGACCGACCTGCCGCTGGACGCCCTGGACCGGGCCGAGGAGATCTTCCTGACCTCCTCGCTGCGCGACGTCCAGGCCGTCACGCGCCACGACGGGCGGCAGCTCGGCGACGCACCGGGACCGGTGACCGCCGAGGCCATGCGGATCTTCGCCGAACGGTCGGCGGCGGACTTCGACCCGCGCTGAGCGCGGCGCCGCGGCCCGGCCGCCGGGACTGCGGGCCGGGCCGATGACTGAGCGGCCGTACGCGGGTAGAACAACAGCGTGACCACAACGCTGCGCCCCACCGGTCCGGAAGAGCGTCCTGAGGGCGGCGGCCGGGCCCGTTCGTTCGACGTCTGCGTCAACAGCCGTCCCGTGGGACGGCTCCGGCTCGCCACCGATCCGCGGTCGGCGCTGTCCACCGGCCGCCTCGCGGACCTGTGGATCGACGAACCCGACCGGCGGCGGGGCCGGGCCACCGTCGCCGCCCTGGCCGCCGAGGAAGTGCTGCGCGGCTGGGGCTGCCGGCGTATCGAATTCCTGGTGCCGGCCGACGCCACGCCCGCGCTGCGGCTCAGCGCCGCCCTCGGCTACACCGAGCGCGCCCGCCGGATGACCAAGGAGCTCACCGCCCCGCCGGTGCTGCCGCCCGGGAGCACCGACCGGCCGCTGGACGACGCGGAGTACCCCGGCTGGCGCGCGGCCGCGCTCGCCGAGTACGTACGTGCCATGACCGCGCAGGGCGAGTCCCCCGAGCGCGCCGCCGAACTGGCCGAGGCCGACCACCGGCTGCTGCTGCCGGACGGCGCGCACACGCCGGACCACAGCCTGCGTGTGCTGAGCCACGAGGGCACGGACGTGGGCACCGTCTGGACCGCACTGAGATCGCCGGGCCGGCCGGGCGGCTACGTGTACGACGTACGGGTCGAGCCCGAGCACCGCGGCCACGGCCACGGGCGCACCCTGATGGGGATAGCCGAGCGGGAGTGCCTGGCCGCGGGGCGGCGCACCCTGGGCCTCAACGTCTACGCCGACAACCCCACCGCCCGGCGGCTGTACGAGTCACTGGGATACCGCGCCACGGATCACCGGCTGTGGAAGCCGCTGCTGTGAGCGGCCGCCGGGCCGCCCGGCCGGGGCGGGCGGCCGTTCCCGGCGCGCGGTGACCGCTCCGCCGGCTACCCGGCCGCGGCCAGCAGCCGGTCCGCGATCTCCTCGATCCGGGCGCGCAGCCCCTCCTGGCTCTTGCCGCCGTCCAGCCGCTCACCGCCGATGACGTACGTGGGCGTGCCGGTGACACCGATCGCCTTGCCCTCGGCCTGGTCCGCGTCGACGATCAGCAGGTGCCGGCCGTCGATCAGCGCGGTGTCCAGCTCCTCCGCGTCCAGGCCCAGCTCCCCGGCCACCTTCACCAGCAGCTTCTCGCCCTGCTTCGCGAGCTCGGCGGTGCGCCCGAGCACGGCTTCCACGTACGGCCAGCCCTGGCCCTGCTCGATGGCCTCCTCGGCGGCCTGCGCGGCGGCGTAGGCGTGCTTGTGCTTCTCCAGCGGGAAGTGGCGCAGCCGGATCTCCAGCCGGTCGCCGTAGCGCTCGCGCAGGGCGCGCAGGTCGGCGAGGGCGGTGTGGCAGTCCGGGCACTGCAGCTCGCACCAGACGTCCAGGACGGGACGGGGCACGGCGGGGGAGGGGGCGTCGTTCATGGGGCCAGTCTTCCAGCCCCGCGGCCCTGCCCGGACAGCCCCCGCGGTACGCCGGACCGGCACCTGCGGAGGATCCGTACCCCGAGATGACCCTGAGGGCGCGCGGGGGCATGGCCGGTACGCGGCGCGAGGGGGCAGGATGGAGGGAGAACCGTTCACGGCAGGAGGACCCGATGCTGACCTCGACCGTCTGCGCCGTGCTGTCGGTGGCCGGCCTGGGCGTCGCCGCGCTGACCGCCTTCCGCAGGCGTTTCCTGGCCGCGACGCGCATCGCCGCCTTCGCGCTGATCCCCGCCGGCCTGGTCATGACCGGCGTCATCGACTGGATCACCGGCCTGGTCCTCGAGCCGACCGTGTGGGCGGGCTTCGGCCTGCTGGCGCTCTCGGTCCTGCTGTTCCTGGTGAGCCGCTTCGCCGAGCGCCGCTCCGGGCGGCGGAAGGAGCGCCGGGCCGCCGCCGCGCAGCAGGGCGGTGCGGTGGCCCCGGGCGCCTCGGCGCCGTCCCTGGGCGCCGGCCGTGCGCCCGCCCGCCGTCCCGCCGCCGGGCCGGCCCGGCAGAGCGGCGGCGACGAGGACTTCTCCGATATCGAAGCCATCCTGAAAAAGCACGGGATCTGAGGAAGTCCCCCTCCTGCGGGGGAAGACCGCGTCACGCGCGGAGATCAGCTGCGCCATGATCTCCGCGAGATGAACGACGAGTGCGCCCTGACCCGGGAGACCACTCCCCGGGCCCCAGACCCAGCTTCTCCGTCCCGTGGCTGCCTGTTCGCCCTGTCGCAGCCGCCCCTGATGCTCTTCCTCACCGTCATCGGCGTCCTGCTCCTGGTGGGCGCCGTGCACGACCTCTTCGTCCTGTGAGCCGGCGGCCGTGCCCGCGGTACGGGTGCCCGGTCCGCGGGCTCAGCTCGCGGCCTCCCGGCGGCGGGCCCGGTACGCGGCGACGTGCAGGCGGTTGCCGCAGGTCCGGCTGTCGCAGTAGCGGCGCGAGCGGTTGCGCGAGAGGTCGACGAAGGCGTGCCGGCAGTCCGGCGCCTCGCACCGCCGCAGCCGCTCCCGCTCCCCGGCGACGACCAGGAACGCCAGCGCCATCCCGCCGTCCGCCGCGAGGTGGTCGGCGACCGAGGCGCCCGGCGCGAAGTAGTGCACGTGCCAGTCGTACCCGTCGTGGTCGGTCAGCCGCGGGGTGGTGCCGGCCGCCGCGATCAGCGCGTTCAGCAGCTCCGCCGCGGTGCGGTCGTCGTCCGCCGCGAAGACCTGCGCGAAGCGGCCCCGTACGGCCCGTACGGACGCCAGGTCCCGGTCGCCGAGCGTGCCCACATCGCTGATGGCGTTGCGCGCGACGAACTGGCGCAGGGCCGGCACGTCGCCGAGCGTGTCGGGCGCCGATGGCTCCCCGGCCTCTGGTGCGGTGTTCAGGAGGTCGACGACGGCCTCCAGTGCGCACCGGCTGTCGTGGGTGATCATCACGGGTCGCTCCCTGGCCGGGAGGGGCGGCCGTGCCGCCCCCGGGATCGATGGGCGGTGGCCGGCGGATCTCCAGCGATCGGCCGGCCACCCCCTTGTGCCGAATGGTCGCCGACTCTAGCGCTTCCAACAAGGCCGGGCGGACACGGTGCCGGAGGTTCGCCCGGCCCACGGGGGCGCGGCGTCCGGGCCGGTCAGCACGGACGGCGCCGCCACCGCGGTGGGTCCCGCGGGGGCGGCGCCGGTCTCGCCGTATGAACTTGTCCGTCCTGCGCCGTCTCCCCGAGTCGGACGGCGCGCGTGGTGAGCAGGGTTGACGCGGCACGTGGCCGCGGGCTCCTCAGCTCTCCGCGAGGATGTGTGAGAGCTCCGTGTCGAGATCGAAGTGGCGGTGTTCGGTGCCCGGCGGAACCGCGGCATCGGTGCGCTTCAGGAAGGATTCCAGAGCCCGCGCCGGGGCTTCGAGCAGAGCCTCCCCCTCCGGGGAGCTCAGGGCGATGCAGACGACTCCCTGACCGTGGCTCCGGGACGGCCAGACGCGGACGTCGCCGGTGCCGGTGGGCCGGTGCAGGCCTTCCGCGAGGAGATCACGGGCGAAAACCCACTCGACGGTCTCCTCGGCTCCGGTGTGGAAGGTGGCGTGCACGGCATAAGGATCGGCCGTGTCATACCGCAGGCCCGCAGGTACAGGCAGTGAGGACTCGCTCGACACAACGAGGCGCAGGTGCAGCTCGCAGCTGACCGTGGTGTTCATACGCCAGGGCCTTTCGCTCAGTGTGCGCTCGGGGGTTCGCACGTCGGCGAAATCGACATGCCACCTACGGTGGTGTTGTAAACCCCTCTGACTGTTTTGGGTGGCTTCGAGTACCTCTTACGGCGGAGTCCCGGATCCTCCTCGGCGTTCATGCGGGGGACCGGCACGTCGGGTAGGTTTGCCGGTATGAACGCGGAGAGTGACGGGGGCCGGGGCGCCGGCACGGGAGGCGCCACGGCGATCCCGCAGAAGCTCGGGTCCAAGGCGCCGCATTTCGTGAAGCGCTCCCGGACCCTGCACATGAGCTGGCAGGTCGGGATCTTCATCGTCGGGCTGGCGGTGGTCATCGGCGGCATCATCATGCTGCCGCTGCCCGGGCCCGGCTGGCTGGTGATCTTCGCCGGTATGGCGATCTGGGCGACCGAGTTCGTCTGGGCGCAGCTCGTGCTGCGCTGGACCAAGCGCAAGGTCACCGAGGCCGCGCACAAGGCCCTCGATCCCAAGGTCCGCCGCCGCAACATCATCCTCACCACGGTCGGCGCCGTGATCATCGTCGCGGCCCTCGCGGCGTACGTGTGGCAGTTCGGCTTCGCCATGCCCTGGAACATCAGCCGGTGACCGTGGTCATGAGCCCCGCTGACATGCGGTAATGTTGGCGGTGCGCCAGGCCGCGAGGCACCGGCGCACCGGGCGATTAGCTCAGTGGGAGAGCGCTTCGTTCACACCGAAGAGGTCACTGGTTCGAACCCAGTATCGCCCACAAGTACGAGGGTGAAGTGCGTTCGCGGAAAGCGCGAACCGCTTCGCCCTCGTCGTGTTCTGCGCGGCTTCGCCGCGCGCAGCGGGGGTTCCGCCACCCGCGCCCCCGGGCCCGGAGGTTTCCGCTTCCGGGTCCTTCGACATTCCGCGGTGCGGCACACCGACCTCTCCCCGCGCGGCACACTGGGCCCATGCCTGCCTGGCTCGCCCGCCCCCACCACTACCGCTTCCGCAGCGTCTGGCTGCTGGAGGCCGCGCCCGGCGCCGTGTACGCCGCCCTGGAGCGCACCGAGGCCTACCCCCGTTGGTGGCCCCACGTCGCCGAGGCGCACCGGATCGACGAGCGCTCCGGGGCCGCCCGCATCCGCTCCGTGCTGCCGTTCAGCCTGCGCTTCACCGCCCGTGAGACCCGGCGCGACCGGGAGGCCGGCGTCCTGGAGGCGACGCTGCACGGCGACATCGACGGCTGGGCCCGCTGGACGGTCGGCCCGTACGGCCCGGGCGCCCGCGCGCTGTACGAGCAGGAGGTGGAGGTGCGCCGGTCCTTCATGCGGCGGCTGGCCTACCCGGGGCGTCCGTTCTTCCGCCTCAACCACGCCCTGATGATGCGGGCCGGGCGGCGCGGGCTGGCCACCTGGCTGGACGGCCGCGAAGCAATTTGAAGCCAGGGCCCCGCGCCCTGTATTGTTCAGGTCGTTCGCGGGGGACACCCCAGGAACCCCGGGCGATTAGCTCAGTGGGAGAGCGCTTCGTTCACACCGAAGAGGTCACTGGTTCGAACCCAGTATCGCCCACCCGGAGAGAGGCCGGACCGTGACAACGGTCCGGCTTCTCGCTTGTGTTCACGCTTCACGCCGCCGCCGGAAGGTCAGGACGCAGCGGCCAGTGCGGGTCGACCGGCTCCTCCGTGCCGTTGCGCGCGAACCACGCCTGCAGACCCCGCGCCTGCGCCGCGTGCCACACCGCCTGCAGCGCGTGCAGCTCCGCCACGCTCAGCCCGTCGAGGCGCGTCGCGAACGTCTGCCCCACGGCCCGTACGACCTGCAGCGCCGCCGTCGCGTCCGCCGCCGCCTCGTGCGCCCCCGTCAGCTCGACGCCGTAGTGCTCGCACAGGTCCGTCAGCGTCCGGCGGCCCTTGCGGTACCGGTCCAGGTGCTTGTCCAGCACCCGCGGGTCCAGTACGCACAACGACTGCGTACCGAGGTACGCCGCCAGCGACGACGCGCGGTGCCGCCGCAACTCACGGTCCAGCAGCGTCAGGTCGAACGGCGCGTTCATCACCACCAGCGGCCGCCCCGCCATCGCCTGCTCCGCCAGGGCCCGCGCTATCTCCTCCATGACCGGCGCCGGCCACCGGCCGTTCATCGCCAGATGCCCGGCCGTCAGACCGTGCACCGCCGTCGCCGCCTCCGGGATGTCCACCCCCGGGTTGACCAGCCAGCGCGTGACCCGCGGAGTCGAGCGGGGCGTCTCCTGGACGACCAGGGCGGCGGAGACGATGCGGTCCTGCTCCACATCGATCCCCGTGGTCTCGGTGTCGAAGGCAGCAAGCGGCCCGTCGAACCAGCTCGGCATTGTCCCAACTCCTCGTGCTCCTGCGGCGGGTGGCCTGCCCCGGGCCGCCCGAGCTGGTGATACCCGGCCCTCACGGTTGTCGAACCGCCCTTGTTTGCGGACCACTTGACACGGAGACAACACAGAGGGGACCGCCGCCTCAGCCGCGGTCCGCCGGACCGCCGTGCGGTCCGGACTCTTCCACCCCCAGGCACCCGACCGGCATCACAGCAACGCCCGGAAGGCACAGGAGCGATGACGCTCGCGCAGCCAGAACCGGGTGGGCTGTCCCCCGCAAGCGGGCGGTACCCCCAGCCTGAAGGGGGACCGGTACCGCTGCGCGGCCAGCTCGCCACCACCGCCTCCATGGAGACGCTCCAGGTGGGCTACCTCCACGCCGTGGCCGCGGCCGCCGGCTGTTCGCTCGCGCAGCCCTTCCCGGACAACGGCATCGACTGGCACGTCAGCCACAGCGCGCCCGGCCACACCATCGACGACGAAGTGACGATCAAGGTGCAGCTCAAGTGCACCTACCAGGTCCGGCCCCGCCCGCCGGGGCCCAGCTTCGGCTTCACGCTGGACAACGACCACCTCGTGAAGCTCGCCCGGACACCCGTCGCGGTGCACAAGATCCTGGTCGTGATGCTCGTACCGCGCAGCCCCGAGGACTGGCTGCGCGCGAGCCACGACCGGCTCGAACTGCGGCACTGCTGCTACTGGATCAACCTGGCGGGCCGGCAGGCCACCGGCAGGCGCAAGACCACTGTGCGGATTCCGACCACGCGGGTCTTCGACGACCGCGCGCTCAGCGAGATCATGACGCGGGTCGGGGCGGGAGGGAGACCCTGATGTACCGGCCGACCGACGAGCAGCCCTTCCCCGTACCGGACCCCGCCCGGGTCGACCCCGCCGTCCTCACCGCTCTCCTGGCGCGGCACGGCTGGCGGCGCCGGGGCGGCTCCCAGGGGCGGTACGCCCGCTGGACCCCGCCCGGCGGTGCCGCCGGCACCAGCCTCCTGGTGCCCGAGTCCGCCGGCTTCCCCGACAGCGCCGACCTCCTCGCCGAGGCGCTGACCGCGCTCGCCCGCAGCGCCGTGCCCTCGGCCCGCGAGGTGCTGGTCGGTCTCGCGCTGCCCAGCGACGAGGTGCGCTGGGAACGCGAAGCCCCCGACGAGCGCTCCGGCGCGACCCTGTGGACCGCACAGGAACGGCTGCGCGCCGCCGCCCGCTCCCTGCTGATCGCCGGCGCGCTCGGCACGTACGGACGGGCCGGTTACTACGGCGCGCGGCACAAGCGGCAGGCCGAGGCGTTCCTGGACCAGGTGCTGGTCGGCCCGGCACCGGCGGGCCGCCGCCTCACCGCGTACGTACCGGTCGGCGCCGGCCGCGGAGCGGTGGCGAGCCTCCAGCGGGCGCTGCACGCGGCGCGCGACGCCACGGACTACCAGCGTGCCACCGGCGGCATGGAGGCCTACGAGGCCGCCGTGGAGCTGGGCGTCTGCCACGAGCTGACCGAGGCGCTGATCTCCCTGGTCCGCGGCGCCGAGGGCGTCCGCATCACCCTCGCCTGGTCACCGGCCGAAGGGCCGCCCCCGGGCTGCCCGGCCCGCCCCGAACCGGTCGAGTTCACCCCCGGCGACCTGCCCGCGCTGCAGCAGGCCGCCCAGCGGTACGTACAGGACGAGCCGTCCCTCGCCGTGCGGGTGACCGGCACGGTCGTACGGATGCGGCGGGAGCACCCCGACGGCGCGGGCGCGGTACGCCTGCGCGTCCTGGCCGGGGCCGACGTGGCGCAGGTCAGGGTGGCCCTCGGCGAGGAGGGCTACCGCATCGCGGGCCACGCGCACCTGCTCGGGCTGCCGGTACGGGTGACCGGCCGGCTGGAGAGCCGCGGCGGCTTCCGCCGGATAACGGGCGCCCGCGACGTCACCCCCGTCCAGGTCGACGAGGCCGAGCGGGACCGGCTGCTGAAGTCGCTCCAGGAGAACCTCGACCACTTCGAGGAGGCGTGCGGGGGCGAGTGAACGGCGGGCTGCGCCGCCCTCCGCCGGTCCGCACGCCCGCGCCAGCCCTTGCTCTCCCAGCCCCCGCACGCCCTGGTGCCAGGCCGCGTTCGCCGCGTCCGGCTGCTCCGGCGCGCCCTGCGCCGAGCCCGCGTACGCGAAGCTCTCGTAGGCCACGGGCGGCCCGCCGCCAGGCGATCGTCGTCACCGGCGCGGGCACCGGCTCGGGGAAGGCGAAGTCGACCGTGAACGCGCCGGCGCCCGCCTGGATGGGCGCGCTGTCCGTACCGCGCGGCCGGACGTTCCAGGCGTCCGGCACCGGCTCCCAGAAGTACTCCTCGTCGCTCGGCCCCTCCAGGCGCTCGCGCAGCTGGTGCCGCCAGTGCCGGTCGAGCTGCTCCGTCAGCATCTCGTTCCTGTGGATGGGCCCGGCGGTAGGGGCGCGCCGCCCCGGCGCGGGGCGGAACGCGGCGGGCGGAGGTGGCGCCGCCGGAATACCGTTTCGCGAGGCGGGCCCGTGGCTCGGTACGATTCGGTGAGCGCAGCGATCGCTGCCGTCCAGCAGACATACGTCAGGAGAGACCGGTGTCAGACGTCCGTGTGACCATCCAACGCGATTCCGAGCGGGAAGAACGCGTGGTGACCACGGGCACTACGGCCGCCGACCTCTTCCAGGGCGAGCGCAGCGTCGTCGCCGCGCGGGTGGCCGGAGAGCTCAAGGACCTCGCGTACGAGGTCGCCGACGGCGAGACCGTCGAGCCCGTGGAGATCACCTCCGAGGACGGCCTGAACATCCTGCGGCACTCCACCGCGCATGTGATGGCGCAGGCCGTGCAGGAGCTGTTCCCGGAGGCCAAGCTCGGCATCGGCCCGCCCATCAAGGACGGCTTCTACTACGACTTCGACGTCGAGACCCCGTTCACCCCCGAGGACCTCAAGCGCATCGAGAAGAAGATGCAGGAGATCCAGAAGCGGGGCCAGCGCTTCGCGCGCCGGGTCACCACCGACGAGGACGCCCGCGAGGAGCTGGCCGCCGAGCCGTACAAGCTCGAGCTGATCGGCCTCAAGGGCAAGGCCGGCGAGGCCGCCGAGGGCGCGGACGCCGAGGTCGGCGCCGGTGAGCTCACCATCTACGACAACCTCGACGCCAAGACCGGCGAGCTGTGCTGGAAGGACCTCTGCCGCGGTCCGCACCTGCCCACCACCCGGAACATCCCGGCGTTCAAGCTGATGCGCTCCGCCGCGGCGTACTGGCGCGGCAGCGAGAAGAACAAGCAGCTCCAGCGCATCTACGGCACCGCCTGGCCGACCAAGGACGAGCTCAAGGCGTACCTGGAGTTCCTCGCCGAGGCCGAGAAGCGCGACCACCGCAAGCTGGGCGCGGAGCTGGACCTGTTCTCCTTCCCGGACGAGCTGGGCCCCGGCCTCGCGGTCTTCCACCCCAAGGGCGGCGTGATCCGCAAGGTGATGGAGGACTACTCCCGCAAGCGGCACGAGGACGCGGGCTACGAGTTCGTGAACACCCCGCACATCTCGAAGGAGCAGCTCTTCGAGACCTCGGGGCACCTCCCGCACTACGCGGAGGGCATGTTCCCGCCCATCGAGTTCGACGGGCAGAACTACCGCCTGAAGGCGATGAACTGCCCGATGCACAACCTGATCTTCAAGTCGCGTGGCCGTTCCTATCGCGAACTGCCCCTGCGCGCCTTCGAGTTCGGCACGGTGTACCGGTACGAGAAGTCCGGTGTGGTGCACGGCCTGACCCGCTCCCGCGGCTTCACCCAGGACGACGCGCACATCTACTGCACCAAGGAGCAGATGCCGGAGGAGCTGGACACGCTCCTGACCTTCGTGCTCGACCTGCTGCGCGACTACGGCCTGACCGAGTTCGAGCTGGAGCTGTCCACCCGCGACCCCGAGTCGGACAAGTTCATCGGCTCGGACGAGGACTGGGAGGAGGCCACCGAGGCGCTCCGCCAGGCGGCCGAGAAGCAGGGCCTGCCGCTGGTCCCGGACCCGGGCGGCGCCGCGTACTACGGCCCGAAGATCTCCGTGCAGGCCAAGGACGCCATCGGCCGGTCCTGGCAGATGTCGACCCTCCAGGTCGACTTCAACCAGCCCAAGCGGTTCGGCCTGGAGTACACCGCGGCGGACGGCTCCAAGCAGCAGCCCGTCATGCTGCACCGCGCCCTCTTCGGCTCGATCGAGCGGTTCTTCGGCGTCCTGCTGGAGCACTACGCCGGTGCTTTCCCGGTCTGGCTGGCGCCCGTCCAGGCCACCGGCATCCCGATCGGCGACACCCACGTCCCGTACCTGGAGGAGTTCGCCGCGGAGGCCCGCAAGCAGGGCCTGCGCGTCGAGGTCGACTCGTCCTCGGACCGGATGCAGAAGAAGATCCGCAACGCCCAGAAGTCCAAGGTCCCCTACATGGTCATCGCGGGTGACGAGGACATGGAGAACGGCGCGGTGTCCTTCCGGTACCGGGACGGCTCGCAGGAGAACGGCATCCCGAAGGACGAGGCCATCGCCAAGATCCTCAAGGCGGTCGAGGAGCGCGCCCAGGTCTGACCGGGCCACGACGCGAGGATTCCAGGGGCGGTCCGCCAGGGCCGCCCCGCACCGCGTCCGTACCAGGGAATATGCTGCGTTTCATGACGACTGAGCCGGAGCAGCAGATCGGAGTCGGGACGCAGGACGCCTTCCAGCGCCTGTGGACGCCGCACCGGATGGCCTACATCCAGGGTGAGAACAA
Organism: Streptomyces sclerotialus; assembly: GCF_040907265.1. NCBI lineage: Bacteria > Bacillati > Actinomycetota > Actinomycetes > Kitasatosporales > Streptomycetaceae > Streptomyces > Streptomyces sclerotialus. The sequence continues at coordinate 1,776,718 of NZ_JBFOHP010000002.1, read as the reverse complement.
GCCGAGCGGCCCGGGGGCCGACGACGGCTGTCCCTTCTGCACGATCCCGTCGAAGTCGGACGAGGACGGTCTGGTCGTCGCCCGCGGCGAGCACGTTTATGCGGTGCTCAACCTCTACCCGTACAACGGCGGCCACCTCATGGTCGTCCCCTACCGGCACGTCGCCGACTACACCGAGCTGGACGACGCCGAGACGGCGGAGCTGGCGAAGCTCACGAAGCAGGCCATGATGGCGCTGCGCGCCGCCTCCGGGGCGCACGGGTTCAACATTGGCATGAACCAAGGCAGCACGGCCGGCGCCGGTATCGCCGCGCACCTGCACCAGCACGTCGTACCGCGCTGGGGCGGCGACACCAATTTCATGCCCGTCGTGGGGCACACCAAGGTGCTGCCGCAGCTGCTGGCGGACACCCGCGCGATGCTGGCGGACGCCTGGCCGTCGGTGTGACGCGGCAGGGCTGATCATGAGGGTGGCCGGTACGGGAGTCCGTACCGGCCACCCTCATGCCGTGCGTGCCGCCGCTCTCACGCGTCGTACGCGTCCGCCTTCCGCGGCGAGGCGTCCTGCACCGCGCCGCTGAGGACCAGGGAGCGGTTGTCGAAGCGGGTGATGTCCACGCCGTTCTCCTTCAGGACGCTCATCGCGGCGGAGTGCACCACGCGCAGTACGGGCGTGGCGGCGCGCAGCGCGTCGTCGGCCATGAAGCGGTGCCGCCAGGGCTTGTCGGCCCAGACGTGGCGCAGGCCGAAGGGCTCGGGGAGGACGAGCTTGCCGCCGAGGAAGTCCAGGACCGGCGGGAACCAGGTCAGCGGGGCGCGGGCGGCGAGGCGGACCACCTCGCCCGTGTCGATGAGCGGCAGGGTGGAGGTCTTGGTCTCCCAGAACTTCACCGTCTTGTTGACCGTGACGGTCTTGGGGCTGGGCTTGCCGAGGAAGAGGCCGTTGACGGGGCCGAGGGCGTGGCCGGTGACCTCGATGCGCAGCGTCTCGTGCAGCACGGTGACGGTGATGAGCAGGGTCAGGACGAGCTGGCCGTCCCAGAGGACGAACTGCACGCCCAGGTAGTGGCGGTTGCCGGCGCCGAACTGCTGCTCGTTGCAGATCCGCTCTATCTCGTGCGGGCGGATCTGGAAGGCGTCGGTGTCGGTGCCTTCGGGGCGGGCGACCGCGTCGGCGCCCTCGGCGACGGGGACGACGATCCAGTGGCGTACGGAGGGGGCCTGGCCGAAGCCGCCGGTGTGCAGCGGGCTGCGCTCCAGGAGGCGGAGCCGGTCGTGGATGACGCGGATGACGTCCCAGCTGCGGAAGGGGTGGATCTCGGATCCTTCTTCGGCGGGGCGCAGCTCCTCGGCGAGCTGCCAGCTGCCCCAGCGGGTGCCCATGCCGAGTATGCCCTTGGGGCCGGCGTAGAAGACGACGTTGCTGTTCTGTTCGGCGCTGAGCTTGGCGAGGTTCTGGCGGAGCTGTTCGGCGGCGGTCTGGGTGGGGTCCTGGGGCACCGCCTCGGGGATCTTGGCTCCGATGCCGCCGCCCTCCAGGAGGCCCTTCCACGCCTCGCGCAGGTCGACGGCGGTGCGCTCGCAGATCCGCTTGGCCCACCACCAGCCTATGACGGGGGCGATGAGCATCAGCCGGACGTAGATCATCCAGAAGCTGTTCAGGGGCAGCTTGACCAGGAAGATCAGGATGACGCCGCCGAGCGCCACGAGCAGCACCGTGCCCAGTGCGCTCTTCCCCTTGGTGGTGGCCTTGTCCAGGAGCCGCTTGAGCTGGAAGCCGCCGAGCCAGAGGAGGACGCCGGGCAGGAAGAGCAGCCCGAAGACGACCATGAGGATCGTCAGCTTGGTGTCCCGTTCCTTGCGGATGCGGCTGGCGGCGAGGCAGTGCTCGACGACGGTCTGCGGCTCGATGCCGAAGGACTGGATCAGCGCCTTGCGGCCGCCGCCGAGCATGCGGACCTGGACGGCGCGCGAGAAGGCCTCGCCGAGGTTCGGTTCGAAGAGGGAGAGCTTGGGCTTCTTGATGTCCGACTTGGCGGTGTCGGAGTCGGCGTTGGATATGTCGGAGAGCGGGCTGTCCCGGTACGCGGCCGAGGCCAGCGCCTGGGTCGCCGCGGTCTGGCCCGCGCCGCCGGCGATCGGGACTTGTGCCCCCGGGCTGAAGTCGAAGCCGTCCATCGTCGTCACCAAGGCCCCCTCGCCGCCGTCTGCCCCTGCCGTCGGGCGTGCTCCCGGAGGACGCCCCTAGGCGCCCTTCCCACCGTCCGCCTCCGGCACACCTGCTGAGCTGGACCTCAGCGTACAGCCGGCGTGCTGCCCAAGGGAGTTGAGCGTGCGTCCCTGGGCGGTACGCCGGCTGTTCCGCGGGCCGTCGGGGGTGGACTATCCGCCGTTCTCCGGCTTTTCCCGCTCCTCCCGGATCCGGGCGGCGAGCTGCGGCGGCATGGGTTCGTGCCGGGCGTAGCGGCGCTGGAAGCGGCCGGTGCCGTGCGAGAGTGACCGGAGATCGACGGCGTAGCGGCCGATTTCGATCTCCGGGACCTCCGCGCGCACCAGGGTCCGGCCGGCGCCGGACTGCTCGGTGCCCACGACGCGGCCGCGCCGTCCGGAGAGGTCGCTCATCACGGGGCCCACGTAGTCGTCGGCGACCAGGACGGAGATCTCGGCGACCGGTTCCAGGAGGTGGATGCGGGCTTCGGCGGCGGCCTCCCGCAGCGCGAGGGCGCCCGCGGTCTGGAACGCGGCGTCGGAGGAGTCGACGGAGTGCGCCTTGCCGTCCAGCAGGGTCACCCGGACGTCGACGAGCGGGTACCCGGCCGCGACCCCGCGCGCCGCCTGGGCCCGTACCCCCTTCTCCACGGAGGGGATGAACTGGCGGGGCACCGCGCCGCCCACGACCTTGTCGACGAACTCGATGCCGCTGCCGCCGGGCAGCGGCTCCACCTCGATCTCGCAGATGGCGTACTGCCCGTGGCCGCCCGACTGCTTGACGTGCCGGCCGCGTCCGGCGGCCTTGGCGCCGAACGTCTCCCGCAGCGAGACCTTGTGCGGTACGGCGTCGACCTGCACCCCGTACCGGGAGCGCAGCCGCTCCAGCGCGACGTCCACATGGGCCTCGCCCAGGCACCACAGGACGACCTGGTGGGTGTCCTGGTTCTGCTCCAGGCGCATGGTGGGGTCCTCGGCGACGAGCCGCGCGAGGCCCTGGGAGAGCTTGTCCTCGTCCGCCTTGCTGTGGGCCTGGATGGCGACCGGCAGCAGCGGGTCGGGCATGTCCCAGGGCGCCATCAGCAGCGGCGCCTCCTTGGCGGAGAGGGTGTCGCCGGTCTCGGCGCGGGAGAGCTTGGCGACGCAGGCCAGGTCGCCGGCGACGGCCTTGGTGGCGGTGCGCTGCTGTTTGCCGAAGGGTACGGACAGGGCGCCGATGCGCTCGTCGACGTCGTGGTCCTCGTGGCCGCGGTCGGCCAGCCCGTGTCCGGAGACGTGCACGGTCCGGTCGGGGTAGAGGGTGCCGGAGAAGACCCGGACGAGGGACAGCCGGCCGACGTACGGGTCGGACGAGGTCTTGACGACCTCCGCGACCAGCGGGCCTTCGGGGTCGCAGGTCAGGGCGGGCCGGGGCTTGCCCTCGGGGGTGGTGACGGCGGGGGCCTCCCGCTCGGCGGGGGTGGGGAACCCCCTGGTGATCAGGTCCAGCAGTTCGATGGTGCCCAGCCCCTCCTTGCTGCCCTCGGCGGCGGGCGCGGCGGCGAGCACGGGATGGAAGCTGCCACGGGCCACGGCGGTCTCCAGGTCGCCGATGAGGGTCTTGATGTCGATGTCCTCGCCGCCGAGGTAGCGGTCCATCAGGGACTCGTCCTCGCTCTCGGCGATGATCCCCTCGATGAGGCGGTTCCTGGCCTCCTGGATGAGGGGCAGCTCGCCGGGCTCGGGGTCGCGCTCCTTGCGGCTGCCGGTGGAGTAGTCGTACACCCGCTGGGTGAGCAGGCCGATCAGGCCGTGCACCGGAGCGTGGCCGTCGGCCCCGGCCGCGCCGTACAGCGGGAGGTACAGCGGCAGCACGGCGTCGGGGTCGTCGCCGCCGAAGGCCGTGCCGCAGGTCCCGGTCATGGTGTCGAAGTCGGCGCGGGCCGCTTCGAGGTGGGTGATCACTATGGCGCGGGGCATCCCTACGGCCGCGCATTCGTCCCAGACCATGCGGGTGGCGCCGTCCACGCCGTCCGCGGCCGAGACGACGAAGAGGGCCGCGTCCGCTGCCCGCAGACCGGCCCTCAGCTCCCCGACGAAGTCGGCGTATCCCGGTGTGTCCAGGAGATTGATCTTCACTCCTTCCCATTCGACGGGGACCAGGGACAGCTGTACGGAGCGTTGCTGGCGGTGCTCGATCTCGTCGTAGTCGGAGAGGCAGCCGCCGTCCTCCACCCGGCCCGCCCTGTTGACCGCGCCCGATGCCAGCGCGAGGGCTTCGACCAGGGTCGTCTTCCCCGATCCGCTGTGGCCGACCAGCACCACATTCCGTACGGAGGAGGGGGTGGTCGACCGCCGCTGCCCTGCCGGCGGCTCCTGGATGTGTGCTCGTCTTGTCGCCCATGTGTCTCGCCTCCAGGTCGACACTCTGCGGTGCTCCGAGCTTTCCACCGAGGTCATGGTGCGTCCATACATCGCACAAGGGACGATAGGGGATCTTGAGGGTGTCCGGGGAGCATGCAGGACAAGCCCGAACGGGTGGACCGGCCACGTGTGTACGGCTGCCAACTGCCGTCCTTCGCCGAGCTCATGGCCCCGGGGGCGGCCGCGGCCCGCTGCGCCGGGCGGGTGGCGGGGGAGGCGCCGGCGGTTCCGCGGGGTGTCCGCGAGCCGTGGTGCGTTCGCAAAGCGCCGAGGACGCCTGGCTACGATGGGCCAGCCGGTGGCCGTATTGACCGCGCGGCCCGCACACAACCTCCGGGAAGGCCATGCTGAACAAGTACGCGCGTGCGTTCTTCACGCGTGTTCTCACGCCGTTCGCCGCCCTGCTCATCCGCCTCGGCGTCAGCCCCGACGTGGTCACCGTCCTCGGCACCGCCGGCGTGGTCGCCGGGGCGCTGGTCTTCTACCCGCTGGGCGAGTTCTTCTGGGGCACCGTCGTCATCACCCTGTTCGTCTTCTCGGACCTGGTCGACGGCAACATGGCGCGGCAGCTGGGCCGGTCCAGCCGCTGGGGCGCGTTCCTGGACTCCACCCTGGACCGGGTCGCCGACGCCGCGATCTTCGGCGGCCTCGCCCTCTGGTACGCGGGCCGCGGTGACGACCTCCTCCTGTGTGCCGTGACGATCTTCTGCCTCGCCTCGGGGCAGGTCGTCTCGTACACCAAGGCGCGGGGTGAGAGCATCGGCCTGCCGGTGAACGTGAACGGCCTCATCGAGCGCGCCGAGCGGCTGGTCATCTCGCTGGTCGCGTGCGGCTTCGCCGGGCTGCACAAGTTCGGCGTGCCGTGGATCCAGAACCTGCTGCCGATCGCCCTGTGGATCGTGGCCGTCGGCAGCGCGGTCACCCTCGGCCAGCGGGTGGTCACCGTACGCCGGGAGTCCGCCGAGGCGGACGCCGTGGGGGGAGAGGGCGCGTGAAGCTCGACATCGGCAGGCTGACGGGCCCCGACGGGCCGCTGGACACGGGGAAACTGACCGACGCGCTGTACGGACTGGGCTGGGCCACGGTCAAGAAGCTCCCCGAACCGGTCGCCGTACGGCTCGGCGAGCGCATCGCCGACACCGTCTGGAAGCGGCGCGGCAAGGGCGTGCAGCGCCTGGAGGCCAACCTCGCGCGGGTCGTCCCCGACGCCTCCCCGCAGGCCCTGTCCCGGCTCTCCCGGGCCGGGATGCGCTCGTACATGCGGTACTGGATGGAGTCCTTCCGCCTGCCGGCCTGGAGCCGGGACCGGGTGAAGCAGGGGGTCGACGTCACCGACGTGCACCACCTGACCGAGGCCCTGGACAGCGGCCGGGGCGTGATCCTGGCCCTGCCCCACATGGGCAACTACGACCTCGCGGGCGTCTGGGTCACCCGGGCCCTCGGCGTGCCCTTCACCACCGTCGCCGAGCGCCTGAAGCCCGAATCGCTCTACGACCGCTTCGTCGCCTACCGCGAGAGCCTGGGCATGGAGGTGCTGCCGCACACCGGCGGCGCGGCCTTCGGCATACTCGCCCGGCGGCTGCGTGCCGGGGGCCTGATCTGCCTGGTCGCCGACCGCGACCTGTCCGCCTCCGGCATCGAGGTGAAGTTCTTCGGCGAGGCCGCCAAGATGCCCGCGGGACCGGCCATGCTCGCGCTCCAGACAGGCGCGGTACTGCTGCCGGTCACCCTGTGGTACGACGGTACGCCCGTCATGCGGGGCCGTGTGCACCCCGGGATCGAGGTACCCGAGACCGGTACGCGCACCGAAAAGGCCGCCGCGATGACCCAGGCCCTGGCCGACGCCTTCGCCTCGGGCATCGCCGAGCACCCGGAGGACTGGCACATGCTGCAGCGCCTGTGGCTCGCCGACCTGGAGCCGAACGGTGCCGGCGCCCGAGGGACGGAGACCCCGTGAGGATCGGCATCGTCTGCCCCTATTCGTGGGACGTCCCTGGCGGCGTCCAGTTCCACATCCGCGACCTCGCCGAGCACCTGATCCGGCTCGGCCACGAGGTCTCGGTACTCGCTCCGGCGGACGACGAGACCCCCCTCCCGCCGTACGTCGTCTCCGCCGGACGTGCCGTCCCCGTCCCGTACAACGGTTCGGTCGCGCGGCTCAACTTCGGCTTCCTCTCCGCCGCGCGGGTGCGGCGCTGGCTGCACGACGGCGCGTTCGAGGTCATCCACATCCACGAACCGGCGTCGCCCTCGCTCGGCCTGCTGGCCTGCTGGGCGGCCCAGGGGCCCATCGTGGCCACCTTCCACACCTCCAACCCGCGCTCCCGCGCCATGATCGCCGCGTACCCGATCCTCCAGCCCGCCCTGGAGAAGATCAGCGCCCGGATCGCGGTGAGCGAGTACGCCCGGCGGACGCTGGTGGAGCACCTCGGCGGCGACGCGGTCGTCATCCCCAACGGTGTCGACGTCGGCTTCTTCGCCCGCGCCGAGCCGAAGAAGGAGTGGCAGGGCCGGACCATCGGCTTCATAGGCCGCATCGACGAGCCCCGTAAGGGCCTCCCCGTCCTCATGAAGGCGCTGCCCGAGATCCTCGCCGAGGTACCCGACGCGCGCCTCCTCGTCGCCGGCCGCGGCGACGAGAAGGAAGCGGTCGCGGACCTTCCTGCGGAGTTCCGTGATCGCGTCGAGTTCCTCGGCATGGTGAGCGACGAGGACAAGGCCCGCCTGCTGCGGAGCGTCGACCTGTACGTCGCGCCCAACACCGGCGGCGAGTCCTTCGGCATCATCCTCGTCGAGGCGATGTCGGCGGCGGCGCCCGTCCTCGCCAGCGACCTCGACGCGTTCGCGCAGGTGCTGGACCAGGGGGAGGCGGGGGAGCTGTTCGCCAACGAGGATGCGTCCGCGCTCGCCGCGGCTGCCATCCGGCTTCTCCGCGACCCCTCCCGCCTCGCCGAACTGCGCGAGCGCGGCAGCCGCCACGTACGGCGGTTCGACTGGTCGACGGTGGGGGCTGACATCCTCGCCGTGTACGAGACCGTGACGGACGGGGCAGCGTCCGTGGACACGGACGAGCGGGTGGGGCTCCGGGCCCGGTGGGGGCTGGCGCGGGACTAGCGCCGCTGGGGCTGCGCGGGACTAGCGCCGCTGGAGGCCGTGCGTTGCCGGGTGCGGCGCCGTTGCGCCTGCGGCGGGCGGGTCCGCTGCGCGGGGCATGATGCTACGGTGCCGGGCCTCCGCGGGTGGGGTACCGGACTGCTTCGCTCTACGTCCGGTACCCCACCCGCCCCGGCCCGTCCCCTCCCGTCGTGGGTGGGGAGAAAGACAGGTGCGTGGGGGTGGCGGCCGTGCCGATAGCCTGGGCCGTCGTGAGTACTCTCATCTGGGTCGTCGTGGCCCTCGTTGTCGTCGGCGTGTACCTGAGCTGGACAGCCGGCAGGCTGGACCGGCTGCACGCGCGTATCGACGCCGCCCGCGCCGCGCTGGACGCGCAGTTGCTGCGGCGCGCGTCCGTCGCGCAGGAGCTCGGGACGTCCGGCATCCTCGACCCCGCCGCCTCGATCGTGCTGTACCAGGCGGCACACGAGGCTCGGCAGGCGGAGGAGGACCAGCGGGAGGTCGCGGAGAGCGCGCTCACCCAGGCGCTGCGCGCGGTCTTCGACGAGGCCGAGCAGGTCGACGCCGTACGCGAGGCGCCCGGCGGTGAGCAGACGCTCGCGGAGCTGAACGCGGCCGTGCGGCGGGTTCCGATGGCCCGGCGCTTCCACAACGACGCCGTACGCGCGGCCCGGGCCGTGCGCCGGCACCGGGTCGTACGGTGGTTCCGCCTCGCGGGCCACGCCCCGTTCCCGATGGCCTTCGAGATGGACGACGAGGCCCCGGCGGGCCTGGCGGAGCGCACGGCGGCCTGAGTCCGCCACGGCACGGGCAAGAGCCACCGCCGTGCAATTGGCCCTTTTCACCTGCCGTACACAAACGGTTCTCTAGGTGCTGCAGCACAACCACCCGCACTTAGTGAGGTCAATCGTGTCCACCACGCCCACCACGCCCCAGTCCCCGGAGACCGGAACCGCCCGCGTCAAGCGCGGCATGGCCGAGCAGCTCAAGGGCGGCGTGATCATGGACGTCGTCACGCCGGAAGAGGCGAAGATCGCCGAGGACGCCGGCGCCGTGGCGGTCATGGCCCTCGAGCGCGTCCCCGCGGACATCCGCAAGGACGGCGGCGTGGCACGGATGTCCGACCCGGACATGATCGACGGCATCATCAACGCCGTCTCCATCCCCGTCATGGCCAAGTCCCGCATCGGCCACTTCGTCGAGGCCCAGGTCCTGCAGTCGCTCGGCGTGGACTACATCGACGAGTCCGAGGTCCTCACCCCCGCCGACGAGGTCAACCACTCCGACAAGTGGGCCTTCACCACCCCCTTCGTGTGCGGTGCCACCAACCTCGGTGAGGCCCTGCGCCGTATCGCCGAGGGTGCGGCGATGATCCGCTCCAAGGGCGAGGCCGGCACCGGCAACGTCGTCGAGGCCGTCCGCCACCTCCGCCAGATCAAGGGCGAGATCGCCAAGCTGCGCGGCTGCGACAACAACGAGCTGTACGCCGCCGCCAAGGAGCTGCGCGCCCCGTACGAGCTGGTCAAGGAGGTCGCGGAGCTGGGCAAGCTGCCGGTCGTCCTGTTCTCCGCCGGTGGTGTGGCCACCCCGGCCGACGCCGCGCTGATGCGTCAGCTCGGCGCCGAGGGCGTCTTCGTCGGCTCCGGCATCTTCAAGTCCGGCGACCCGGCCAAGCGCGCCGCCGCGATCGTGAAGGCCACCACCTTCTACGACGACCCGAAGGTCATCGCCGACGCCTCCCGCGACCTGGGCGAGGCCATGGTCGGCATCAACTGCGACACCCTCCCCGAGGCGGAGCGGTACGCGAACCGCGGCTGGTAAGGCAAAGGCACCTACATGAGCAACAGCACCCCCACCATCGGCGTGCTGGCGCTGCAGGGCGACGTACGCGAGCACCTCACGGCGCTCGCGTCCGCCGATGCCCTGGCGCGCCCGGTGCGCCGCCCCGAGGAACTGGACGAACTCGACGGCCTGGTCATCCCGGGTGGCGAGTCCACGACCATGTCCAAGCTGGCGGGCGTCTTCGGCATGCTGGAGCCGCTGCGCGCGTTCATCCGGGCGGGCAAGCCGGTGTACGGCACCTGCGCGGGCATGATCATGGTCGCGGAGAAGATCCTGGACGGCCGGGAGGACCAGGAGACGTTCGGCGGCGTCGACATGATCGTGCGCCGTAACGCCTTCGGGCGACAGAACGAGTCCTTCGAGGCGGCGGTCGACGTCGCCGGGATCGACGGCGGACCGGTCGAGGGCGTCTTCATCCGCGCGCCCTGGGTCGAGTCGGTCGGCGCCGAGGTCGAGGTACTGGCCGAGCACGGCGGGCACACGGTGGCCGTCCGGCAGGGTAACGTCCTCGCCACGTCCTTCCATCCGGAGCTCACCGGTGACCACCGGGTCCACGCGTTCTTCGTGGACATGGTGCGTCACGCGGTGTGAGCGATGGCCGGTAGGATCTAGGGCGTTCGTTTTCGGAAATGGTTACGCGAAGGAGACAGGCGGATGTCCGGCCACTCTAAATGGGCTACGACGAAGCACAAGAAGGCCGTGATCGATGCCAAGCGCGGCAAGCTCTTCGCGAAGCTGATCAAGAACATCGAGGTCGCGGCGCGCATGGGCGGCGTCGACCTGGACGGTAACCCGACGCTGTACGACGCCGTGCAGAAGGCGAAGAAGCAGTCGGTCCCGAACAAGAACATCGACTCCGCGATCAAGCGTGGCGGCGGTCTCGAAGCCGGTGGTGCCGACTACGAGACGATCATGTACGAGGGTTACGGTCCGAACGGTGTCGCGGTGCTCATCGAGTGCCTCACCGACAACCGCAACCGTGCCGCCTCGGACGTGCGCGTCGCCATGACCCGCAACGGCGGCTCCATGGCCGACCCGGGTTCGGTGTCGTACCTGTTCAACCGCAAGGGCGTCGTCATCGTCCCCAAGGGCGAGCTCTCCGAGGACGACGTGCTCGGCGCGGTGCTGGACGCGGGTGCCGAAGAGGTCAACGACCTCGGCGAGACCTTCGAGGTGCTGAGCGAGGCGACCGACCTGGTCGCGGTCCGTACCGCGCTCCAGGAGGCCGGTATCGACTACGACTCGGCCGACACCAACTTCGTCCCGACCATGCAGGTCGAGCTGGACGAGGAAGGCGCGAAGAAGATCTTCAAGCTCATCGACGCGCTGGAGGACAGCGACGACGTCCAGAACGTCTTCGCCAACTTCGACGTCTCGGACGAGGTCATGGCGAAGGTGGACGCGTAAGCGCCCACGGCTGACACGGCTGACACGGCTGACACGGCTGACACGGCGGGCCGGCAGGGAGCACCCTTGCCGGCCCGCCGTCGTCGCGGGGTGGGCGAGAACGCCGGCCCGTGCCGTCCTCGCGGGCGGGCGAACACGCCATGCCCCGTGCCGTTCTCGTGGGCGGGTGAACACGCCATGCCCCGTGCCGTTCTCGTGGGTGGGCGAACACGCCATGCCCCGTGCCGTCTCGCGTTGTCAGTGGCACCCGATACTGTGCTGAGCAGGGGATCTCCGCTCCCCCGTGGTGGGGGTGGAGGGCCGAAACGGTACGGCGGCGGTGGGCACAGCGCGCCATGAGGGGAGGGGAGCACCCGTGAAGGTGCTGGGTGTGGACCCGGGGTTGACGCGCTGCGGTGTCGGTGTGGTCGAGGGCGTGGCCGGACGGCCGCTGACGATGGCCGGCGTGGGGGTCGTCCGTACCCCCGCCGACGCCGACATCGCGCACCGCCTCGTCCTCATCGAGCAGGGCATCGACGCCTGGCTCGACGAGCACCGCCCCGAGTACGTCGCCGTCGAGCGCGTCTTCAGCCAGCACAACGTCCGTACGGTCATGGGCACGGCCCAGGCCAGCGCGGTCGCCATGCTGTGCGCGGCCCGGCGCGGCCTGCCCGTCGCGCTGCACACCCCCAGCGAGGTCAAGGCCGCCGTCACCGGCTCGGGCCGCGCCGACAAGGCGCAGGTCGGCGCCATGGTGACCCGGCTGCTGCGGCTGTCGGCGCCCCCGAAGCCCGCCGACGCGGCGGACGCCCTGGCGCTGGCCATCTGCCACATCTGGCGCGCCCCCGCCGTCAACCGGCTCCAGCAGGCCCAGGCGCAGGCCCGGACCGCGGCCCGGCGCACCCCGCCCGCCGCGCGTCCGGCCGGCACGGGCCGCGCCGCCGCCCCGGAGCGCTCCGCCGGGACGCCCCGGACCGTCGCTCCCGAGCGCTCCAGCGGCGCGTCCCGCACGCCCGCTCCCGAGCGCTCCGCCGGCCCGTCCCGCGCCTCCGCCGCAGAGCGTCCCGCCGCGGCGCCCCGCACCCCCGCCCCCGTACGCACCACCACCCGCATCCCGAAGGGCACGTCATGATCGCCTTCGTCTCCGGCCCGGTCGCGGCCCTCGCCCCCGACGCCGCCGTCGTCGAGGTCGGCGGCATCGGCATGGCCGTCCAGTGCACGCCCGGCACCCTGTCGGGGCTGCGCATAGGGGAGCAGACCCGGCTCGCCACCTCCCTCGTCGTACGGGAGGACAGCCTCACGCTGTACGGCTTCGCGGACGACGACGAGCGGCAGACGTTCGAGCTGCTGCAGACGGCGAGCGGCGTCGGCCCGCGGCTGGCGCAGGCGATGCTCGCGGTGCACAGTCCGGATGCGCTGCGGCGCGCGGTCGCGTCCGGCGATGAGAAGGCGCTGACCGCCGTGCCCGGTATCGGCAAGAAGGGCGCGCAGAAGCTGCTGCTGGAGCTGAAGGACCGCCTCGGCGAGCCGGTCGGCAGCGCCGGGCCCGCGATCGGCAGCCCGGTCACGGCCGGCTGGCGCGACCAGCTGCACGCCGCGCTCATCGGCCTCGGGTACGCCACCCGGGAGGCCGACGAGGCGGTGGGCGCGGTCGCCCCGCAGGCCGAGGCGGCCGTGGCGGACGGCGGGACGCCGCAGGTCTCGCAGCTTCTGAAGGCGGCGCTGCAGTCGCTGAACCGGGCCCGCTGACCGGGCGCCCGACCGGGTACCCCTACGATCCGGCACTCCATCCACCGACGACGCGAGGCAGTACGCAGTGAACTGGGACGACAGCACCGACACCGCGGACGGACAGGACCCCGGCCTGCCGCCGGGCGGCGCCGACCGGCTGGTCGGCGCGGACGCCGACGGTGAGGACACGGCTGTCGAGGCCGCGCTGCGCCCGAAGGACCTGGAGGAGTTCGTCGGCCAGGAGCGGGTGCGCGAGCAGCTGGATCTCGTGCTGCGGGCCGCGCGGGCGCGCGGCGCCACCGCCGACCACGTGCTGCTCTCCGGTGCCCCGGGTCTCGGCAAGACCACCCTCTCGATGATCATCGCGGCGGAGATGGGCGCCCCGATCCGTATCACCTCCGGACCGGCGATCCAGCACGCCGGCGATCTCGCCGCGATCCTCTCCTCGCTCCAGGAGGGCGAGGTGCTTTTCCTGGACGAGATCCACCGGATGTCGCGGCCCGCTGAGGAAATGCTCTACATGGCGATGGAGGACTTCCGGGTCGACGTCATCGTGGGCAAGGGGCCGGGCGCCACCGCCATTCCGCTGGAGCTGCCGCCGTTCACGCTGGTCGGGGCCACGACGCGGGCCGGGCTGCTGCCCCCGCCGCTGCGCGACCGCTTCGGCTTCACCGGGCACATGGAGTTCTACGCGCCGCAGGAGCTGGAGCGGGTCATCCACCGCTCGGCGGGCCTGCTGGATGTCGACATAGAGACCGAGGGTGCCGCGGAGATCGCCGGCCGGTCGCGCGGTACGCCCCGTATCGCCAACCGTCTGCTGCGCCGCGTACGGGACTACGCCCAGGTCAAGGCGGACGGCCTGATCACCCGCGAGGTCGCGGCGCAGGCCCTGGACGTGTACGAGGTCGACGGGCGGGGCCTGGACCGGCTGGACCGCGCGGTGCTCACGGCGCTGCTCAAGCTGTTCAGCGGCGGGCCCGTGGGTCTGTCGACCCTGGCGGTGGCCGTGGGGGAGGAGCGTGAGACGGTCGAGGAGGTCGCCGAGCCGTTCCTCGTCCGTGAGGGACTGCTCGCGCGCACCCCCCGTGGCCGCATCGCCACGCCTGCCGCATGGACGCACATGGGGCTGGTGCCGCCGCAGCAGAAGACGGGCGGAAACGGACAGCAGGGGCTGTTCGGGGCGTGACGGCGCGGGGACTCGCCGGGTCAGGAACTGCGGTGCGATGCTGGGCGTTGTTCCACTGGTGCGGACTCGCTTAGACTCCGCCGATGCCGTCCGTACGGTCCGGCATCCAACCCCCGTATACCAGGCCGCGCCTCCGCGGTCGTGCGAAGGAATGTCCGTCCCGTGAATATCATGACCCTCCTCCCGTTCATCGTGCTCATCGGGGCCATGTTCCTGATGACCCGCTCCGCCAAGAAGAAGCAGCAGGCGGCAGTGCAGATGCGGAACGAAATGCAGCCCGGCACCGGCATCCGCACGATCGGGGGCATGTACGCCACCGTCAAGGAGATCCACGACGACACGGTCCTCCTCGAGGTGGCCCCGGGTGTGCACGCGCTGTACGCGAAGAACGCCGTCGGCGCCGTGCTGCCCGACGACGAGTACAACCGCATCATCGACGGCGCCGAGAAGGGCACCGTCGTCCCGGACGACCTGTCCTCCCTGACCGGCGCCTCGGCCGTCAACGACGCCGACGACGACACCACCGGCAAGGGTGACGCCGCCGAGAAGATCGACCTGGGCAAGGAAGCTCCCGCGGAGAAGGCCGACGCCGACGAGCCGAAGGCCGACGCGGCCCCGGCCGAGGACGCCGACGCCAAGGCCGCCGAGGCCAAGGACGCCAAGAAGGACGGCGGCGCCGACGCGAAGTAGGCCCGCCTCTCAGGGAACCGCGGTGCGCCCCGTGTGCGGTGCACCGCGGTTCCTGGACCGTCTAGGCTCCGGCGGGGGCACGTCCCCACAAGACTTCGTGGCCGTCCGGCACTGACCTGACTCGGGCGGTTGGACAGGGAGATACGAGAAGGTGGCAGCACCGAACAAGGGCCGAAGGTCGCCTGCGGCCCAGGGCAGGCCGGGGCGCGCCCTGGTCCTGATCCTGGTGGTCATCGCGGCGCTGGTCGGGGGGATGTTCTACTCCGGCACGATGACGCCGCGACTGGGCATCGACCTCGCGGGTGGTACGAGCTTCACGCTGGAAGCCCAGAACATGCCGGGCAAGCCCAACGCGATCAACGAGACCAACATGAAGACCGCGGCTGACATCATGAATCAGCGGGTCAACGGTCTCGGCGTCTCCGAGGCCGAGGTGCAGACGCAGGGCACCAACCACATCATCGTGAACATCCCCAAGGGGACGGACGCGAAGCAGGCCCGGGAGCAGATCGGCACCACTGCCCAGCTCGGCTTCCGTACGGTGCTCACCGCCGCGGCCGCGACGAAGACGCCCACGCCGGGCACCTCCGAGAGCCCCAAGGCCGGCAGCGGCGAGAAGGAGAAGGGCGACGGCGGCAGCTCCGCCTCGGCCACCCCCTCCGGCAAGCCCACCACCCAGGGCCGCGCCGTCAGTGACGCGCTGAAGAAGGACGACGCCCCTTCGGGCACCGCCACGCCGTCCGCCTCCAAGACGCCCAGCGTCCCCCCGGCCCAGCAGCAGCCCCAGGGTGCCGACATCCCCGCGGCGCTGCAGAAGAAGCTCGCGGCGCTGGACTGCTCCACCAAGAAGGGCCGCGCGGACGCCGCGGCGCAGGCCGCCCGTGCCAAGCCCAGCGAGCAGATCGTCGCCTGTGAGAAGGACGGCTCGCGGAAGTATGCCCTCGGCCCGGTCAAGGTCCAGGGCACCGAGGTGGACGACGCGAAGGCCATCTTCGACCAGCAGAACGGCCAGGGCTGGATCGTCCAGATGAACTTCAACTCCAAGGGGGGCAAGGCGTTCCTGGACCAGACCACGCAGCTGGCGTCCCAGGCCCCTCCGCAGAACCAGTTCGGCATCGTCCTGGACGGCAGCGTCGTCTCCAGCCCCCAGGTGACCAAGCCGATCCCGGGCGGTAACGCCCAGATCAGCGGCGGCTTCACCCAGCAGTCCGCCGAGGACCTCGGCAACATGCTGTCCTACGGTGCCCTGCCGCTCTCCTTCAAGATCGCGGACGAGACCACCGTCACCGCGGCCCTCGGCGGCGAGCAGCTGAACGCCGGTCTGATCGCGGGCGCCATCGGCCTCGCCCTGGTCGTGATCTACCTCGTCGCCTACTACCGCGGTCTGTCGCTGGTCGCGCTGGCCAGCCTCGTGGTGTCGGCGGTCCTGACGTACACGATCATGACGCTGCTCGGCCCGGCCATCGGGTTCGCGCTGAACCTCCCGGCCGTGTGCGGTGCGATCGTGGCGATCGGTATCACCGCCGACTCCTTCATCGTGTACTTCGAACGCATCCGGGACGAGATCCGGGAGGGCCGTACGCTGCGGCCGTCCGTCGAGCGGGCCTGGCCGCGCGCCCGGCGCACGATCCTGGTCTCGGACTTCGTGTCGTTCCTGGCCGCCGCCGTGCTCTTCATCGTCACGGTCGGCAAGGTGCAGGGCTTCGCGTTCACGCTCGGCCTGACGACCCTGCTGGACGTCGTGGTGGTCTTCTTCTTCACCAAGCCGCTGATGACGCTGCTGGCCCGGCGGAAGTTCTTCTACTCCGGGCACCCCTGGTCGGGTCTGGATCCCACGCGCCTCGGCGCGAAGCCGCCGCTGCGCCGCGGCCGGCGCACCTCCGCCCCCATCGAGACGAAGGAGGCGTGAGATGTCCAAGCTCGGAAATCTCGGCGCCCGGCTGTACCGAGGCGAGGTCGGCTACGACTTCATCGGTAAGCGCAAGATCTGGTACGGCATCTCGATCCTGATCACCATCACGGCGATCGTGGGCCTCGCGGTGCGCGGCCTCAACATGGGCATCGAGTTCTCCGGCGGCGCGGTCTTCACCACCCCGAAGACCTCCGTCTCGGCGAGCCAGGCCCAGCACCACGCCGAGTCCGCGTCCGGGGGCCACCAGGCTGTGGTCCAGCAGCTCGGCAACGGCGGCCTGCGCATCCAGATCAGCGAGCTGGACACCAAGGAGGCCGTGCCGGTCCAGGAGGAGCTGGCCAAGGACCTGAATGTCCCGGTCAAGGACATCAACACCCAACTGGTCGGTCCCAGCTGGGGCGAGGAGATCGCGAACAAGGCCTGGCTGGGCCTGGGGATCTTCATGATCCTCGTGGTGCTCTACCTCGCCATCGCCTTCGAGTGGCGGATGGCGCTGGCGGCCCTGATCGCGCTGATCCACGACCTCACGATCACGGTCGGTGTGTACGCACTGGTCGGCTTCGAGGTCACGCCCGGTACGGTCATCGGTCTGCTGACCATCCTCGGTTACTCGCTGTACGACACGGTGGTGGTCTTCGACAGCCTCAAGGAGGCGTCGCGGGGCATCACGAAGCAGTCCCGGTACACCTACGGGGAGATCGCCAACCGCTCGATCAACTCCACGCTGGTTCGGTCGATCAACACCACGGTCGTGGCGCTGCTCCCGGTGGCCGGTCTGCTCTTCGTGGGTGGCGGCTTCCTGGGTGCGGGCATGCTGAACGACATCTCGCTGGCCCTGTTCGTGGGTCTCGCGGCCGGTGCCTACAGCTCGATCTTCATCGCCACCCCGCTGGTCGCCGACTTCAAGGAGCGCGAGCCGCAGATGAAGTCCCTGGCCAGGCGGGTGCGTGCAAAGCGTGCCGCGGCGGCCAAGGGCGAGTCCCAGCAGGGGGCGGCCGAGGGCGCGGCGGAGGCCGGCGAGGAGCCGCAGGACGGCGCCCCGGCGGCGGCCGGCAGCTCGGCGGCCGGTCCGCGCAGCAGGCCCGCTGACCGCAGCCGCGGCCGCGGCCGTCCGTCGGGGAAGCGCCGATGAGCGCCCCCGCGGAGCTGCGCGAGCTCCTGCTGAGCAGAATCGCCGATGTGCCGGACTATCCGCAGGCGGGGGTGGTCTTCAAGGACATCACCCCGCTGCTGGCCGATCCGGACGCCTTCGGCAGGCTGACGGACGCGCTGGCCGGGGTCTGCGGTGAGTTCGGCGCGACGAAGATCGTGGCGCTGGAGGCCCGCGGGTTCATCCTGGCGGCCCCGGTCGCGGTGAAGGCGGGCGTCGGCTTCGTGCCCGTACGCAAGGCCGGCAAGCTCCCCGGGGCGACCCTGGGCCAGAGCTACGCGCTGGAGTACGGCCACGCCACGATCGAGATCCAGGCCGACGCGCTGGCTCCGGGGGACCGGGTGCTGGTGATCGACGACGTGCTGGCCACCGGCGGTACGGCCGAGGCCTCGCTGACCCTGATCCGCCGCTCCGGCGCCGAGGTCGCGGGCGTCGCGGTCCTGCTGGAGCTGGGCTTCCTGGACGGCCGCGAGCGGCTTGCAGCGGGCCTGGACGGGGCTCCGCTGGAGGCGCTGATCACGGTCTGAAGGCCGATGCAGCAGATGAGGCCGGTGCCCCGGGTGTTCACGGGGCACCGGCCTCTGCGCACCAGGCCGGCTGGAAAGGTCGTTGGCTGAAGATCAAAAACCCCTCAAATGAATGGCGGCCGTCCGCTCGCGTCTGATTGGATCATGGAGGTGCTCCTGACCAGAGCACCTCAATTTTGGAGGATCCATGAAGTTCTCGCGCAAGACGGCCACGGGGGCAGTCGCGCTCGCCTCTGCCGCGACGGTGGCACTCGCCGCCGCTCCGGCGAATGCATTCACGTCGGGTGCTGCTGGGCCCGCTGCTGACAAGATCGCCGTCAAGAGCTGCGGTGGCGGCTGGAACAAGGCGGGCGGTGTCCCGCTGAAGTGGAGCAAGTCGACCACGGACGGCTGCGGCATCTTCGGGCGCCCCGGGCACAAGGTCGTCTACAAGTGGGCGGCGTTCAAGGGCAGCGCCTGCGTCAAGGCCAAGGGGTTCACCAAGGCCGGCAAGAAGAAGTGGTACAACGCGGGCTGCGGCAAGAGCGGCTCGGTCAAGGTCTACTGGGGCAACGTCCTTGCCGAGAAGCAGATCATGATCAAGGGTGCTTCCCTGATCAGCTGGCGTTGAGGCGGTCGCGAGCGGCTCACCCGCCAGGCGCTGACGGTTGACCGAACCGGGCGGCGCAGCGCGCGGATTCCGCCCGCGAAGTAGGCAAAGTGCAGGTAAAAGGGCATCCGGCATAAATGCGGATGCCCTTTTGCTGTGACCACAGGAGCATCGGCCCGCGGAGGAGCCGGGGCCGCCGGCATGGATACCATGGCAGCCCGGCCACTCCGTGGACCGGTGGCCCGGCACCGCTCTTTTCCGCCCGTTCGCCGGTGGGAAAGGTCCCAGCGAGGAGTTGCTCTTGCCAGACGAGGCCCAGCCGCTCTCCCCCCGCACGCCGGGGGGTGGCCCCGCCGCGCACCCGGATGCCCGGCCCGCGCCCGCGGGCGGTTCCGCGGACGCGCCGAAGAACGGCGGGAAGGGAGCACCGGCAGGGCCCGGCCCGGCGGCTGCCCGGCCTGCCGCCCCGGCGTCCAAGCCCACCCCGCCGCCCTCGGCCCCCAAGCCGCTGCCGCCCGGTCACACCGGCCAGCCCGGCGGCCGCTCCGGCTCCTCCAACCGGGTCAGGGCCCGCCTGGCCCGGCTCGGCGTGCAGCGCCAGAGCCCGTACAACCCGGTCCTGGAGCCGCTGCTGCGGATCGTGCGCAGCAACGACCCCAAGATCGAGACGGCCACGCTGCGCCAGGTCGAGCGGGCCTACCAGGTGGCCGAGCGATGGCACCGCGGCCAGAAGCGCAAGAGCGGCGACCCGTACATCACGCACCCGCTCGCGGTCACGACCATCCTCGCCGAGCTGGGCATGGACCCGGCGACGCTGATGGCCGGGCTGCTGCACGACACCGTCGAGGACACCGAGTACGGGCTCGACACCCTCCGCCGGGACTTCGGCGACCAGGTCGCGCTGCTGGTGGACGGCGTCACCAAGCTGGACAAGGTCAAGTTCGGCGAGGCCGCGCAGGCCGAGACCGTGCGCAAGATGGTCGTGGCGATGGCCAAGGACCCGCGCGTCCTGGTGATCAAGCTCGCCGACCGGCTGCACAACATGCGCACGATGCGCTACCTCAAGCGGGAGAAGCAGGAGAAGAAGGCCCGCGAGACGCTGGAGATCTACGCCCCGCTGGCGCACCGGCTGGGCATGAACACCATCAAGTGGGAGCTGGAGGACCTCGCCTTCGCGATCCTCTACCCCAAGATGTACGACGAGATCGTCCGGCTGGTCGCCGAGCGGGCGCCCAAGCGCGACGAGTACCTCGCGATAGTCACCGACGAGGTCCAGGCCGACCTGCGCTCGGCGCGCATCAAGGCCACCGTCACCGGACGGCCCAAGCACTACTACAGCGTCTACCAGAAGATGATCGTCCGCGGACGCGACTTCGCGGAGATCTACGACCTGGTGGGTATCCGCGTTCTCGTCGACACGGTGCGTGACTGTTACGCGGCGCTGGGCACGGTGCACGCGCGATGGAATCCGGTCCCGGGCCGGTTCAAGGACTACATCGCGATGCCCAAGTTCAACATGTACCAGTCGCTGCACACGACGGTCATCGGGCCCAACGGCAAGCCGGTCGAGCTGCAGATCCGCACGTTCGACATGCACCGCCGCGCCGAGTACGGCATCGCCGCGCACTGGAAGTACAAGCAGGAGGCCGTCGCCGGCGCCTCCAAGGTCCGTACCGACGTGCCCAAGGGCAAGGCCGGCAAGGACGACGCGGTCAACGACATGGCGTGGCTGCGGCAGCTCCTGGACTGGCAGAAGGAGACCGAGGACCCGGGCGAGTTCCTGGAGTCGCTGCGCTTCGACCTCTCCCGCAACGAGGTCTTCGTCTTCACGCCCAAGGGCGACGTCATAGCGCTGCCGGCCGGCGCCACCCCGGTGGACTTCGCGTACGCGGTGCACACCGAGGTCGGCCACCGCACGATAGGCGCGCGCGTCAACGGCCGCCTCGTACCGCTGGAATCGACCCTGGACAACGGTGATCTCGTGGAGGTCTTCACCTCCAAGGCGCCGGGGGCCGGGCCGTCCCGCGACTGGCTGGGCTTCGTCAAGTCGCCCCGGGCCCGCAACAAGATCCGCGCCTGGTTCTCCAAGGAGCGCCGCGACGAGGCGATCGAGCAGGGCAAGGACGCCATCGCGCGGGCCATGCGCAAGCAGAACCTGCCCATCCAGCGCATCCTGACCGGCGACTCGCTGGTCACCCTCGCGCACGAGATGCGGTATCCGGACATCTCGTCGCTGTACGCCGCGATCGGCGAGGGGCACGTCACCGCGCAGTCCGTCGTGCAGAAGCTGGTGCAGGCGCTCGGCGGCCAGGACGAGGCCACCGAGGACATCGCCGAGTCCACGCCGATCCGCCGCTCCAAGCGGCGCTCCAGCGCGGACCCGGGCGTGGTCGTCAAGGGCGTCGAGGACGTCTGGGTCAAGCTGGCCCGCTGCTGTACGCCGGTGCCGGGTGACCCGATCATCGGCTTCGTCACCCGCGGCTCCGGCGTCTCGGTGCACCGCGCCGACTGCGTCAACGTCGACTCGCTGTCCAAACAGCCGGAGCGGATTCTCGAAGTCGAGTGGGCGCCCACCCAGTCCTCGGTCTTCCTGGTCGCCATCCAGGTCGAGGCGCTGGACCGTTCCCGCCTGCTCTCGGACGTCACCCGCGTGCTGTCCGACCAGCACGTCAACATCCTGTCGGCGGCCGTCCAGACCTCCCGGGACCGGGTGGCCACCTCCCGCTTCACCTTCGAGATGGGCGACCCCAAGCACCTCGGGCACGTCCTGAAGGCGGTACGGGGCGTGGAAGGCGTGTACGACGTGTACCGCGTGACCTCGGCCCGTAGGCCCAACTAGCCGCCGTACGCGACGAGGAGGGCCCCGGTACGCGGTACCGGGGCCCTCCTCGTGCGCTGTGCTCGTCGCAATCAGCCGCCGAACTCCTGGAGACCCTTCTGGGCCTGGTCCAGCAGCGCCTGGCGGCCCTCCAGCTCACGGGCGAGCTTGTCGGCCTTGGCGTCGTTGCCCGCGGCGCGGGCCGTGTCGATCTGCTTCTGGAGCTTGTCGACGGCGTCCTGGAGCTGACCGGTCAGCCCCGCGGCACGCGCCCGCGCCTCGGGGTTGGTCCGCCGCCACTCGGCCTCCTCGGCCTCCTGGATGGCGCGCTCGACGGCGTGCATCCGGCCCTCGATCTTCGGGCGGGCGTCCCGCGGCACATGGCCGATGGCCTCCCACCGCTCGTTGATCGAACGGAACGCGGCCCGCGCGGCCTTCAGGTCCGAGACCGGGAGCAGCTTCTCGGCCTCGACGGCCAGCTCCTCCTTGCGGGTGAGGTTCTCCCGCTGCTCGGCGTCCCGCTCCGCGAAGACCTCGCTGCGGGCCTGGAAGAAGATGTCCTGGGCGCCGCGGAAGCGGTTCCACAGATCGTCCTCGTGCTCGCGCTGGGCGCGGCCCGCGGCCTTCCACTCCTGCATCAGCTCGCGGTACCGGGCGGCGGTCGGGCCCCAGTCCGTGGAGTTCGACAGTGCCTCGGCGTCCGCGACCAGCTTCTCCTTGGTCTGCCTGGCCTGCTCGCGCTGCGCGTCCAGCG
This sequence comes from Streptomyces sclerotialus, assembly GCF_040907265.1. NCBI lineage: Bacteria > Bacillati > Actinomycetota > Actinomycetes > Kitasatosporales > Streptomycetaceae > Streptomyces > Streptomyces sclerotialus. The sequence goes on along the minus strand of NZ_JBFOHP010000002.1, from coordinate 1,754,408 downwards.
ACGCGAAGTGCGCCTTGCGCCGCTTGGAGAACGCCGACCGGGCGTGCGAGAAGCGGTGCCACAGCTCGTCGTCGGACTTGCGGTCCAGGCGCGGCAGCCCCTTCCAGGTGTCGACCAGGGCCCGCAGCCGCTCGCCGGCCGCCCGCCACTGCTCGCTCGCGGCCAGCTCCTCGGCCTCGGCGACCAGCTTCTCCTTCGCCTCCCTGGCCTCGTCCGCCTGCCGGGCCTTGGCCGCCTTGCGCTCCTCGCGGCGGGCCTCGACCGTCTGAACGAGCGCGTCCAGGCGCTTGCGCAGGGCGTCCAGGTCGCCGACCGCGTGGTGCTCGTCCACCTGCTGGCGCAGGTGGTCGATCGCGGTCATGGCGTCCTTGGCCGACAGATCGGTGGTCTTGACCCGCCGCTCGAGGAGGCCGATCTCGACGACCAGGCCCTCATACTTGCGCTCGAAGTAGGCGAGGGCCTCCTCGGGAGATCCCGCCTGCCACGATCCGACGACCTGCTCGCCGTCGGCGGTACGCACGTACACGGTCCCCGTCTCATCGACGCGGCCCCATGGGTCGCTGCTCACAGCGCCTCCTCCACATGATGCCGGCGGGACACGGCGGCCCCGGGCATCGTCCACAGTTTCTGTCCGGCGGGACTGCGCCCCGGCCGGTCCGACGGACTGTTCTTGCGGGTGAGGGTGGCAGCCGTCGGAGCAGGCACCCTACCCAACGCCAATCTAGGCGACCGGCGGCCCGGCTGTCCGCATCCCGCACGACCGAAATTCCGTGGTCCAGGCAAGGATGGCCGGAGTACGTTCAGGACTTCGTGACGCGGGCACGGTCGATGACGACGGTGGCGTTCGGCGCGGTGTTCTGCGTCTGCGGGTCCACCGTGGAGCCGGCCTTGGCGATCTTCTTCAGCACGTCCATGCCCTCGGTGATCGTCCCGAACGGCGTGTAGTTCGCCGGCAGCTTGCTGTCCTGGAAGACCAGGAAGAACTGGCTGCCGCCGGTGTCCCGGGTCTTCTCGCTCCGCCCGTCGTAGCGGTTGGCCATCGCGACCGTGCCGGCCGGGTAGACACCGCCCTTGAGCCGCGGGTCCTTGAGGTTCTCGTCCGGGATGGTGTAGCCGGGGGTGCCCTGGCCGGTGCCCGTGGGGTCACCGCACTGCAGGACGTGCAGGCCGTCGTCGACCAGGCGGTGGCACTTGCTGTGGTCGAAGTAGTGCTTTCCGGCCAGGAAGTTGAACGAGTTGACCGTGTGCGGCGCCTTCTTCGCGTCCAGCTTCATGGTGATGTCGCCACAGGTGGTCGAGAGCTCGGCGGTGTACGAAGCGGACGTGTCCACCGTCAGCTTCGGCTCCTTCTTCCACTGCTCCTTCGACGGCTCGCCCTCGGCGGGCGTGGCGCACGGGTCCTTCGGCTGCTCGGCCGCCGCCGCGTCCACGTCGTTGCCGTTGTCCGAGCCGACCAGGCCCGCCGTCGCGTACACCGTCGCGCCCGCGGCGAGGACCACCGCGAGCGCCGACGCGATGATCACGTTGCGGCGCTTGGCCTTGCGCCGGGCCTCGGCCCGCCGCTGGAGCTGACGCTCGTACTTCTGGCGCGCGAGCTGCTTGCGCCGCTGATCCCCCTTGACCACCAGGCCGTCTCCTTGGTCTGTGTGCTCTGCCGTGGCCCGTACCGTATACGGGTTCGCCCCCGTGGGAGTCCCGCCGGTAGGCTCTGAACAGCAGAGATCTTGCAGCATGTTTCTGTGAGATCCGCCAGGGCCGCCTGCCGGGGCCCGCCAGGATCTGTCCGCCGGACGATAGAAGGACGAACGTGCTGATTGCCGGGTTCCCCGCCGGGGCCTGGGGCACCAATTGCTACTTGGTCGCCCCCGCCGCGGGTGAGGAGTGCGTGATCATCGACCCGGGCCACCAGGCCACCCAGGGCGTCGAGGAAGCGGTCAGGAAGCATCGCCTCAAGCCCGTCGCCGTCGTCCTCACCCACGGCCACATCGACCACGTCGCCTCGGTGGTGCCGGTCTGCGGCGCGCACGACGTCCCCGCCTGGATCCACCCCGAGGACCGCTACATGATGAGCGACCCGGAGAAGGCGCTGGGCCGCTCCATCGGGCAGCAGCTCATGGGCGAGCTGACCGTGGGCGAGCCCGACGACGTCAAGGAGCTGGCGGACGGCGGCACGCTCTCGCTCGCCGGGCTGGAGTTCTCCGTCGCGCACGCGCCGGGCCATACCAAGGGGTCGGTGACCTTCAGGATGCCCGAGCAGGCCGACATCCCGCCGGTCTTCTTCTCGGGCGACCTGCTCTTCGCCGGCTCCATCGGACGCACCGACCTGCCCGGCGGCGACCACGCCGAGATCCTCCGGTCGCTGGAGCGCGTATGCCTCCCGCTGGACGACTCGACCGTGGTGCTGTCCGGCCACGGCCCCCAGACCACCATCGGCCAGGAGCGCGCCACCAACCCCTTCCTGCGGGAGGTGGCCGCCGGCCTCGGAACGGGCCCCCAGAGCCCGGCTCCGCGACGAGGAATGTGACGAAAGCTTCCGTGAGCACCTTCAAGGCCCCCAAGGGCACCTACGACCTGATCCCGCCGCAGTCCGCGACCTACCTGGCGGTCCGCGACGCGATCTCCGGACCCCTCAAGCGCTCCGGTTACGGCTACATCGAGACGCCCGGCTTCGAGAACGTCGAGCTGTTCGCGCGCGGCGTCGGCGAGTCCACCGACATCGTCACCAAGGAGATGTACGCCTTCGAGACCAAGGGCGGCGACCAGCTCGCGCTGCGCCCGGAGGGCACCGCCTCCGTGCTGCGCGCCGCGCTGGAGGCCAACCTCCACAAGGCCGGCAACCTCCCGGTCAAGCTCTGGTACTCCGGCTCGTACTACCGCTACGAGCGCCCGCAGAAGGGCCGCTACCGGCACTTCTCGCAGGTCGGCGCGGAGGCCATCGGTGCCGAGGACCCGGCGCTGGACGCCGAGCTGATCATCCTGGCGAACGACGCGTACCGCTCGCTGGGCCTCAAGAACTTCCGCATCCTGCTGAACTCGCTCGGCGACAAGGAGTGCCGCCCCGCCTACCGGGCCGCGCTGCAGGACTTCCTGCGCGCCCTGGACCTGGACGAGGACACCCGCCGCCGCATCGAGATCAACCCGCTGCGGGTCCTGGACGACAAGCGCCCGGACGTGCAGAAGCAGCTGGTCGGCGCGCCGCTGCTGCGTGACCACCTCTGCGAGAACTGCAAGGCGTACCACGAGCAGGTGCGCGAGCTGCTGACCGCGGCGGGCGTGGCCTACGAGGACGACCCCAAGCTGGTCCGCGGCCTGGACTACTACACCCGCACCACCTTCGAGTTCGTCCACGACGGGCTGGGCTCGCAGTCCGCGGTGGGCGGCGGCGGGCGGTACGACGGCCTGTCCGAGATGATCGGCGGTCCCGCGCTGCCGTCCGTCGGCTGGGCGCTGGGCGTGGACCGCACGGTGCTGGCGCTGGAGGCCGAGGGCGTCGAGCTGGAGATCCCCGCGAGCACCGCCGTCTTCGCGGTGCCGCTGGGCGAGGAGGCCCGCCGGGTGCTCTTCGGCACGGTCACCGAGCTGCGCCGGGCCGGTCTCGCGACCGACTTCGCGTACGGCGGCAAGGGCCTGAAGAACGCCATGAAGTCCGCGAACCGCTCCGGCGCGCGTCTCGCGATCGTCGCCGGTGAGCGCGACCTCGCCGAGGGCGTGGTCCAGCTCAAGGACCTGGAGAGCGGCGAGCAGGCGCCGGTCGCGCTCGACGCCGTGGTCGAGGAGGTCCGGCGCAAGCTGGGCTGAGCACCCGTTTCTCTGTGCGAAGGGTCCGGGGCCGAGTGGCCGCCGGGCCCTTCGTCATGGGTGGGAGCACGTGCGTGGGCGCTCGATTTTATGTGCAGCGAACGGTGAGCGGTGGGCCGGTTGCGGCACAATGTGAGGTTCCACGGGCCTACCGACCACCGGATCGACGGAACGGCGATATGACGACGACTACGCTTGATGACGTGTCCACCGACCACGCTTCCGAGGGCGTCGACGACCGCACCATCGGCGCAGGCCGTCCTTTCGCCTGGCTTCTGGTGATCACTGGCGCGCTGGGCATCCTCGCGGCCTGGGTCATCACCCTGGACAAGTTCGCGCTGCTGGAGGACCCGAACTTCAAGCCGGCGTGCAGCATCAACCCGATCATCTCCTGCGGCAGCGTCATGAAGAGCGCGCAGGCCTCCGTCTTCGGCTTCCCGAACCCGATGGCCGGCCTGGTCGGCTTCGCCGTCGTGGTCGCGATCGGCATGGCGGTGCTCGGCGGGGCCCGCTTCCGCGCCTGGTACTGGATCGGGCTGAACATCGGCACGCTGCTCGCCTCGGTGTTCTGCATGTGGCTGATGTCCCAGTCGCTGTACGTCATCAACGCGCTGTGCCTGTGGTGCACGCTGACCTGGTGCGTCACGATCCTGATGTTCTGGTACACCACCGTGCACAACATCAAGCACCGCATCATCAAGGTGCCGGAGGGCGTGCGCGGCCCCGTCCTGGAGTTCCACTGGGTCGTCCCGGTGCTCTGGTACGGCGTGATCGCGGTGCTCATCCTGACCAAGTGGTGGACGCAGTACTGGAGCACGCTGCTCTAGGCGGCAGCCGCGTTGTCAGTACGGTGAATTAAGGTCGAACCGTGGAGCCCGACCTGTTCACCGCCGCCGCCGAAGACCGCCAGGAGAAGGACCCCGCGGGGTCCCCGCTCGCCGTACGCATGCGTCCGCGCACCCTGGACGAGGTGGTCGGCCAGCAGCATCTGCTCAAGCCCGGGTCGCCGCTGCGGCGGCTGGTGGGCGAGGGGGAGGGCGGGCCGGCCGGGCCGTCCTCGGTGTTCCTGTGGGGCCCGCCCGGCATCGGCAAGACCACCCTCGCGTACGTCGTCAGCCAGGCGACCAACAAGCGCTTCGTGGAGCTCTCCGCGATCACCGCGGGGGTGAAGGAGGTGCGGTCCGTCATCGACGGCGCCCGCCGCGCCTCCGGGGGATACGGGAAAGAGACCGTCCTCTTCCTCGACGAGATCCACCGCTTCAGCAAGGCCCAGCAGGACTCCCTGCTCCCGGCGGTGGAGAACCGCTGGGTGACCCTCATCGCGGCGACCACGGAGAACCCGTACTTCTCGGTGATCTCGCCGCTGCTCTCCCGCTCGCTGCTGCTGACGCTGGAGCCGCTCACCGACGACGATCTGCGCGGGCTGCTGAAGCGCGCGCTGACGGACGCGCGCGGGCTGGCGGGCGCGGTGACGCTGCCCGAGGACACCGAGGCGCATCTGCTGCGGATCGCGGGCGGCGACGCGCGCCGGGCGCTGACGGCCCTGGAGGCCGGTGCCGGGTCCGCGATCTCCAAGGGCGAGAAGGAGATCACCCTCCAGACCCTGGAGGAGTCGGTGAACCGGGCGGCGGTGAAGTACGACCGGGCCGGTGACCAGCACTACGACGTGGCGAGCGCGCTGATCAAGTCCATCCGCGGCTCGGACGTGGACGCGGCGCTGCACTATCTGGCGCGGATGATCGAGGCGGGCGAGGACCCGCGGTTCATCGCGCGGCGGCTGATGATCTCCGCGAGCGAGGACATCGGGCTGGCCGACCCGACCGCGCTGCAGACCGCGGTGGCCGCCGCGCAGGCCGTCGCGATGATCGGCTTCCCCGAGGCGCGGATCACGCTCAGCCAGGCGACGATCGCGCTGGCCCTCGCGCCCAAGTCGAACGCGGCGTACCTGGCGATCGACGCGGCGCTGGCGGACGTCCGGGCGGGGCTCGCCGGTCCGGTGCCCCCGCATCTGCGGGACAGCCATTACCAGGGCGCGAAGAAGCTCGGCCACGGCAAGGGGTACCAGTACCCGCACGACCTGCCCGGCGGCATCGCGGCCCAGCAGTACGCGCCGGACGAGGTGCACGGCAAGCGGTACTACACCCCGACGAGGTACGGCTCGGAGGCGCGGTACTACGACGTGGTGGAGCGGGTCCGCGGCCGGCTGGCGGGGGAGGCGGGGCCTGCGGGGGAGTGAGGCACGTGCGGAAGGCGGCGTTCCGTCGTCGCACGGGCAGGGCCCTGTCGAGCGGGGGCCCGTCACGAGATATCTTGATGTCGAGCAATGTTGCAGACGTGGAGCGGAGCACCGGTGACTGACTCGACCATCATCTATACGCACACCGACGAGGCCCCGGCCCTGGCGACGTATTCGTTCATGCCGGTGATCGAGGCCTACGCCTCGACGGCCGGTGTCGCCGTGGAGAGCCGTGACATCTCGCTGGCGGGCCGGATCATCGCCAGCTTCCCCGAGCGTCTTCGGGAGGACCAGCGCATCGACGACGCGCTGGCCGAGCTCGGCGAGCTGGCGAAGACGCCCGAGGCGAACATCATCAAGCTGCCGAACATCTCGGCCTCGATCCCGCAGCTGAAGGCCGCGATCGCGGAGCTGCAGGAGCAGGGCTACGCGCTGCCGGACTACCCGGACGACCCGAAGACCGACGAGGAGCGCGACATCCGCGCCCGGTACGACAAGGTCAAGGGCTCGGCCGTCAACCCGGTCCTGCGTGAGGGCAACTCCGACCGCCGCGCCCCCGCGTCGGTCAAGAACTACGCCAAGGCCAACCCGCACCGCATGGGTGCCTGGACCGCGGACTCCAAGACCAACGTCGCGCACATGACCGGTGACGACTTCCGCTCCACCGAGAAGTCCGTCGTCATCGCCGAGGACGGCGCGCTGAAGATCGAGCTGGTGGGCGACGACGGCTCCACCACCGTACTGCGCGAGTCGGTGCCGGTGCTGGCGGGCGAGGTCGTGGACGCCTCCGTGATGCGCGTCGCCGCGCTGCGCGAGTTCCTCAAGGAGCAGGTCGCCCGCGCCAAGGCCGAGGGCGTGCTGTTCTCGGTGCACCTCAAGGCCACGATGATGAAGGTCTCCGACCCGATCATCTTCGGCCACGTGGTGCGTGCCTTCTTCCCGAAGACCTTCGCGAAGTACGGTGACGTGCTCGCCGGTGCGGGCCTGACCCCGAACGACGGCCTCGGCGGCATCTGGAAGGGCCTGGAGTCGCTGCCCCAGGGCGAGGAGATCAAGGCCTCGTTCGACGCCGAGCTCGCCGAGGGCCCGGACCTGGCCATGGTCGACTCGCACCGCGGCATCACCAACCTGCACGTCCCCAGCGACGTCATCGTCGACGCCTCCATGCCGGCCATGATCCGCACCTCCGGCCACATGTGGAACAAGGACGACCAGGAGCAGGACGCCCTGGCCGTCATCCCGGACAGCAGCTACGCCGGCATCTACCAGGCCGTCATCGACGACTGCAAGGCCAACGGCGCCTACGACCCGTCGACCATGGGCTCGGTGCCGAACGTCGGCCTGATGGCGCAGAAGGCCGAGGAGTACGGCAGCCACGACAAGACCTTCGAGATCCCGACCACCGGCACGGTGCGGGTCCTCGACAAGGACGGCAACGCCGTCCTGGAGCAGACGGTCAGCACCGGCGACATCTTCCGCATGTGCCAGACCAAGGACGTGCCGATCCGGGACTGGGTCAAGCTGGCCGTCAACCGCGCCCGCGCGACCGGCGACCCGGCGGTGTTCTGGCTGGACGAGGACCGCGCGCACGACGCGAACCTCATCGCCAAGGTCAAGCAGTACCTCCCCGAGCACGACACCGAGGGCCTGCAGATCGAGATCATGTCCCCGGTCGAGGCGACGAAGTTCTCGGTCGAGCGCATCCGCCGGGGCGAGAACACCATCTCGGTGACCGGCAACGTGCTGCGTGACTACCTCACCGACCTGTTCCCGATCCTGGAGCTCGGCACGAGCGCCAAGATGCTCTCGGTCGTGCCGCTCATCAACGGCGGCGGTCTCTTCGAGACCGGTGCCGGCGGCTCCGCGCCCAAGCACGTCCAGCAGCTGGTCAAGGAGAACTACCTGCGCTGGGACAGCCTGGGTGAGTTCCTCGCGCTCGCGGTGAGCTTCGAGCACCTCGCGCAGAAGACGGGCAACGCGCGTGCCCAGATCCTCGCCGACACCCTCGACCGCGCCACCGGCACGTTCCTCAACGAGAACAAGTCCCCCAGCCGCAAGCTGGGCGGCATCGACAACCGCGGCAGCCACTTCTACCTCGCCCTGTACTGGGCCCAGGAGCTGGCCAAGCAGACCGAGGACGCGCCGCTCGCCGAGGCGTTCGCCGAGCTGGCGAAGACGCTGGCCGAGCAGGAGCAGACGATCGTCGACGAGCTGATCGCCGTCCAGGGCAAGCCGGCCGACATCGGCGGCTACTACCAGCCCGACCCGGCGAAGGCCGCGGCCGTCATGCGTCCGTCCGCCACGCTGAACAAGGCGCTCGCCGCGCTCAGCGCCTGACGCGCCCGACGGGCGTCCGCCCGCACGCGTACCGCCCCGGCCGGTCCTTCGACCAGCCGGGGCGGTCCCGTGTGCGGAGGGCGGCGCGGCCCGCGCGTGGGGGAGCGGCGGCGTTGCCGTCGCGGGCCCTCACGCCGCCGCGTCGAACAGGTGGTGCATCGCCCGGCGCAGCTCCATCAGGTCACGCACGGGCGTGGGGAAGTCGAAACGGGCGTCGAAGGTGTGGTGGCCCGGGTCGGAGAAGCGGACCCGGAGCCCGAAGCGGTCCAGCGCCACGGGAACGACGTCGCCGCGCGCCGCGCAGACCTGCTCGGCCCGGTCGCCGAGCAGCCCGCACAGGTCGCGTACCTGCTCGCCGTGCGCGGTGTGCAGATGCTGCAGCAGCTCCGCCTCGTGGCCCGCCACGGGGTCGGGAGCGGCCTGGGCGAATTCTTCCGGCTCGACGGAGTCCGCGCCCCACAGATCGTCCACAGTGGCCTCGCCGACCTCCAGGCGGAGCATCATCCAGGCGGCGCGGCCGACGGCGCCGGTGAGCGGGGCGGGGCGCAGTGCCTCGCCGATGCCCAGCAGCTCGCCGACGGGGTGCCGCTCGGCGAGCAGCCGGGCGGCGTGGGCCCGGTCCTCGCCGCGTACGGGGGTCAGCCAGCCGGCGATCCAGGCGCGTCCGCGGATGCGGTGCGGCACTGAAACGGGTGCGACGTCCGTGAGTTCCATCACGGCTGTGACGTCGTCGTCCTGTGCGTGAGCTGCGGCGCGAGCGGCTGCTGAGTCCCCAGGAACCAGCAACAGCACGTCTCCTGAGCCGTCGACCGTTCTGCAGGCGGGCGCGGCGAAGCCGGTCTCGTCGGGGTCGTGGACTCCGGGAATGGCCAAAGACGCCATAGCATGGGAATCCACGAGGGTTCGCACACGCTCGGCGGCGGTCGGCTGCTGGGCGTCTTCCATGGGACGCGGCTGACCCGCCTCGGTGCTCTCATCTGCACTGGGCAGGGGGTTCCCAGGTCGAAACATGCGGTCTCCTCGCGCTGCTAAGGTAAGCCTCACCTAACTTACATGGAGGTTCGTTCCACGTGAACCAGTCGCGTCCCAAGGTCAAGAAGTCGCGCGCGCTCGGCATCGCCCTGACGCCGAAGGCCGTCAAGTACTTCGAGGCCCGTCCCTACCCGCCCGGCGAGCACGGCCGTGGCCGCAAGCAGAACAGTGACTACAAGGTCCGCCTGCTGGAGAAGCAGCGTCTGCGTGCGCAGTACGACATCAGTGAGCGCCAGATGGTGCGCGCCTACGACCGCGCTCGGAAGGTCGACAGCAAGACAGGCGAAGCGCTGATCATCGAGCTTGAGCGCCGTCTGGACGCGCTCGTCCTCCGTTCGGGCCTCGCCCGGACGATCTACCAGGCCCGCCAGATGGTGGTGCACGGTCACATCTCGGTGAACGACCGCAAGGTCGACAAGCCGTCCTTCCGCGTCCGCCCCGGTGACGTCGTGATGGTCCGCGAGCGCAGCCGCAACAAGCACCCCTTCCAGGTCGCCCGTGAGGGTGGCTACGCCGGCGAGGGCGAGACCCCCCGCTACCTGGAGGTCAACCTGCAGGCCCTGGCGTTCCGCCTGGACCGGGACCCCAACCGCAAGGAGATCCCGGTCATCTGCGACGAGCAGCTGGTCGTCGAGTACTACGCCCGCTGAGCGAGCGCCGTACTCCGCGTGCCGGGCGAGCCGCCCGGCAGCACCCGGCACGCGCGCCGCACCGCGGCGCGCGCTGCCTCAGCCCGTCGTCTCCCCGCCGTTCGTGGCCGGGGAAACGGCGGGCTCGCCCGTATCCGGGGTCCGGCCGCCGGATTCCCCGCGCGGGCGCGGGAGACCGCCCACGACCCGTGCGACGGCCGCGTCCAGGTCCAGCGCCCCGCCCCGCCGCACGGCCGCCTCGTACCCCGCGTCGCCCAGCTCGCCGCGGGCCAGCCGCTCGCACAGCTCGTGCGGCTGGTTGAAGTTGCGGGAGCCGAACAGCTGCGGCCCGACCGACGGCCAGATCCGCGCCGCGGCCCCCTGCAGCAGCGCCGCCTCCGCCGCGTCCCCCTCGTCCGCCGTGACCAGCGCCAGCAGCTCCACCGCCAGCACCGCGCCCAGCAGGTCGTGGAAGGTGTGGTCGATCACCAGGCACTCGGTCAGCAGCCGGCGGGCACCCGCGAGGTCCTGCCGCGTCCACGCCGCGTAGGCCAGTACGTACAGCGCGTACGCCAGCGCCCAGCGCTCACCGTGGTCCGTGCACACCTCCCGGACCTCGGCGCACAGCTCCTCCGCCGCCGCCAGGTCGCCGCCGAAGGCCACCGCCATCGCCAGCTCGATCTGCGCCATCAGCACATTGCTGTTCAGCTCGCCGATCTCCCGGTAGGCGGCCAGCGCCTCCCGCAGCAGCTCCTCGGCGCGCGGCATGTCGTCGCCGGTCAGCGCCAGGCAGCCCAGGCGGTGCAGCGCGTAGGCGGCGGCCGTGGCGTTCCCCGCGTACCGCGCCTCCGACCGGCACTGCTCCAGCACGCGCCGCGCACGGACCGGATCGCCCTGGAGGACCGCGACGTAACCGGTCACCCAGAGCGCCTTCAGCCGCGCGTCGTGATGGTCGGCGGGCAGCCGCAGGGACCGCTCCAGCCAGTGCCGCCCCTCCGCGAGCCGGCCGCAGCCCACCCAGAAGAACCACAGCGTCCCGGCCAGGAACTGCCCGAGGTACGCCTCCTCCGGCACCTCCAGGCTGTGCTCCAGCGCCAGCCGCACGTTGGGCAGCTCGGCGTCGATCCGGGCCGCCACCTCGTCCTGCCGGGGCCCGAACCAGTCCAGCTCGCACCAGGTCGCCAGGCCCACGTACCAGTCGCGGTGCCGGCGCCGCAGCCGCGCGGTGTCGTCCAGCGCCGCCAGCCACTCGGCGCCGTAGGCCCGTACCGTGTCCAGCATCCGGTACCGCACCCCGGCCGGGCTCTCCTCACGGATCACCACCGACTGCGCGACCAGCTCGGACAGCACGTCCAGCAGCTCGTCGGCGGGCAGCCCGCTCCCCGAGCACACGTACTCCGCCGCCTCCAGATCGAACTGTCCGGCGAACACCGACAGCCGCGCCCACAGCAGCCGCTCCTGCGGCGTGCAGAGCTCGTGGCTCCAGCCGATGGCCGTACGCAGCGTCTGGTGGCGGGGCAGGGCCAGCCGGTCGCCACCGGTCAGCAGCCGGAAGCGGTCGTCCAGGCGGCGCACCACCTGCTCGACGGAGAGGGCGCGCAGCCGGCCCGCCGCCAGCTCCAGGGCCAGGGGGATGCCGTCGAGCCGGTGGCACAGCTCGGCGACCGCCGCGCCGTTCGCCTCGTCGACGGTGAACCCGGCGACCACACAGCGCGCCCGGTCGGCGAACAGCTCGCCCGCTTCCTCGTCGGGCAGCGGTGCCAGCGGACAGTTCCGCTCCCCGGGCAGGCCCAGCGGGCGCCGCCCCGCGGCCAGCACCCGGACATCGGGGGCCTGCCGCAGCAGCTGCGCGACCAGCGGCGCGCAGTCGGCCACCAGGTGCTCGTAGCCGTCCAGGACCAGCAGCAGCTCGCTGTCGGCGAGGTCGTCGCAGAGCGCCTCCCGCGTCGGGCGCCCGCTGTGGTCGGCCAGCTCCAGGGCCTCGGCGACCACGTGGTCCAGCAGATGCGGCTCCTGCACGCCGGACAGCTCGATCAGCCACACCCCGTCGCGGAAGCGGTCCCGCAGCGCCCGGCCGGCCTGCGTGGCGAGCCGGGTCTTGCCGACCCCGCCCATCCCCGTGAGCGCCACCACCCGCGCGTCCGCCACCATCCCGGTCAGCGTGGCCAGTTCGCCGGCGCGTCCGACGAACCGGTTCAGTTCCGCGGGCAGATTGCCCGGGGCCGGCGGGCGGACGCAGCGGTCACGGGAGGCGGGGTCCGGTCCCCGGGAGCGTCGCATGGCACACGGAGCGTACTCGGAGCTGTGCGGACCGTACAAACGAGCAGTACCTGCCCGGGTGCGCGGTCCGCCGCGGCACCACCGGCCCCGGAAACCGGCCGTGGCACACGGGAACGCGGTGCGGACGGGGAGCCCCGGCGCGATAGGGTCGTCATCTGCCGATCGAGCAGGACGAGACAAGCAGAGAACCAGTCGGAAAGTGGTGTGAGCGTGTCCGGTGGAGAGGTGGCCGGGATCCTCGTGGCCGTCTTCTGGGCGATCCTCGTGTCGTTCCTCGCCCTCGTGCTGGTGAGGCTCGCGCAGACGCTGAAGGCGACCACCAGGATGGTCTCCGAGGTGTCCGAGAAGGCCGTACCGCTGCTCGCGGACGCGTCCGAGACCGTCCGCTCCGCGCACACCCAGCTCGCCCGCGTCGACGCGATCACCTCCGACGTGCAGGAGGTCACCGCCAACGCCTCCGCGCTCTCCTCGACCGTCTCCTCCGCCTTCGGGGGCCCGCTGGTCAAGGTCGCGGCGTTCGGCTACGGCGTCCGCCGCGCGATCGGCCGGAAGGGCGCGCCCGCGCCCGAACCCCCCGTCGTCGTCGGCCGCACCCTGCCCGCCGCCCGCCGGAGCGGGCGCCGCAACCGCCGTACCAAGGACTGATCACCGCGATGTTCCGCCGCGCATTCTGGTTCACCACCGGCGCCGCCGCCGGGGTGTGGGTCACCAACAAGGTCCACAGCAAGCTGCGCAAGCTCCAGCCCGACAGTCTCGCGGCCCAGGCGGCGGACAAGGCGGTGGCGACCGGACACCGGCTGCGCCGATTTGCATTGGACGTACGCGACGGAATGGCGGACCGTGAAGAGCAGTTGCACGAAGCGCTCGGTCTGACGGAGACCGGAGCGGCGCGCGAACTGCCGCCCGCCCGCCGGACCGCCGCGCTCGAACCACACCACCCCACGACACGTATCACCCGGAAAACCGGACCGAACCGAAACGAGGACCACTGATGGAGTCGGCTGAAATCCGCCGCCGCTGGCTGCGCTTCTTCGAAGAGCGTGGGCACACCGTCGTGCCGTCGGCGTCGCTCATCGCGGACGACCCGACGCTGCTGCTGGTCCCCGCGGGCATGGTGCCCTTCAAGCCGTACTTCCTCGGCGAGGTCAAGCCGCCGGCGCCGCGCGCCACCAGCGTCCAGAAGTGCGTGCGCACGCCGGACATCGAAGAGGTCGGCAAGACCACCCGGCACGGCACGTTCTTCCAGATGTGCGGCAACTTCTCCTTCGGCGACTACTTCAAGGAAGGCGCCATCACGTACGCCTGGGAGCTGCTGACCAGCTCCCAGGAGGACGGCGGCTACGGCCTGGACCCGGAGAAGCTCTGGATCACGGTCTACCTGGACGACGACGAGGCCGAGCGGATCTGGCACGAGGTCGTCGGCGTGCCCAAGGAGCGCATCCAGCGCCTGGGCAAGAAGGAGAACTACTGGTCCATGGGCGTGCCGGGCCCGTGCGGCCCGTGCTCCGAGATCAACTACGACCGCGGCCCGGAGTTCGGCGTCGAGGGCGGCCCGGCCGTCAACGACGAGCGGTACGTGGAGATCTGGAACCTGGTCTTCATGCAGTACGAGCGCGGCGAGGGCACCTCCAAGGAGGACTTCGAGATCCTCGGCGAGCTGCCCAGCAAGAACATCGACACCGGCCTCGGTCTCGAACGCCTCGCCATGATCCTGCAGGGCGTACAGAACATGTACGAGACCGACACCCTGCGCGTGGTCATCGACAAGGCCACCGACCTGACCGGCGTCGCCTACGGCGCCGGCCAGGACACCGACGTCTCGCTGCGCGTCGTCGCCGACCACATGCGCACCTCCGTCATGCTCATCGGCGACGGCGTCACGCCCGGCAACGAGGGCCGCGGCTACGTCCTGCGCCGCATCATGCGCCGCGCCATCCGCAACATGCGGCTGCTCGGCGCCACCGAGCCGGTCGTCGCCGACCTGGTCGACGTGGTCATCAAGACGATGGGCCAGCAGTACCCGGAGCTGATCCAGGACCGCAAGCGCATCGAGACCGTCGCGCTCGCCGAGGAGGCCGCCTTCCTCAAGACCCTGAAGGCCGGCACCAACATCCTCGACACCGCCGTGAGCGAGACCAAGGCCGCCGGCGGCACGGTCCTCTCCGGTGACAAGGCGTTCCTGCTCCACGACACCTGGGGCTTCCCGATCGACCTCACCCTCGAAATGGCCGCCGAGCAGGGCCTGTCGGTGGACGAGAGCGGGTTCCGCCGCCTGATGAAGGAGCAGCGGGAGCGCGCCAAGGCCGACGCCCAGGCCAAGAAGCACGGCCACGCCGACCTGTCCGCCTACCGCGAGGTCGCCGACGCCTCCGGCTCGACGGTCTTCACCGGCTACACCGACACCCAGGGCGAGGCCGCGGTCGTCGGCCTGCTGGTCGACGGCGTCTCCTCGCCGGCCGCCCACGAGGGCGACGAGGTCGAGGTCGTCCTGGACCGTACGCCGTTCTACGCGGAGGGCGGCGGTCAGCTCGCCGACACCGGCCGCATCAAGACCGACACCGGCGCCGTGATCGATGTCCGCGACGTCCAGCAGCCGGTCCCGGGCGTCACTGTCCACAAGGGCTCGGTCCAGGTCGGCGAGATCACCGTGGGCTCGCCCGCGTACGCCACCATCGACGTCAAGCGCCGCCGGGCCATCGCCCGCGCCCACAGCGCCACCCACCTCACGCACCAGGCGCTGCGCGACGCCCTCGGCCCCACGGCCGCCCAGGCCGGTTCGGAGAACTCCCCGGGCCGCTTCCGGTTCGACTTCGGCTCGCCGACCGCCGTGCCCGGCACGGTCCTCACGGACGTCGAGCAGAAGATCAACGAGGTCCTCTCGCGCGAACTGGACGTCACCGCCGAGGTGATGAGCATGGACGACGCCAAGAAGCAGGGCGCCATCGCCGAGTTCGGCGAGAAGTACGGCGACCGCGTGCGCGTGGTCACCATCGGCGACTTCTCCAAGGAGCTGTGCGGCGGTACGCACGTCCACAACACCGCCCAGCTGGGCCTGGTGAAGCTGCTCGGCGAGTCCTCCATCGGCTCCGGCGTGCGCCGCGTGGAGGCCCTGGTGGGCGTCGACGCGTACAACTTCCTGGCCCGTGAGCACACGGTCGTCTCGCAGCTGACCGAGCTGGTCAAGGGCCGGCCCGAGGAGCTGCCGGAGAAGATCTCCGGCGTGCTGGCCAAGCTCAAGGAGGCGGAGAAGCAGATCGAGCAGTTCCGCGCGGAGAAGGTCCTGCAGGCCGCCGCCGGGCTCGCCGAGGGCGCCAAGAACGTGGGCGGCATCGCGCTGGCCTCCGGCCAGGTGCCCGACGGCACCTCCGCCGACGACCTGCGCAAGCTCGTCCTGGACGTGCGCGGCCGTATCCCGTCCGACCGCCCGGCCGTGGTCGCTCTCTTCTCGGTGGCCAACGGCCGCCCGCTGACCGTGATCGCCACCAACGAGGCTGCCCGCGAGCGCGGCATCAAGGCCGGCGACCTGGTCCGTACGGCCGCCAAGACGCTCGGCGGCGGTGGCGGCGGCAAGCCGGACGTCGCCCAGGGCGGTGGCCAGAACGCCACCGCCGTGCCCGAGGCCCTCGAGGCCGTCGAGCGGCTCGTGGCGCAGGCGGGCTGACGGTTGCGACGAGGCAGGCGGATCGCCGTCGACGTCGGGGACGCCCGGATCGGGGTCGCCTCGTGCGACCCCGACGGGGTCCTCGCGACCCCGGTGGAGACCGTGCCGGGACGTGACGTCCCGGCCGCCCACCGGCGCCTGGCGGCGATCATCGAGGAGTACGAACCGCTGGAGGTCGTCGTCGGCCTGCCCCGCTCCCTGAACGGGGGAGAGGGACCGGCCGCTGCCAAGGTGCGGGCCTTCGCGCGGGAGATGGCGAAGAACATCGCGCCGGTGCCGGTACGCCTGGTGGACGAGCGGATGTCGACGGTCACCGCGGCCCAGGGCATGCGCGCCTCCGGCGTGAAGGCCAAGAAGGGCCGTTCCGCGATCGACCAGGCGGCGGCCGTGGTCATCCTCCAGAGCGCCCTGGAAACCGAACGCACGTCCGGACAGGTCCCTGGTGAGAGCGTCGAGGCGGGCGGCTGATCGCGGTACGGTAACGTTCCGCGCGACCGGCCGCGTTCGAACAGGGGCGCGCGCAAGAAGAGGCGGTCAGTACGTCAGCAGCGCTGCCGACCACGGAGCGCACCGCCTCGCGGCTCTAGGGGATCGATGACTGAGTATGGCCGGGGCCACGGCTCCGAACCGTGGCACCCCGAGGACCCTCTCTACGGAGAGTCCTACGGCGAGCAGGGTGCCTACGGCGGCCAGGCTTCCTACGGGAACCAGGACCCCTACGCGGGGCAGCAGCCGGGCTGGGGCGGCGCCCCCGGCCCGCAGCAGCACCAGTACGAGCACCAGCAGTACGCGCACCCGCAGCAGTACGACCCGTACGGACAGGGCGGCGGACAGGCCGGGCAGGCCGGCGGCGCGCCCTACGACCCGTACGGCCACCAGGCGGACCCGTACGGCCACCAGCCCGACCCGTACGGGCAGCAGCCCGATCCGTACGGCGCCGGGGTGCCGGACCACTACGGCACGCCCGACGGCTACCCGGCACCGCACCCGCAGCAGCACCAGCCGGTGCGGCACGACCAGACGGCCCCCATGCCCGCCGTGCCCGGCGGCCCGCAGGGTGACGACTGGCAGGGGGCGGGGCACGACGCGGCCTGGCAGGAGGAGCCGGCCCGGCCCGAGCCGGAGCCGGACCATGCCTTCTTCTCCGGCGGCGACGCGGAAGCGGACCCCGACGAGGAGGCCGCGCCGCGCGGGAAGCGCCGGCCGGTGCGGGAGCGCCGCGGCAAGGACCAGCGCCCGAAGCGGCGTGGCCGCGCGGTCGCGGCGGTCGTCGTCCTCGCGGTGATCGCCGGCGGCGGCTACCTCGCCTACGACCGCTTCGCGCCGCCGCCGGACTTCGACGGCGAGGGCACCGGCAGCGTCCAGGTGGAGATCCCGGACGGCTCGCCCGTGCTCCAGATGGGGCTGCTGCTCAAGAAGGAAGGCGTGGTCAAGAGCGCCGACGCGTTCACCGCAGCGGTCACCGAGAATCCCAAGGCCGAGGCGGGCCTCCAGCCCGGCGTCTACACGCTGCGCAAGGAGATGTCGGCGGCCTCGGCCGTCGAACTGATGCTCAGCCCGAAGAGCCGCAACAGCCTGACCATCCCGGAGGGCTCGCGTGCGGTGGCGGTCTACTCCGCCATCGACAAGAAGCTCGGGCTGAAGGCCGGTACGACCAAGGGCGTCGCCGCGAGCGAGGCGAAGAACCTCGGCCTGCCGTCCTGGGCGGACGACGACCCCGACATAAAGGACCCGCTGGAAGGCTTCCTGTACCCCTCGCGTTACGAGGTCGGCGACCACACGAAGCCGGTCGACGTCCTCAAGCAGATGGTCGCGCGGGCGAAACAGAATTACGCCCGCTACGACCTCGCGGCGAACGCGAAGAAATTCGGGCTCACCTCGCCGCTCCAGCTCGTCACGGTCGCCAGCCTCACCCAGGCCGAAGGCACCAGCCACGACGACTTCCGCAAGATGGCCGAGGTCATCTACAACCGCCTGGACACCGGCAACACCGAAACCTACGGCAAGCTCGAATTCGACTCGACGTACAACTACATCAAGAACCAGAGCGAACTCGACATTCCGATCAGCGCCATCAAGAACTACGACAACCCCTACAACACGTACTACTACAAGGGGCTGCCGCCGGGGCCGATCGGAAATCCGGGCGAGGACGCGCTCAAGGCCGCGGTCAACCCGACCGACGACGGCTGGTACTACTTCGTCGCCATCAACGGGAAGACGAAGTTCGCCAAGACCTACGCCGAGCACGAGAAGCTCGTCGCGGAATTCAACAAGACCCGCTAGCACCCCTGGCGACCCGCCAGGGCAGGACGCGTGAGAGAACGGCTGAGGGCAGTACCCGTGTCAGGAACCCACCACAAGGCGGCGGTCCTCGGATCGCCCATCGCCCATTCGCTGTCGCCGGTGCTGCACCGTGCCGCGTACGAGGAACTGGGCCTGGCCGGCCGGGAGTACGGCCGCTTCGAGGTCGACGAGGCGGCCCTGCCCGGCTTCCTGGCGGAGCTGGACGACGCCGAGTGGGCGGGCCTGTCGCTGACCATGCCGCTCAAGCGTGCGGTCATCCCGCTGCTGGACGGGATCAGCGAGACCGCGGCCTCCGTCGAGGCGGTCAACACCGTGGTCTTCACCGAGGACGGCCGCCGCACCGGCGACAACACCGACATCCCCGGCATCCAGGAGGCGCTGCGCGAGCGCGGCGTGACGAGCGTCGGCCACGCGGCCATCCTCGGCGCGGGCGCCACCGCCTCCTCGGCGCTCGCCGCGCTCTCCCGGATCTGCACCGGCGAGGTGACCGTGTACGTCCGCAGCCAGGCGCGCGCCGACGAGATGCGCGGCTGGGGCGAGCGGCTGGGCGTCGCCGTTCGCACCGCCCCCTGGGACGAGGCGGCCGCCGCCTTCGACGCGCCGCTGGTCATCGCCACCACTCCGGCCGGGGCCACGGATGCGCTGGCCGCCGCGGTACCGGCCCGGCCCGGCACCCTCTTCGACGTGCTGTACGAGCCGTGGCCCACCGCCCTGGCCGCCGCCTGGTCCGAGCGCGGCGGCGCGGTCGTCGGCGGCCTGGACCTCCTGGTGCACCAGGCCGTCCTCCAGGTCGAGCAGATGACCGGCTGCGAGCGGGCCCCGCTGGCCGCGATGCGCAAGGCCGGCGAGGCGGCGCTGGCGGCCCGCTGACCCTCCCCGGCGTCCACCTGCCGTTCCGTCTGCTGGACTGGCCGCCGGCCGTGGCGCCGGACGTGGGAGGATCAGGGGAAGACCGTACGCGCAGTACATGAGGAGCACCGTTGAGCAGGTTGCGCTGGCTGACGGCGGGGGAGTCGCACGGCCCCGCACTGGTGGCGACGCTGGAGGGCCTTCCGGCCGGCGTCCCCGTTACCACGGACATGGTGGCGGACGCCCTGGCCCGTCGCCGGCTCGGCTATGGCCGCGGTGCCCGGATGAAGTTCGAGCGGGACGAGGTGACCTTCCTCGGCGGCGTGCGGCACGGTCTGTCGCTCGGCTCGCCCGTCGCGATCATGGTGGGCAACACCGAGTGGCCCAAGTGGGAGAAGGTCATGGCGGCCGACCCGGTCGACGAGGCCGAGCTGGCCGAGCTGGCCCGCAACGCGCCGCTGACCCGCCCCCGCCCCGGCCACGCGGACCTGGCCGGCATGCAGAAGTACGGCTTCGACGAGGCCCGCCCGATCCTGGAGCGCGCCTCCGCGCGGGAGACCGCGGCCCGGGTGGCGCTGGGCGCGGTGGCCCGCTCCTTCCTGAAGGAGACGGCGGGCATCGAGATCGTCAGCCATGTCGTGGAGCTGGCCGCCGCCAAGGCCCCCTACGGCGTGTACCCCAAGCCCTCCGACGTGGAGAAGCTGGACGCGGACCCGGTGCGCTGCCTGGACCAGGACGCCTCGAAGGCGATGGTCGCGGAGATCGACCAGGCCCACAAGGACGGCGACACCCTCGGCGGCGTCGTCGAGGTCCTCGCGTACGGCGTGCCGGTCGGCCTCGGCAGCCACGTCCACTGGGACCGGCGCCTGGACGCCCGTCTGGCAGGCGCGCTGATGGGCATCCAGGCGATCAAGGGCGTCGAGGTCGGCGACGGCTTCGACCTGGCCCGCGTGCCCGGCTCCCAGGCGCACGACGAGATCCTCGCGACCGATGAGGGGATCAAGCGCGCGTCCGGCCGCTCCGGCGGTACCGAGGGCGGTCTGACCACCGGCGAGCTGCTGCGTGTCCGCGCCGCGATGAAGCCGATCGCGACCGTGCCGCGCGCCCTGGCCACCGTGGACGTGACCACCGGCGAGGCGGCGCAGGCCCACCACCAGCGCTCCGACGTGTGCGCCGTGCCCGCCGCGGGCATCGTCGCCGAGGCCATGGTGGCGCTGGTCCTCGCGGACGCCGTGGCGGAGAAGTTCGGCGGCGACAGCGTCGCCGAGACCCGCCGCAACGTCCAGTCGTTCCTCGACAACCTGGCGATCCGGTGAGCGAGCCGGTGACCGGCCCGGCCGTCATCCTGGTCGGTCCGATGGGCGTCGGGAAGACGACGGCCGGCATGGCGATCGCCGCCCGGCTGGGCACCGCCTTCCGCGACACCGACGCCGACATCGTCGCCTCCCAGGGCAAGCCGATCTCCGAGATTTTCATCGACGAGGGCGAGCCGCACTTCCGCGAGCTGGAACGGCAGGCGGTGCGCGCCGCCGTGCAGGAGCACTCCGGAGTGCTCGCGCTGGGCGGCGGCGCCGTGCTGGACGCGTCCACGCGGGAGCTGCTGGCCGGCCGGCCCGTCGTCTTCCTGGAGATGGGCGTGGCCGAGGCCGTCAAGCGGGTCGGTCTGGACGCGCCGCGCCCGCTGCTGGCCGTCAACCCCCGGCAACGCTGGCGCGAGCTGATGGCCGAGCGCCGGCCGCTGTACGAGGAGGTGGCGCGGGCCGTGGTGTCCACGGAGGGCCGTACGCCCGAGGAGGTCGCCGACGCCGCGCTGAACGCCCTGGAGCTGCTGAAGACCCCCGGGGGCGACCCCGGGACCCCCGGCGGGAAGGACCACGCATGACCGACGCACCCACTCGCATCCACGTCGGCGGCACCGCCGGCTCGGACCCGTACGACGTGCTGGTCGGCCGGCAGCTGCTGGGCGAGCTGCCCGCGCTGATCGGCAACCAGGCCAAGCGCGTCGCCGTACTGCATCCGGAGGCGCTGGCCGCCACCGGTGAGGCGCTGCGCGAGGACCTCGCAGGCCAGGGCTACGAGGCCATCGCGATCCAGCTGCCGAACGCCGAGGAGGCCAAGACCGCCGAGGTCGCGGCGTACTGCTGGAAGGCGCTGGGCCAGACCGGCTTCACCCGTACCGACGTCGTGGTCGGCGTCGGCGGCGGCGCCACCACCGACGTGGCGGGCTTCGTCGCGGCCACCTGGCTGCGCGGGGTGCGCTGGATCGCCGTACCGACCACCGTGCTGGGCATGGTGGACGCGGCCGTGGGCGGCAAGACCGGCATCAACACCGCCGAGGGCAAGAACCTTGTCGGCGCCTTCCACCCGCCGGCCGGTGTGCTGTGCGACCTCGCGGCGCTGGACTCGCTGCCGGTGCACGACTACGTCTCGGGCCTGGCCGAGGTCATCAAGGCGGGCTTCATCGCCGACCCGGCCATCCTGGAGCTGATCGAGGGCGACCCCGAGGGCGCGAAGCGCCCCGACGGGCCGCACACCGCCGAGCTGATCGAGCGCGCCATCCGCGTCAAGGCCGAGGTGGTCTCCTCCGACCTCAAGGAGTCGGGCCTGCGGGAGATCCTCAACTACGGCCACACGCTCGCGCACGCCATCGAGAAGAACGAGCGGTACAACTGGCGGCACGGCGCGGCCGTCTCGGTGGGCATGGTCTTCGCCGCCGAACTGGGCCGGATCGCCGGGCGGCTGGACGACGCGACCGCCGACCGGCACCGCGCCGTCCTCGGCTCCGTCGGGCTGCCGCTGACCTACCGCGGCGACCAGTGGCCCAAGCTGCTGGAGACGATGAAGGTCGACAAGAAGTCCCGCGGCGACCTGCTGCGCTTCATCGTGCTGGACGGGCTGGCCAAGCCGACCGTGCTGGAGGGCCCGGACCCGGCCATGCTCCTCGCGGCACACGCCGAGATCGCCGCCTGACGCCCGCCGGGCACTTCCCGCCGCCCCCGGCCGTTCCCACAACTACGGCCGGGGGCAGTACCTTTCGGTACGACCCATCGTCCGCACTTCACCCACGAGACGGAGAGCCACCGGATGCAGCACCCAGGGGGGGCTCCGCTGCCACCGCCTCATTCGCCGGGCAGCGCCGGCGCCTGGGCCGACCCCCAGGCCCGCTCCATACCCTCCGGGCCGCAACGGCCCCCGGCACCGGCCGCACCGCCCCGGCCGCAGGGCGCCCCCACGGGTCCGCCCCCTCCGCCGCAGGGCGCGCCGACCGGTCCGCCGCCCCCGCCGCAGGGCGCGCCCGCGGGCTGGGCCGGTAACCAGCAGGCGCAGGCACCGCGGCCGGAGGCCACGGGCCACATCCAGCTGCCCACGGGCAACCCCGTCGCGCTGCCCACGCCGCCGCCCGGCACGGCCGCGCCCGACGCCGCGCACACCGCCGTCGCGGTGCTGCTCATCGGCCCGGCGGGGGCCGGCAAGACCAGCGTCGCCCGGCACTGGGCCGACATCCGCCGCGTCCCCACGGCCCACATCAGCCTGGACGACGTACGCGAATGGGTCCGCTCCGGTTTCGCCGACCCCCAGCAGGGCTGGAACGACCACTCCGAGGCGCAGTACCGTCTCGCCCGCCGGACCTGCGGCTTCGCCGCGCGCAACTTCCTCGCCAACGGAATCTCCTGCATCCTCGACGACGCCGTCTTCCCCGACCGGCCGGTCGTCGGGCTGGGTGGCTGGAAGCGCCACGTGGGCCCGGGGCTGCTGCCCGTCGTGCTGCTCCCCGGCCTGGAGATCGTCCTCGAACGCAACGCCCAGCGCAGCGGCAACCGCCGCCTCACGGACGAAGAGGTCGCGCGTATCCACGGCCGGATGGCCGGCTGGTACAGCTCGGGCCTGCCGATCATCGACAACTCCAGCCACGACGTCGCCACCACGGCCCGGATGCTCGACGACGTCGTGGCCCGCAGCATCGCCAGCCCGCCCGCCTGGTGACGGGCTGACCGGCCCGGTGCCGGGCGGCCGCCCCGTGTGGCGCGGCCGCCCGCTCGCCGACGGGCCGGAAACCCCCACAGACGCGTTCAAAGCGCGCGAGTCCCGGCGCACCCGTACGCTCGGTACATGCCAGACATGTACGCAACCCGACGCGCCCGGTTGCGTGACCGCTATGCCGCGGTCGGCACCGGCGCGGGCGCGACCGACACCGCCGCGGCACTCGTTTCGAGCCCCGCCAACATCCGCTATCTCACCGGGTGCGCGCCGCGCGGCGCCGCCCTGCTGCTGCACGAGGGCGGCGACACCCTGCTCTGCCCCAGCGCACCCACCGGCGATCCGTCGGAAGGGCGGCCGGCGGAGGACCTGCGGGTCAGCCTGCTGCCGCCGCACGCCGGCGACCCGGCCGTGGCCGGTGCCGACCTCGCCGCGAAGTCCGGCGCCGAGGCCTTGGCGGTGGAGGAGCACCACCTCACCGTCGCCCGCCACCGCGCCCTGCGCTCGGTGGCGCCCGAGCTGCGTCTGGAGGATCTCGGCTGTGCCGTGGAGGCGCAGCGGCTGGTGAAGGACCAGGACGAGATCGCGTGCCTGCGGATCGCGGCCGAGATCACCGACCAGGCCCTCGGCGAGCTGCTGGAGTCGATCCTCGTGGGCCGCACCGAACGCCACCTCGCCCTGGAGCTGGAGCGGCGGCTCGTCGACCACGGCGCGGACGGGCCCGCCTTCCCCACCTCCGTCGCCACCGGCCCGCACTCCGGCCGCCCCGGTCATCCGCCCACCGACCGGCGGGTCGAGGAAGGCGACTTCCTCACCGTCAGCCTGGGCGCCGACTACCGCGGCTACCGCTGCGAGATCGGCCGTACGTTCGTCATCGGCACCACCCCCGCGGACTGGCAGATCGACCTGTACGAGCTCGTCTTCGCAGCCCAGAGGGCCGGGAGGGAGGCGCTGGCACCCGGCGTCGAGTGCCGTGAAGTGGACCGCGCGGCGCGTCAGGTGCTGGCTTCCGGGGGGCACGAAGAGGGGCTCGGACCGTGGACCGGGCACGGCGTAGGGCTCGAAATCGCCGAGGACCCTCAGCTGTCACCTGCGGCCATGGGTAAACTGGACGCTTGCGTGCCGGTCACCGTCGATCCTGGGGTTCATCTTCCGGGCCGTGGCGGTGTCCGGATCGACGACACACTCGTCGTCCGCCCCGAGGCGGACGGCGGGCCAGAGCTACTCACGATCACGACCAAGGAGCTGCTCGCCCTCTGAGCCTTGACGGGCCCGGAGCGTGCGGACTCCGGGTCCCCACCACCTGCAGTCCAGGAGATACCGCAACCGTGGCATCCACGAACGACCTCAAGAACGGCATGGTGCTCAAGCTCGAAGGGGGCCAGCTGTGGTCCGTTGTCGAGTTCCAGCACGTCAAGCCCGGCAAGGGCCCGGCCTTCGTCCGTACCAAGCTGAAGAACGTGCTCTCCGGCAAGGTGGTGGACAAGACCTTCAACGCCGGCGTGAAGGTCGAGACGGCCAACGTCGACAAGCGCGGGATGCAGTTCTCGTACATGGACGGCGACTACTTCGTCTTCATGGACATGGACACCTACGACCAGCTGCACATCGACCGTAAGGTCGTCGGCGATGCCGCCAACTACCTGCTCGAGGGCTTCGAGGCCGTCGTGGCGCAGCACGACGGCGAGGTCCTGTACGTCGAGCTGCCGGCCGCGGTCGAGCTGACGATCAAGCACACCGACCCCGGCGTCCAGGGCGACCGCTCCACCGGCGGCACCAAGCCCGCCACGCTGGAGACCGACTACGAGATCCAGGTCCCGCTCTTCATCACCACGGGTGAGAAGATCAAGGTCGACACCCGCTCCGGTGAGTACCTCGGTCGGGTGAACAGCTAACCGTGGCCGCCCGTAACAAGGCCCGCAAGCGCGCCTTCCAGATCCTCTTCGAGGCCGACCAGCGCGGCGCCGACGTGCAGACCGTGCTCGCGGACTGGATGCGGCACGCCCGGACCGATCCCCGGCAGCCCCCGGTCAACGAGTACACCCTTGAGCTTGTCGAGGGGTACGCGGACCACGTCGGGCGCATCGACGAGCTGATCGCGCAGTACGCGGTCGGCTGGACGCTCGACCGGATGCCGGTCGTCGACCGCAACATCCTGCGGCTCGGCGCCTACGAGCTGATCTGGGTGGACGAGACTCCGGACGCGGTCGTGATCGACGAGGCCGTGCAGCTGGCCAAGGAGTTCTCCACCGACGACTCGCCGTCCTTCGTGAACGGCATGCTCGGCCGTCTGAAGGACCTCAAGCCGAGCCTGCGCCGGGCCTGACGCCCGCGCCGAGGCTCCGCACGCATCCACCGGGCCCGGAGACGGAAGGAATTCCTTCCGTCTCCGGGCCCGGTGCCGTTGCGGGGCCGCGCTACGTTCGGCCGGCGGTGCCGTTGCGGGGCCCGCCCTACGTTCGGCCGGATGTCCGAATCTGTCGCACGCCGAGCCGCCGGCCCCCTCCTCGCCCGTCCGGACCCCGGCCTGGACATGACGGCCTTACCGGGCGTCGTGGCGCGATCAGAGGCGGCCCGGGGAGCTGCCTCCTGGCCGTGTTCACGGCGCGTGAGCGCGCCCGTCGTACGCGCGGGGTCAGCGCGCCCGAAGTGCTCCTCCCCGAGACGGCGCACGCCGCCTTCCACGAGGCCGCGACGCTCTTCGGACTGCGCGCAGTAACCGTCCCCGTCGACCCCGTCGGCTACCGGCTGCGCCCTGCGGACGTCGCCGCGGCGCTCACCGGCCGCACGGCGCTGGTCGTGGGGCTGCGCCGGTCCTGCGGCACATCGGTCCCGAGGGCTGCACGGAGCCGGCGCGACGGGTGTACGGGGCGACGGGCGGCCCTGGTACGCGGCGTCGGGGGCCCTCGACGGCCTGCGCGTGTCCTCGGGCCCGCCGGACGACCTGCTCGTCGCGGTGGCGGCGGTACGGCGGGCTCGCGAGGACGGTCCCGCGGTGGTGAGCCCGGAGCCGCTGGCCGTGGCGGCCGCCCCGGCCAGCGGCGGAGTGGGAGCCCGCCCGGACGCGACAACGCCCCGGCGCGGGAGCTGTCGCTCCCGTACCGAGGCGTTTCGTTTCTGCTTACGGGCGGAGGACTCAGATGTCCTCGTGCTGGACCGCGCGGCGCGCGTCGGCGTCCAGGACGCCCCAGCTGATCAGCTGCTCGGTGAGGACCGAGGGGGACTGGTCGTAGATGACCGCGAGCGTGCGCAGGTCGTCCTGGCGGATGGAGAGCACCTTGCCGTTGTAGTCACCGCGCTGGCTCTGGATCGTCGCGGCGTAGCGCTGCAGCGGGCCGGCCTTCTCCTGCGGGACGTGGGCGAGCCGCTCCAGGTCCAGCACCAGCTTCGGCGGCGGCTCGGCGGCGCCGCCCGGGGTCGTGCCCGGAAGGAGCTCCTGGACCGGCACGCCGTAGAAGTCGGCGAGCTCGGCCAGGCGCTGCACGGTCACGGCACGGTCGCCGCGCTCGTACGAGCCCACTACCACGGCCTTCCAGCGGCCCTGGGACTTCTCCTCGACACCGTGGAGGGAGAGGCCCTGCTGGGTGCGGATGGCGCGGAGCTTGGCCCCGAGCTGTTTAGCGTATTCGCTGGACATAAAGCTCCCCAGACAGCTGTCTCGATATGCGGCTCGGCCGCGCGGCTGGTAACTCACTGTGAGTTACGCAGCGTAATTTGGCTTCGTCAAGCCGAATGAGGCATACCGTGTACCGGCAGGGGTGCTTACGGCCGATGTCCGGGCCCCTGGTACCGTGAATGCGGTAAATCCGACGTCCTTTAAGGTCCGTCCCGTGAGGCGGAGAAGGAGGTCCGTTTCGTATGGACGTAAACCCTGCGACTCCGGCGCGCCCCGTTCTGGAAGGCCCGGACATCGCGCGGATGCTGACCCGCATCGCCCACGAGATCGTGGAGCGCGCCAAGGGCGCCGAGGATGTGGTCCTGCTCGGCATTCCCACCCGTGGCGTCTTCCTCGCCCGCCGGCTCGCCGCCAAGCTCGAAGAGATCACCGGCCGCGCGGTCCCCGTCGGCTCGCTCGACATCACGATGTACCGCGACGACCTGCGTCTGGGCCCCGCCCGTACGCTCGCGCGTACCGACATCCCCGGTGACGGCATCGAGGGCCGCGTGGTCCTCCTCGTCGACGACGTGCTCTTCTCGGGCCGCACGATCCGCGCGGCCCTGGACGCCCTGAACGACATCGGCCGGCCGCGTGCCGTGCAGCTCGCCGTCCTGGTCGACCGTGGCCACCGCGAGCTGCCGATCCGCGCCGACTACGTCGGCAAGAACCTCCCCACGTCGCTGCGGGAGACGGTCAAGGTCCAGCTCGCCGAGGAGGACGGCCGGGACGCCGTGCTGCTCGGTGTGAAGCAGGACAAGCAGGCTCAGGCCGCACAGACCGCCGAGCGCTGAGCCCTCCCGTACGCCCCGGTGTGCCCGGGCGCGTACCCATGCCCGCTCGACGGACATTCCCGCATACCTGCCTCACTCACGGAGAAACCGGATGAAGCGTCACCTCATCTCGGCCGCCGATCTCTCACGCGACGACGCCGTCCTGATCCTCGACACCGCCGAGGAGATGGCCCGGGTCGCCGACCGGCCGATCAAGAAGCTGCCCACCCTGCGCGGGCGCACCGTCGTCAACCTCTTCTTCGAGGACTCCACCCGCACCCGCATCTCCTTCGAGGCGGCCGCCAAGCGCCTCTCCGCGGACGTCATCAACTTCTCCGCCAAGGGCTCGTCCGTCTCCAAGGGCGAGTCGCTGAAGGACACCGCGCTGACCCTGGAGGCGATGGGCGCCGACGCCGTCGTCATACGGCACCACGACTCCGGCGCGCCGCACCGCCTGGCCACCTCCGGCTGGATCGGCGGCTCGGTGATCAACGCCGGTGACGGCACCCACGAGCACCCCACCCAGGCCCTGCTGGACGCCTTCACGATGCGCCGCCGGCTGGCGGGCGGCGAGGGCGACCTGAACGGCCGCCGCATCACCATCGTCGGCGACATCCTGCACAGCCGCGTCGCCCGCTCCAACGTCCACCTGCTGACGACGCTGGGCGCCGAGGTCACGCTCGTCGCGCCGCCCACCCTCGTCCCGGTCGGCGTCGAGACCTGGCCGTGCGAGGTCTCCTACGACCTGGACGCCGTGGTCGCCAAGTCCGACGCGGTCATGATGCTGCGCGTCCAGCGCGAGCGGATGAACGCCGCGTTCTTCCCGACCGAGCGCGAGTACGCCCGCCGGTACGGCCTGGACGGCGACCGGATGGCCCGGATGCCCGAGCACGCCGTCGTGATGCACCCCGGCCCGATGAACCGCGGCATGGAGATCACCGCCGAGGTCGCCGACTCGCCGCGCTGCACCGCCGTGGAGCAGGTCACCAACGGCGTCAGCATCCGCATGGCGGTCATGTACCTGCTGCTGGGCGGCAACGAGCCCGCCCTCTCCACCCCCACCACCAGCACGACCGGCACCACTCGCACCGAGGAGAGCAAGTAACCATGGGCAAGATCCTTATCCGCGGCGCGAAGGTCCTCGGCGGCGAGCCGCAGGACGTGCTGATCGACGGCGAGACCATCGCCGAGGTGGGGAACGGGCTCAGCGCCGAGGGCGCCGAGGTCATCGAGGCCGACGGCAAGA
This sequence comes from Streptomyces sclerotialus, assembly GCF_040907265.1. Taxonomy (NCBI): domain Bacteria; kingdom Bacillati; phylum Actinomycetota; class Actinomycetes; order Kitasatosporales; family Streptomycetaceae; genus Streptomyces; species Streptomyces sclerotialus. The sequence continues at coordinate 1,725,627 of NZ_JBFOHP010000002.1, read as the reverse complement.
TCCTGCTGCCGGGCCTGGTCGACCTCCACACCCACCTGCGCGAGCCGGGCCGCGAGGACTCCGAGACGGTCCTGACCGGTACGAAGGCCGCGGCGGTCGGCGGCTTCACCGCCGTGCACGCCATGGCCAACACCTTCCCGGTCGCCGACACCGCCGGCGTCGTCGAGCAGGTATGGCGGCTCGGCAAGGAGTCCGGCTACTGCGACGTGCAGCCCATCGGCGCCGTCACGGTCGGCCTGGAGGGCAAGAAGCTCGCCGAGCTGGGCGCCATGCACGACTCCGCCGCCAACGTCCGGGTCTTCTCCGACGACGGCAAGTGCGTCGACGACGCGGTGATCATGCGCCGTGCCCTGGAGTACGTGAAGGCCTTCGACGGCGTCGTCGCCCAGCACGCCCAGGAGCCGCGCCTCACCGAGGGCGCCCAGATGAACGAGGGCGTCGTCTCCGCCGAGCTGGGGCTGGGCGGCTGGCCGGCCGTCGCCGAGGAGTCGATCATCGCCCGCGACGTCCTCCTCGCCGAGCACGTCGGCTCCCGTGTGCACATCTGCCACCTCTCCACCGCCGGCTCCGTCGAGATCGTCCGCTGGGCCAAGTCCCGCGGCATCGACGTGACCGCCGAGGTCACCCCGCACCACCTCCTCCTCACCGACGAGCTGGTGCGCACGTACAACCCGGTCTACAAGGTCAACCCGCCGCTGCGCACCGAGCGCGACGTCATGGCGCTGCGCGAGGCGCTGGCGGACGGCACGATCGACATCGTCGCCACCGACCACGCCCCGCACCCGCACGAGGACAAGGACTGCGAGTGGGGCGCGGCGGCCATGGGCATGGTCGGCCTGGAGACCGCCCTGTCCGTGATCCAGCACACGATGGTCGACACCGGCCTGCTGGACTGGGCGCAGGTCGCCGACCGGATGTCGGTCCGCCCCGCGGCCATCGGCCGCCTCGCGGGCCACGGCCGTCCCGTCTCGGCAGGCGAGCCCGCCAACCTCACCCTGGTCGATTCCGCTTACCGTGGAGCTGTGGACCCCGCAGGGTTCGCCTCCCGCAGCCGGAACACCCCGTACGAGGGCCGCGAGCTGCCGGGCCGCGTCACGCACACCTTCCTGCGGGGCCGGGCAACGGTCGTGGACGGGAAGCTGGCGTGACACCTCATCTGACCTTGATCTCTCTGGCCGCCGCGAAGGAGTCGGCAGAGGTCACCAACTGGCCCGCGCGGATCGGCTGGGTCGTCGGCCTGCTGCTCTTCGTGGTGCTCCTGTACTGGCTGATGCGCGAGGGCTGGAAGTGGCGCGGCACGCTCCAGGGCGACCTGCCCGAGCTTCCGCAGGCCCCCGAGGAGCCCGGTGAGCCGCGGCTCACGATGAGCGGCCGGTACCACGGCTCCACCACCGCCGGACAGTGGCTCGACCGGATCGTGGCCCGCGGGCTCGGCACCCGCAGCCGAGCTGAGCTGTCGCTCAGTTCCGCGGGGCTGAACGTGCTGCGCCCCGGCGCGGCCGACTTCTTCGTCCCGGCCGATCGGCTGCGCGGTGCCCGGCTCGACAAGGCCATCGCGGGCAAGGTTCTGCCGGAAGGCGGCCTGCTCGTCATCACCTGGGCGCACGGCGACAAGCTGCTCGACTCAGGGTTCCGCTCGGACCAGGCGGCCGAGCACCCCGCCTGGGTGGCAGCGATCAACTCCATGAACCAGTTCATCACTACGACGGAAGGCGCCGAACGATGACGACCTCCACCAGGGGAACCGCGAAGGTTCCCGCCGTACTCGTCCTGGAGGACGGCCGCAGCTTCCGCGGCCGTGCTTACGGGGCCGTGGGGGAGACCTTCGGCGAGGCGGTGTTCTCCACCGGCATGACCGGCTACCAGGAGACCCTGACCGACCCCTCCTACCACCGCCAGGTGGTCGTCATGACCGCCCCGCACATCGGCAACACCGGCGTCAACGACGAGGACCCCGAGTCCAGGAAGATCTGGGTCTCCGGCTACGTCGTCCGCGACCCCGCCCGGACGCCCTCCAACTGGCGCTCCGTCCGCACCCTGGACGACGAGCTGGCCGCCCAGGGCGTCGTCGGTATCTCCGGCGTCGACACCCGCGCGCTCACCCGCCACCTGCGCGAGCGCGGCGCCATGCGCGTCGGCATCTTCTCCGGCGAGGCGCTGCCCGACGAGGGCACGCTGCTGGAGAAGGTCCGCCAGGCCCCCGAGATGAAGGGCGCGAACCTCTCCGCCGAGGTCGCCACTCAGGAGGCGTACGTCGTCCCGGCGATCGGCACGAAGAAGTTCACCGTCGCCGCGATCGACCTGGGCATCAAGGGCATGACCCCGCACCGCATGGCCGAGCGCGGCATCGAGGTGCACGTCCTGCCCGCGACCGCCACGATCGAGGACGTCTACGCGGTCGATCCGGACGGCGTGTTCTTCTCGAACGGCCCCGGCGACCCCGCCACCGCCGACCACCCGGTCGCCCTCATGCAGGGCGTCCTGGAGCGGAAGACCCCGCTCTTCGGCATCTGCTTCGGCAACCAGATCCTGGGCCGCGCGCTCGGCTTCGGCACCTTCAAGCTGAAGTACGGCCACCGCGGCATCAACCAGCCGGTCCAGGACCGCGTCACCGGCAAGGTCGAGGTCACCGCGCACAACCACGGCTTCGCCGTGGACGCCCCGCTCGACAAGGTCTCCGACACCCCCTACGGCCGCGCCGAGGTCTCCCACGTCTGCCTGAACGACAACGTGGTGGAGGGCCTCCAGCTGCTCGACCAGCCGGCCTTCAGCGTCCAGTACCACCCCGAAGCGGCCGCCGGTCCCCACGACGCCGCGTACCTGTTCGACCGCTTCGTTAGCCTGATGGAGGGCCAGCGTGCCTAAGCGCACCGATATCCAGTCCGTCCTGGTCATCGGCTCCGGCCCGATCGTCATCGGCCAGGCCGCCGAGTTCGACTACTCCGGTACCCAGGCCTGCCGGGTCCTGAAGTCCGAGGGTCTCCGCGTCATCCTCGTGAACTCCAACCCGGCGACGATCATGACCGACCCGGAGATCGCCGACGCGACGTACGTCGAGCCGATCACCCCCGAGTTCGTCGAGAAGATCATCGCCAAGGAGCGCCCCGACGCGCTGCTGCCCACCCTCGGCGGCCAGACCGCGCTGAACACCGCGATCTCGCTGCACGAGGCCGGCACCCTCGACAAGTACGGCGTCGAGCTGATCGGCGCCAACGTGGCGGCGATCCACAAGGGCGAGGACCGCGACCTGTTCAAGGAGGTCGTGGAGGAGGTCCGCAAGAAGATCGGCCACGGCGAGTCCGCGCGCTCCTACATCTGCCACTCCATGGACGACGTCATGAAGGGCGTCGAGGAGCTGGGCGGCTACCCCGTCGTCGTCCGCCCCTCCTTCACCATGGGCGGCGCCGGTTCCGGTTTCGCGCACAACGAGGAGGAGCTGCGCCGCATGGCCAGCACCGGCCTCACGCTCTCCCCGACCACCGAGGTGCTCCTGGAGGAGTCCATCCTCGGCTGGAAGGAGTACGAGCTGGAGCTGATGCGCGACAAGAACGACAACGTCGTGGTCGTCTGCTCCATCGAGAACTTCGACCCGATGGGCGTGCACACCGGTGACTCGATCACCGTCGCCCCGGCGATGACGCTCACCGACCGCGAGTACCAGGTGCTGCGCGACGTCGGCATCGCGATCATCCGCGAGGTCGGCGTGGACACCGGCGGCTGCAACATCCAGTTCGCGGTCAACCCCGTGGACGGCCGGGTCATCGTCATCGAGATGAACCCGCGCGTCTCCCGGTCCTCCGCGCTCGCCTCGAAGGCCACCGGCTTCCCGATCGCCAAGATCGCCGCCCGGCTCGCCGTCGGCTACACGCTGGACGAGATCCCCAACGACATCACCGAGAAGACCCCGGCGTCCTTCGAGCCCACGCTCGACTACGTCGTGGTCAAGGTGCCGCGCTTCGCGTTCGAGAAGTTCCCGGCCGCCGACGCCACGCTGACCACGACCATGAAGTCGGTCGGCGAGGCCATGGCCATCGGCCGGAACTTCACCGAGGCCATGCAGAAGGCGCTGCGCTCGACCGAGAAGAAGGGCAGCTCCTTCACCTTCACCGGCGACCCCGGTGACAAGGCCGAGCTGCTGGCCACGGCGCAGGTCCCGACCGACGGCCGGATCAACACCGTCATGCAGGCCATCCGCGCCGGGGCCACCCCGCAGGAGGTCTTCGACGCCACGAAGATCGACCCGTGGTTCGTCGACCAGCTCTTCCTGATCAAGGAGACCGCCGACGAGATCGCGGCCGCCGACAAGCTCGGCGCCGAGGTCCTCGCCGAGGCCAAGCGGCACGGCTTCTCCGACGCCCAGATCGCGGAGATCCGCGAGCTGCGCGAGGACGTCGTCCGCGAGGTCCGGCACGCGCTCGGCGTCCGCCCGGTCTACAAGACGGTCGACACCTGCGCCGCCGAGTTCGCCGCGAAGACGCCGTACTTCTACTCCTCCTACGACGAGGAGTCCGAGGTCGCGCCGCGCGAGAAGCCCGCGGTGATCATCCTGGGCTCCGGCCCGAACCGCATCGGCCAGGGCATCGAGTTCGACTACTCCTGCGTCCACGCCTCCTTCGCGCTCAGCGACGCGGGCTACGAGACCGTGATGGTCAACTGCAACCCGGAGACCGTCTCCACGGACTACGACACCTCCGACCGCCTGTACTTCGAGCCGCTGACCCTCGAAGACGTGCTGGAGATCGTGCACGCCGAGCAGGCGGCGGGCCCGGTCGCGGGCGTCGTCGTGCAGCTCGGCGGCCAGACCCCGCTGGGCCTCGCGCAGGCCCTGAAGGACAACGGCGTGCCGATCGTCGGCACCTCGCCCGAGGCCATCGACCTCGCCGAGGAGCGCGGCGCCTTCGGCCGGGTGCTGACCGAGGCCGGGCTGCCCGCCCCGAAGTACGGCACCGCCTTCTCGTACGACGACGCCAAGAAGATCGCCGCCGAGATCGGCTACCCGGTCATGGTGCGCCCGTCCTACGTGCTCGGCGGCCGCGGCATGGAGATCGTCTACGACGAGCCGTCGCTCGGCGAGTACCTGGAGCGGCACGCGGGCCTCATCGACCAGCACCCCGTGCTGATCGACCGCTTCCTCGACGACGCCATCGAGATCGACGTCGACGCGCTCTACGACGGCCAGGAGCTCTACCTCGGCGGCGTCATGGAGCACATCGAGGAGGCCGGCATCCACTCCGGCGACTCCGCCTGCGCGCTGCCCCCGATCACCCTCGGCGGCTTCGACATCAAGCGGCTGCGCGCCTCCACGGGGGCCATCGCCAAGGGCGTCGGCGTCCGCGGCCTGATCAACATCCAGTTCGCGATGGCCGGGGACATCCTGTACGTCCTGGAGGCCAACCCGCGTGCCTCCCGTACGGTGCCCTTCACCTCGAAGGCCACCGCGGTACCGCTCGCCAAGGCCGCCGCCCGCATCTCGCTGGGCGCGACCATCGCCGAGCTGCGCGCGGAGGGCATGCTCCCGAAGACCGGCGACGGCGGCACGCTCCCCATGGACGCGCCGATCTCCGTCAAGGAGGCCGTGATGCCCTGGTCGCGCTTCCGCGACATGCAGGGCCGCGGTGTGGACACCGTCCTCGGCCCGGAGATGCGCTCCACCGGCGAGGTCATGGGCATCGACTCGGTCTTCGGCACGGCGTACGCCAAGTCGCAGGCCGGCGCGTACGGCGCGCTGCCCACGAAGGGCCGCGCGTTCGTCTCCGTCGCCAACCGCGACAAGCGCGCGATGATCTTCCCGGCCCGCGAGCTGGTCCAGCACGGCTTCGAGCTGCTGGCCACCTCCGGCACCGCCGAGGTGCTGCGCCGCAACGGCATCAACGCCACGGTCGTGCGCAAGCAGTCCGAGGGCGAGGGCCCGAACGGCGAGAAGACCATCGTCCAGCTCATCCACGACGGCCAGGTCGACCTGATCGTCAACACCCCGTACGGCACGGGTGGCCGCCTCGACGGCTACGACATCCGTACGGCGGCGGTGGCCCGCTCCGTGCCCTGCCTGACCACGGTCCAGGCCCTCGCGGCCGCCGTCCAGGGCATCGAGGCGGTCTCCCGCGGCGAGGTGGGCGTGCGCTCCCTCCAGGAGCACGCGGAGCACCTGACCGCGGCCCGCGACTAAGCAGCCCGTCGATCGAGGGGGACACCGGCCACCCGGTGTCCCCCTCTTCATGAGGACACTCCTGTGTACAAGCTGTTCTTCAACCTGATCTTCAAGCGGATGGACCCGGAGCAGGCCCATCACCTGGCCTTCGGCTGGATCCGGCTGGCCGCGCGCATCCCGGTCCTGCGGACCTTCGTCGCCGCCGTCCTCGCGCCCCGCTACAAGGAGCTGCGCGTCGAGGCCCTCGGGCGCCGCATGCACGGCCCCTTCGGGCTCGCCGCCGGCTTCGACAAGAACGCCGTCGCGATCGACGGCATGACCATGCTCGGCTTCGACCACGTCGAGATCGGCACGGTCACCGCGCAGCCGCAGCCCGGCAACCCCAAGAAGCGCCTCTTCCGCCTCGTGAAGGACCGCGCGCTCATCAACCGCATGGGGTTCAACAACGAGGGCTCCGCGGCCGTGGCGGCCCGCCTGGCGGCCCGCAAGGCCGCCTTCCGGACGACGCTGGGCGTCAACATCGGCAAGACCAAGGTCGTGCCCGAGGACGAAGCGGTCGGCGACTACGTCACCTCCACCGAGCGGCTGGCCGGCCACGCCGACTACCTCGTGGTCAACGTCTCCTCGCCGAACACGCCCGGCCTGCGCAACCTCCAGGCCGTCGACCACCTGCGCCCGCTGCTCTCGGCCGTGCGTGAGGCCGCCGACCGCACGGTCACCGGGCGCCGCGTCCCCCTCCTGGTGAAGATCGCCCCCGACCTGGCCGACGAGGACGTCGACGCGGTCGCCGACCTCGCCGTCGAGCTGGGCCTGGACGGCATCATCGCCACCAACACCACCATCGCCCGGGACGGGCTGGGCCTGAAGTCCGACCCCGCGCTCGTCCAGGAGACGGGCGGGCTCTCCGGCCGTCCGGTCAAGGAGCGCTCCCTGGAGGTGCTGCGCCGCCTGTACGCCCGCGTCGGCGACCGCATCACCCTCATCGGCGTCGGCGGCATCGAGAACGCCGAGGACGCCTGGCAGCGCATCCTGGCCGGCGCCACCCTCGTGCAGGGCTACAGCGCCTTCATCTACGAGGGCCCCTTCTGGTGCCGCGCGATCCACAAGGGCCTGGCAGCACGCCTGCGCAACAGCCCGTACGCCACCCTCGCCGAGGCCGTCGGCGCCGAGCACAAGAAGGTGACCTCATGACCGCCCAGGACACTCAGGGCAGCGCTCCGGAGCCCTTCGGAGCGCGCCTGCGCCGCGCCATGGACGCGCGCGGGCCGCTCTGCGTCGGCATCGACCCGCACGCCTCCCTGCTGGCCGACTGGGGCCTGAACGATGACGTCGCGGGTCTGGCGCGGTTCACCCGTACCGTCGTCGAGGCGCTGGGCGAGACCGTCGCGGTCTTCAAGCCGCAGGCCGCGTTCTTCGAGCGCTTCGGCTCCAAGGGCATCGCCGTCCTGGAGACCGCCGTCGCCGAAGCCCGGGAGCGGGGCGCGCTGGTCCTCATGGACGCCAAGCGCGGTGACATCGGCTCCACGATGGCCGCGTACGCCGACACCTTCCTCAGCCCGGACAGCCCGCTCTTCTCCGACGCGCTCACCGTCAGCCCGTACCTGGGCTACGGCTCCCTGAAGCCCGCCGTGGAGCTGGCCAAGGAGAACGGCTGCGGCCTCTTCGTGCTGGCGCTGACCTCCAACCCCGAGGGCCGGGAGGTGCAGCACGCGGTACGGGCCGACGGCTCGACCGTCGGGGCCACCGTGCTCGCCCACCTCAAGGCCGAGAACGCCGGTGCCGAGCCCCTGGGCTCCTTCGGCGCGGTCGTGGGCGCGACGCTGGGCGACCTGTCCTCGTACGACCTCGCCGTGAACGGACCGCTGCTCGCTCCCGGCATCGGTGCCCAGGGCGCGACCCCTGCGGACCTCCCCAAGGTCTTCGGTGCCGCCGTGCGCAATGTGGTGCCGAGCGTCAGCCGGGGTGTTCTGCGTCACGGTCCGGACGCCACAGGTCTGCGCGATGCGGCGGCTCGGTTCGCCCAGGATGTGGCCGCAGCGGTCGGTTAATGGCAGGCACCGGCACTTTTGCCGGTCCATTGGTCCCGAAATGTCCTGGTCGGTAGAGGCTGACCAGGACTTTTCGTCTGTTCTCGCTGACTCTGGCGCCCTCGCCCGCTAGTCTCCGACGAGAGCACCGCGCACAAGCGCGTTGTTCGTTGCTCCGCAGGTGCGGGGCGACTAGGTTCCACACCGGTCCGTATCCGACAGTTCGACATCCGAGGTGACGTAGGCGTGGCTCTTCCGCCCCTTACCCCTGAACAGCGCGCAGCCGCGCTCGAGAAGGCCGCCGCGGCTCGCCGGGAGCGCGCCGAGGTCAAGAATCGGCTCAAGAATTCAGGCGCTTCCCTTCATGACGTCATCAAGCAGGGCCAGGAGAACGACGTCATCGGCAAGATGAAGGTCTCCGCACTGCTCGAGTCCCTGCCCGGCGTCGGCAAGGTCCGTGCCAAGCAGCTCATGGAGCGGCTGGGGATCTCCGAGAGCCGCCGCGTCCGCGGCCTCGGCTCCAACCAGATCGCGGCTCTTGAGCGTGAGTTCGGCAGCAAGCCTGCCTGAGTGTCCGGGCACCCCCGGGAAGCTGAAATAATCGCTGTATGAGTTCTGCAGTCTCCCGGGGGGCGACCCCGGCATCCCCGGACAGACAACCGCGGCTGACCGTGCTCTCCGGCCCCTCCGGGGTCGGCAAGAGCACGGTCGTCGCCCATATGCGCAAGGTCCACCCCGAGGTATGGCTCTCGGTCTCGGCCACCACCCGTAAGCCGCGTCCCGGCGAGCGCCACGGCGTCCAGTACTTCTTCGTCGAGGACGAGGAATTCGACAAGCTGATCGCCAACGGCGAGCTGCTGGAGTGGGCCGAATTCGCGGGCAACCGCTACGGGACGCCCCGCCAGGCGGTCCTGGACCACCTGGCGGCCGGTGAGCCCGTCCTGCTGGAGATCGACCTGCAGGGCGCCCGGCAGGTCCGTGAGTCCATGCCGGAGGCCCGGCTGACCTTCCTGGCCCCGCCGAGCTGGGAGGAGCTGGTCCGCCGGCTCACCGGCCGGGGCACGGAGTCGCCCGAGGTGATCGAGCGCCGGCTGACCGCGGCGCGCGTCGAGCTGGCGGCGGAGAAGGAGTTCGACGAGACGCTCGTCAACACCTCCGTCGAGGACGTCTCGCGCGAGCTGCTAGCCTTGATGCTGAATAACTCCGGAGAATGATCTTCGCGCTCTTCCCGATGTCGCGGCTCCTCCGGAAATTCCCTGATCACACCCTTCGGAAGGCAGAGAGTGTCCTCTTCCATCACCACGCCCGAGGGCATCATCAACCCGCCGATTGATGAGCTTCTCGAGGCCACCGACTCGAAGTACAGCCTCGTGATCTACGCCGCGAAGCGTGCGCGCCAGATCAACGCGTACTACTCGCAGCTCGGCGAGGGCCTGCTCGAGTACGTCGGCCCCCTGGTGGACACCCACGTCCACGAGAAGCCCCTCTCGATCGCGCTGCGCGAGATCAACGCGGGTCTGCTGACCTCCGAGGCCGTGGAGGGCCCGGCCCAGTAAGGCCGCGCGAGATGTACCGCACCGAGGGCCCGGCAGCCGTGCTGCCGGGCCCCTGGTGTGTCATGGGTACGTACACCGCCGTGTGCGGGTAACCGTTCGGCGCATGGGCGCCCTGGCTCGGGGAGCAGCGAAGACGATGGACAAGCCCAAGGTCGTCCTGGGGGTCAGCGGCGGGATCGCCGCGTACAAGGCGTGCGAGCTGCTGCGGCGGCTGAGCGAGTCCGGGCACGACGTCCGCGTGGTGCCGACGGCCTCCGCGCTGCACTTCGTGGGCGAGGCCACCTGGGCCGCGCTCTCCGGGAACCCGGCCTCGACCGAGGTCTGGGAGTCCGTGCACGAGGTGCCGCACGTCCGCATCGGGCAGGGGGCCGACCTGGTCGTGGTGGCTCCCTGTACGGCCGACATGCTGGCCAAGGCGGCGCACGGCCTCGCCGACGACCTGCTCACCAACACGCTGCTGACCGCCCGGTGCCCCGTGGTCTTCGCCCCGGCGATGCACACCGAGATGTGGGAGCACCCGGCCACCCAGGAGAACGTCGCGACCCTGCGCCGCCGCGGCGCGATCGTGATCGAGCCCGCTGTGGGCCGGCTGACCGGCGTCGACACCGGCAAGGGCCGCTTCCCGGACCCCGCCGAGATCTTCGAGGTCTGCCGCCGGGTACTGGCCCGCGGCCCGGAGGCGGTCACGCCCGACCTCGCGGGCCGGCACGTCGTGATCAGCGCGGGCGGCACCCGCGAGCCGCTGGACCCCGTCCGCTACCTGGGCAACCGCTCCTCGGGGAAGCAGGGCTACGCGCTCGCCCGTACGGCGGTGGCGCGCGGCGCCCGGGTCACGCTGGTCGCGGCGGAGACCGGGCTGCCGGACCCGGCGGGCGTGGACGTCGTCCGTATCGGGACGGCCGTGCAGCTGCGCGAGGCGGTGCTGAAGGCGGCGGCCGACGCGGACGCGGTGGTCATGGCGGCGGCCGTGGCCGACTTCCGTCCGGCGCAGTACGCCACCGGAAAGATCAAGAAGCGGGACGACGTGGAGCAGCCGCCGCTCGACCTGGTCCGCAATCCGGACATTCTCGCGGAGATCTCGGCCGACCGGGCGCGTCCCGGACAAATCGTCGTCGGATTTGCCGCCGAGACCGACGACGTCCTGGAGAACGGGCGCAGGAAGCTCGCCCGCAAGGGCTGTGACCTGCTGGTCGTCAACGAGGTCGGGGAGCACAGGACCTTCGGTTCGGCCGAGAACGAGGCGGTCGTGCTGGCCGCCGACGGCACGGAGACCCCGGTGCCCCACGGGCCCAAGGAGGCGCTGGCCGACACGGTCTGGGACCTGGTCGCCGAGCGAATTTCCTGATCGTTCGACGAGTCCGTCCCGACCCATGGGCCACGGCAAAAACCCTTGTCGTGGCCTGCCGTTGAGCGGTCCTCGAGATCCGGATGGCAGGGTGTCCCTGGTCACGGCGCATCCACAGAACGAGACTGCGTGCCCGAACGTGGTGCCTGACCGATAAACTGGCCGTGGATCGCGCCGAGCGCAGCTCTCGGCCGGTCCGTCAATGATCAGACAGCAGCCGCTGCAACCCCAGGGAGCGATGTGTCCCGCCGCCTGTTCACCTCGGAGTCCGTCACCGAGGGCCACCCCGACAAGATCGCTGACCAGATCAGCGACACCATCCTCGACGCGCTCCTGAAGGAGGACCCGGCCTCCCGGGTCGCCGTCGAGACGCTGATCACCACCGGCCTGGTCCACGTGGCCGGCGAGGTGACCACGAAGGCCTACGCCGACATCCCCACCCTCGTGCGGAACAAGATCCTGGAGATCGGTTACGACTCCTCCAAGAAGGGCTTCGACGGCGCTTCCTGTGGTGTCTCCGTGTCGATCGGCGCGCAGTCCCCGGACATCGCCCAGGGTGTCGACACCGCCTACGAGAAGCGGGTCGAGGGCGACGAGGACGAGCTGGACAAGCAGGGCGCCGGCGACCAGGGCCTGATGTTCGGGTACGCCTGCGACGAGACCCCGGAGCTGATGCCGCTCCCGATCAACCTCGCGCACCGCCTGTCCAAGCGGCTGTCCGAGGTGCGGAAGAACGGCACCATCCCCTACCTCCGCCCCGACGGCAAGACCCAGGTCACCATCGAGTACGACGGTCACAAGGCGGTCCGCCTGGACACCGTGGTCGTCTCCTCGCAGCACGCCTCGGACATCGACCTGGACTCGCTGCTCGCTCCGGACATCCGCGAGTTCGTCGTCGAGCACGTGCTGAACCAGCTGATCGAGGACGGCATCAAGCTCGACACGGAGGGTTACCGCCTGCTGGTCAACCCGACCGGCCGCTTCGAGATCGGCGGCCCGATGGGCGACGCCGGCCTCACCGGCCGCAAGATCATCATCGACACCTACGGCGGCATGTCCCGGCACGGCGGCGGCGCCTTCTCCGGCAAGGACCCGTCCAAGGTCGACCGCTCCGCCGCCTACGCCATGCGCTGGGTCGCGAAGAACGTCGTGGCGGCGGGCCTGGCCCAGCGCTGCGAGGTCCAGGTCGCCTACGCCATCGGCAAGGCCGAGCCGGTCGGTCTCTTCGTGGAGACCTTCGGCACCGCCACCGTCGACGTCGAGAAGATCGAGCAGGCCATCAGCGAGGTCTTCGACCTCCGCCCGGCCGCGATCATCCGTGACCTGGACCTGCTCCGCCCGATCTACGCCGAGACCGCCGCGTACGGCCACTTCGGCCGTGAGCTGGAGGCCTTCACCTGGGAGCGCACGGACCGCGTCGACGCCCTGCGCAAGGCGGCCGGCCTGTAAGGCCCCGCGAGCCTTCGCGGCTCCGTTCTTTGTTGCTTCACGCCTCCGGGCCCGTACCGCTGTCGCGCGGTACGGGCCCGGAGGCGTTCCCGGCCGGCGCCGCTGCCCTGCGGCCGGCGGCCACTGTCGGTGGGGTCTGCTAAGACTGGGGGTGTGAGCAGCGAGAACGGGGCGGGGGCCGGGGAGCAGGGAGAGCAGCTGGCCCTGATCCGGGAGACCGTGCGTCAGGCCAAGAAGAAGACGCCGAAGGCCAAGCCGCGGACCTGGCGGGGGGCCGAGCTGGCCAAGGAGCGGCCGGTGGCGCGGGTCCTGGTGGACAAGGGCCCGGTCCATCTCGACAAGCTCTGGGACTACGCCGTGCCCGCCGCGATGGACGAGGAGGCCCGGCCCGGGGTCCGGGTCCGGGTCCGGTTCGGCGCGGGCACGGGCAAGGTGCGCGAGGGCCGGCGCGAGGGCGGCGGCCTCCTCGACGGGTTCATCGTCGAGCGCATCGCCGAGTCCGACTACCGCGGCCCGCTGGCGGCGATCGCCCAGGTGGTCTCGCCGGAGCCGGTGCTGAGCCCGGAGCTGCTGACGCTGTGCCGCGCGGTCGCCGACCGGTACGCCGGCTCGCTCGCCGACGTCCTGCAGCTGGCGATCCCGCCGCGGCACGCCAAGGCCGAGGCGGAGCGCTTCCCCGCGCCGCCGCCCCCGCCCGCGGTGCCCGCACTGGCCAGCTGGGAGCGGTATCCGGACGGGCCCGGGTTCATCGACGTCCTCGCGCGCGGGGGCTCGCCCCGGGCCGTGTGGACGGCGCTGCCGGGGCCGGACTGGCCCTGGGAGCTGGCCGCCGCGGTGGCGGCGACGCTGGCGTCGGGGCGGGGGGCGCTGGTCGTGCTGCCCGACGGGCGGTCGGCCGCCCGCGTCGACGCCGCCCTGACCGAGCTGGTGGGCCGGGGGCTGCACACCCTCCTGACGGCCGACTCCGGACCGGAGGAGCGGTACCGCCGCTGGCTGGCGATACGCCGGGGCGCGGTGCGCGCGGTCGTGGGGACGCGCGCGGCGATGTACGCGCCGGTGGCGGATCTGGGGCTCGTCGCCATCTGGGACGACGGGCACACCGCGCACAGCGACGATCACGCGCCGTACCCACACGCGCGGGACGTACTGCTGTTGCGCGCGGTGCACGAGAAGGCGGCGTGTCTGATCGGCGATCTGGGGCGCACGGTCGAGGCGGCCCAGCTGGTGGAGAACGGCTGGGCGCGGTCGCTGGAGGCCGGACGCGATCAGGTGCGCGCGGCGGCGCCGCTGGTCCGCACGATCGGGGACGCGGAGACCGCCCGTGACGAGGCGGCGCGCGCGGCCCGGCTGCCCTCGCTCGCCTGGCAGACGGCGCGCGCGGGGCTGGCCAGCGGCCCGGTGCTGGTCCAGGTCCCGCGGCGGGGGTACGTACCGCGGCTCGCCTGCGCCCGGTGCCGGGAGCCCGCGCGCTGCCGGCACTGCGCGGGGCCGCTGGAGGCGCGGGACCAGGACAGTGCGCTGTGCTGCGGATGGTGCGGGCAGGAGGCGCCGGACTGGCACTGTGCGGAGTGCGGGCACGCGCGGCTGCGGGCCCAGGTCGTGGGGGCGCGGCGGACGGCGGAGGAGCTGGGGCGGGCGTTTCCGGGAGTGCCGGTCCGGACGTCCGGCCGGGACCATGTGCTGGACACCGTGCCGGATCGGCCGGCGATCGTCGTCGCCACGCCTGGCGCGGAGCCGGTCGCGGCGGGCGGTTACGCCGCCGCGCTGCTGCTGGACGGGTGGGCGTTGCTGAACCGGCCCGATCTGCGGGCGGGGGAGGAGGCGCTGCGGCGCTGGCTGGGCGCGGGGGCACTGGTGCGTGGCGCCGACGCCGGGGGCGTCGTCGTGGTGACCGGGGAGCCTACGCTGCGGCCGGTGCAGGCGCTGGTGCGGTGGGACCCGGTGGGGCATGCGGTGCGGGAGCTCGCGGAGCGGGCGGAGCTGGGATTCCCGCCGGTGTCGCGGATGGCGTCGGTGGCGGGGCGGCCGGAGGATGTCGCGGAGCTGGTGCGGGGGGCGGCGTTGCCGCCTTCGGCGGAGGTGTTGGGGCCGGTGCCGGTTCCTGTCCCGGCCTCAGGGCGCCCGCGGCGGGCGGGGGAGCCGCCGGTGGGCGAGGTGTGGGAGCGGGTGCTCGTCCGGGTGCCGCCGGGGGAGGGGGCGGCGATGGTGGGCGCCCTGAAGGGTGCTTGGGCCGCGCGGATGGTGCGGCGGGAAGGTTCCGCCGTACGGGTGCGGGTCGATCCGCTGGATCTTGGGTGAGCCCTGCGCGGCCGGCGGTTCTGTTGCGTCGGGTGCGCCCCGGTGACGGTGTCCTCAAGCGCCGGACGGGCTGGGTCCGTACCGGGTGCGGTGGCGGCCCTCCGCGGGTGGGGGGTCGGACTGCTTCGCTTGACGTCCGAACCCCCACCCGCTCCGGCCCGCCCCCTCCCGTGGGGGAAGTGAGATTCGGTGCGTCGGGGTGGCTGAAGTGGCCTGCTGTCCGCCCGTAGTGCGTCGGCGTGCGTACGGGTGTCCGTGATCAGCCGTTGCGGGGGCCCGGGAAGGCGTTGGGGCGGTCCTGGGCGGCGGACTGGGCCGGCATCGTGCGGGCCGCGGGGACCGAGGGGGTGGGGGGCAGGGCCGGGGCCACGGAGACCGGGCGGGGGGCGGCTTCGGTGGCGCGGGGAGGTTCCTGGGCGTCGGCCGGGGGCTGGGCGGTGGCGCGGCGGGCGCCGTAGCGGCGGTGGACGGCCTGTTTGGTGACGCCGAGTGCCGAGCCCACCGCATCCCACGAGAAACCGAGCGAGCGGTCGAAGTCGACCGCGGCCGTGACGAGCGTCTCGACGCTGTCCCGCAGCTCCTGGGCGAGGCGCACCGTGGGTGCCGGAGCGCGCCCGTACACGACGAAACCCGTGGACGGGCCGGTGCGCCGGGGACGGTAGACGTTGCCGAGTTGGGCGGTCAGCGTACGCAGTGCGTCCACCTGCCGGCGGACCCGCTCGATGTCCCGCACCAGTAGATGGAGACTGGCGCGTGCCTGGGCGTCGTGGGTTGCGTGGTCGGCCATGAACAAGCCTCTCGAACCGGCGTTGATGCGGAAAGTGAATGCGTGGACCGGCTGGCGGTCCGGTGTGGTCAATGTCGCTTGACCAACGCGGCAGCGCCGGGTGGGGTCACGGTATGGGGGCGTACGAGCTTTCAGCTGGGGCGCGCGATGACCCGTACGCCCCCGGTTCTGACGCCCCATAGACTGGTGTGTCTTTCCGCAGCGCTGAGAGGTAGCACGCCACCCATGAGGCTCGTCTTCGCCGGTACCCCCGAGGTCGCCCTGCCCGCACTGGACGCCCTGATCGCGTCCGATCGGCACGAGGTGGTGGCCGTTTTGACCAGGCCGGACGCCCCGGCCGGGCGCGGCCGCAGGCTCGTCGCCAGTCCGGTCGCGCAGCGCGCGGAAGAGGCCGGCATCGAGGTGCTCAAGCCCGCCCGGCCGCGGGACGAGGACTTCCTGGCCCGGCTGCGTGAGATCGCGCCCGACTGCTGCCCGGTCGTCGCGTACGGCGCGCTGCTCCCGAAGGCCGCGCTGGAGATTCCCGCGCACGGGTGGGTGAACCTGCACTTCTCGCTGTTGCCCGCGTGGCGCGGCGCGGCGCCGGTGCAGCACGCGGTGCTGGCGGGCGACGAGGTGACGGGTGCTTCGACGTTCCGGATCGAGGAGGGGCTGGACTCCGGTCCCGTCTACGGCGTGCTGACGGAGGAGGTCCGGGCCACGGACACCAGCGGTGATCTGCTGACCCGGCTCGCGTTCGCCGGTGCCGGGCTGCTCGCCGCCACGATGGACGGCATCGAGGACGGCTCGCTGAAGGCGGTGCCGCAGCCTGCCGAGGGCGTCACGCTCGCGCCGAAGATCGAGGTCGAGGACGCGAAGATCGACTGGTCGGCGCCGGCGCTGCGGGTGGACCGGGTGGTCCGTGGCTGTGCCCCCGCGCCGGGCGCGTGGACGCTGTTCCGGGGGGAGCGGCTGAAGGTGATGTCGGTGGCGCTGGTGCCCGACCGTACGGACCTGGGGCCCGGTGAGATCGCGGCCACGAAGAAGGCCGTCTTCGTGGGTACCGGCAGCCACGCGGTGCAGCTGCAGTGGGTGCAGCCGCAGGGCAAGAAGCCGATGGCCGCCGCGGACTGGGCGCGCGGTGTGCGGATCGAGGCCGGGGAGCGGCTGGACGGCTGAGGAGTGCCCGCGGAGGGCAATTAATCAAGTTTGACGAGTGGAGCGCCGGGTATGACCTTGCCGAGCAATTAGTCAAGTTTGATTAGAGGGGGAGTCGGCATGGCTGAGTTCGTGGTGCCCGAGGCTGCTGGGTACGTACCGACCGAGCGGGACCGTCGGGAGGTGGACGCGTGGTTCGCGCGGTACGACGCGCTGAGTGCGGAGGTGGACGTCGAAAGGATGGCGGACATGGCCGTCTTCCCGCTCAACCTCGTCACCGACGACTCCGCGGGTGACGGCTGGACCGGGCAGTGGAGCCGGGCGGAGTTCATCCGGACGATGGAGGAGGTGATGGGCGGGGATGACGAGGTGTCGTTCGAGTCGAAGCGGACGCCGCACTTCCTGAGCGCGTCGCTCGTCGTGGTGTTCACGGACGCGGTGTTCACCGTGGGCGGGCGGCGGCAGGCGGTGCGGTACGCGGACGTGCTGGTGAAGCGGGGCGGGGCGTGGGCGTTCCAGACCATGATCCAGGGCGGCTGGGGCGACCTGCTGCGACGGTAGGCTGGACGGGATTCATTCTCGTCAGCAGCGGAGCACCTTACTCGTGAGCGACCAGCCTCGTCGTCGTACCGGCAAGCCCTACCGGAGGCCGAAGAAGGACCCCGTACGCATCCTCGCGTTCGAGGCCCTGCGCGCGGTCGACGAGCGGGACGCGTACGCGAACCTCGTCCTGCCGCCGCTGCTGCGCAAGGCGCGCGAGGGCGGCGACTTCGACGGGCGTGACGCGGCGCTGGCGACGGAGCTGGTCTACGGGACGCTGCGCCGGCAGGGGACGTACGACGCGATCATCGCGGCGTGTGTGGACCGGCCGCTGCGGGAGGTCGACCCGCCGGTGCTGGACGTGCTGAGTCTGGGCGCGCACCAGCTGCTCGGTACGCGCATCCCTACGCATGCCGCGGTCAGCGCCAGTGTGGAGCTGGCGCGGGTGGTGCTGGGCGACGGGCGGGCCAAGTTCGTCAACGCGGTGCTGCGGAAGATCGCGGCGGATGATCTGGACGGCTGGCTGGACCGGGTCGCGCCGCCGTACGACGAGGACCCGGAAGACCACCTGGGTGTGGTGCACTCCCATCCGCGCTGGGTCGTCTCCGCGCTGTGGGACTCGCTGGGGGGTGGCCGGGCCGGTATCGAGGACCTGCTGGAGGCGGACAACGAGCGGCCCGAGGTGACCCTGGTCGCCCGGCCCGGCCGGTCCACCCCCGAGGAGCTGCTCGCCGCGGTCGGCGAGGAGAACGGGCTGCCGGGGCGCTGGTCGCCGTACGCGGTACGGCTCAGCGAGGGCGGCGAGCCGGGCGCGCTGGACGCGGTACGGGAAGGCCGTGCGGGCGTGCAGGACGAGGGCAGTCAGCTGGTGGCCGTCGCCCTGGCCAACGCGCCGGTGGACGGGGCCGACGAGCGCTGGCTGGATGCCTGTGCGGGACCCGGCGGCAAGGCGGCGCTGCTGGGGGCGCTGGCGGCGGAGCGCGGTGCCTCGCTGCTCGCCGCGGAGAAGCAGCCGCACCGGGCGCGGCTGGTCGCGCGTGCGCTGGCGGGCAATCCCGGGCCGTACGAGGTGGTCGCGGCGGACGGTACGCGTCCGGTCTGGCGGCCCGGTTCCTTCGACCGGGTACTGGTGGACGTGCCCTGCACGGGCCTGGGCGCGCTGCGGCGCCGTCCGGAGGCCCGCTGGCGGCGGCGGCCCGAGGACCTGGACGGCTTCGCGCCGCTCCAGCGGGAGCTGCTGCGGCAGGCGCTGAAGGCCGTACGGGTCGGCGGGGTCGTCGGGTACGCGACCTGCTCGCCGCACCTGGCCGAGACCCGGGCGGTCGTGGACGACGTGCTGAAGGAGCGGGAGGCGGTGGCCGCCGAGCTGGTGGACGCCCGGCCGCTGATGCCCGGCGTCCCCGCCCTCGGGGACGGGCCGGACGTCCAGCTCTGGCCGCACCTGCACGGCACGGACGCGATGTACCTGGCGGTGCTGCGCCGCACGGCGTGAGGCGGCGGCCGCAGCGAGCAGTTGTCGGCATCACCGTCAAGCTGCTCGGCACCCCGGCGGAGGAGGACGGCGGCGGAGGAGGACGGCGGCGGCAAGGTCGACATGATCGAGCACGGCCTCTTCGACGAAGTCGCCGTCGCGATGATGGTGCACGCGAACGACGCCGACGCCGACGCCGTCGGCAACGGCTCGCTCGCCCTCGGCTCCTGGAACATCACCTGCACCGGCCGCCCCGCACACGCCTCGGCCGCGCCCTGGGAGGGCCGCAACGCCCTGGACGCGCTCACCGTCGCCCGGACCGCGCTCGGCCTGCCCCGCCAGCAGCTGCCCCCGGAGAGCGTCGTGCACGGCATCGTCACCGACGGCGGCCAGGCCGCCAACGTCATCCCGGCCAGGACCTCGGCCCGGTACGAGGCGCGCTCGCCCACGATGGAGTCGCTGCGAGCGCTCCAGGAACGGGTGCGCGCCCGCTTCGAGGCGGGCGCCTGGCCACCGGCACCGAACTCCGCGCGGAGCCGCACGGGCACGACTTCGCCGACCTGTGCAGGACACCACCGCCGCCGAGCTGTACGCGGGCGCCGCCGAAGCGCTGGGCCGTACCGTCGGGCGCGCGCCGGAGCGCGCCGGCTCCACCGACACGGGCAACGTCTCGCACCTGCTGCCCACGATCCACCCGATGATCGGCTACGACACCGGCGGCGCCCGGCAGCACACGGACGAGTTCGCCGCCGCCGGCACCTCCGAGGGGGCCGACCGCGCGGTCCTGGACGGCGCCGTCGCGATGGCCTGGACGGGCGTCGCGCCGGCCGCCGAAGCCGGGCACCGGGAGCGGCTGCCGGCCGCCGTGTACCGCCGCGCCGCCGAGCGGAAGCGTGCCGCGGAGGGCCGTGGCGGCCCGCGTCCTTGACCCGCTTATGGTTGTGGGCGCGGGCGCGACATACTAGGTGGCATGGCCTTGATCAACCCCAGCATTCTGTCCGCCGACTTCGCCCGGCTCGCCGAGGAGGCGAAGGCCGTCGAGGGCGCGGACTGGCTCCATGTCGACGTCATGGACAACCATTTCGTGCCCAATCTGACGCTCGGCGTCCCCGTCGTGGAGTCGCTGCGGAAGGCGACCGACACCCCCCTCGACTGCCACCTGATGATCGAGGACCCGGACCGCTGGGCGCCGCAGTACGTCGAGGCGGGGGCCGGCTCCGTCACCTTCCACGCCGAGGCCGCCGCCGCGCCGGTCCGCCTCGCGCGGGAGATCCGGGCCAAGGGGGCGCGGGCCTCGATGGCGCTCAAGCCCGCCACGCCCATCGAGCCGTACGAGGACCTGCTCCCCGAGCTCGACATGCTGCTGATCATGACGGTTGAACCGGGCTTCGGCGGGCAGGCGTTCCTCGACATCATGCTTCCGAAGATCCGCCGCACCCGTGCGCTGATCGCCAAGCACGGTCTGGAGCTGTGGCTCCAGGTCGACGGCGGGGTGTCCGACAAGACGATCGAGCGCTGCGCCGAGGCGGGCGCCGACGTCTTCGTCGCGGGTTCGGCGGTGTACGGCGCCGAGGACCCGGCGAAGGCCGTCCGTGAGCTGCGGGACAAGGCCGACGCCGCGACCGCGGCGGTCGGCTGGGGCTGCGCGCACTGACGCGGCCGGGCCGCGCGCACGGCGCGGCCCACATCCGGGGCGGCGGTCGCACGGCGGCGGGGGTTGACCTCGTGGCCATGCAGCGTTCATCGCGGGCCGAGCGGTCACGGTCCACGGCGGCCCCGGGTTTCTGGAAGGATGAGCGCAGAGTCGATCAGGTGCGCAGTAGGGGAGATTTTCGTGGTTGCCAGCCGCCCACATACCGGGATGGGCCCCGCCGAGCTGGTGCAGGCTGCGGCCATGGCCCGCCGGTTCTATCTCGAGGGCAAGTCCAAGATCCAGATCGCTGAGGAGTTCGGCGTCAGCCGCTTCAAGGTCGCGCGGGTGCTGGAGACGGCACTGGAGCGTGACCTCGTACGGATCGAGATCCGGGTGCCGGCCGAGCTGGACGCCGAGCGTTCGGACGCGCTGCGGGCCCGGTACGGCCTGCGGCACGCCGTGGTCGTGGAGTCGGCCGCCGACTCCGACGACGCGCCCGATCCGGAGAACCTCGGCGACGTCGCCGCCGACCTGCTCGGTGAGCTGGTCACCGAGGGGGACGTGCTCGGCATCGCATGGGGCCGCTCGACGATCCACATGGCCTCGGCGCTGCACCGGCTGCCGCCGTGCACGGTGGTCCAGCTGACCGGCGTGTACGACGCGGGCACCGCCGACAGCGGTTCGGTCGAGGCGGTACGCCGCGCCGCCGACGTCTCCGGAGGCGAGGCGCACCCCATTTACGCGCCGATGCTGCTGCCGGATTCGGCCACGGCGGCTGCGCTGCGCGGCCAGACGGGTATCGCCCGGGCGTTCGATTACTTCGACAAGGTCACCGTGGCCTGCGTGTCCATCGGTTCCTGGGCGCCCGGCATCTCGACGGTGTACGACATGCTCTCGGAGGACGAGCGCGAGCACTACGCCTCGCTCGGCGCCGCCGCGGAGATGTCGGCACACCTCTTCGACGCCGAGGGCCGGCGCATCGGCCGCGACCTGGGGGAGCGCTGCATCACGGTCGAGGCCGACCGGCTGCGCCGCATCCCCGAGGTGGTCGCCATCGCGGGCGGCCACCGCAAGGCCGCGGCGATCGGCGCGGTCCTGAAGTCCGGCCTGGTCACGAGCCTGGTGACGGACACCGCCGCCGCCGACCACCTCCTCCTGGAGACCGGACCCGGCCCGCGCCCGGCCCTGGACCGGGCGGACCCGGACGGTTCCTGAGCACCGCTCCCGGCACCTGCCGCGGCCCTCGTCCGCCGTACGGCGTGATCCGTACGGCGGGCGTTCGCCCGGCGGGCCGGCCGGGGCTGTGACAGCATCGCGGCATGTCCGATACCCCCGGAGTACCCGGCCAGGCGAGTGCCGGCCCGCGTAGCGGCGCCCCCACAGAGACGGACGGTGTCCCCCGGCCGCTGGCCGCCGTGCTCGACGGGCGGACGCTGCCGGGCGTGCTGTCCTGGCCGGCGGGCCGGCCCGTGCAGGACGCGCTGGACGCCGCACTGGCCGCGGGCTGGCAGAGCACGGTGCTCGACCTCGAAGGGGTCGCGGACAAGGCGGAGTTCATGGCCCGCGCCTCGGAGGCGCTGCGCCTGCCGCCGTGGTTCGGCCGCAACTGGGACGCGCTCGCCGACTGTCTCGGCGACCTGTCGTGGTGGCCGGCGGAGCACGGTGGCCGGCTGCTGGTCGTACGGGCGTGGCAGGGGTACGCCGCCGCCGAGCCGGAGGAGTGGCACGCGGCGGAGTCGGTGCTCGCGGACGCGGTGGCCCGCTGGCGGGACACCGACACCGGGCTGGCCGTCCTGCTGACCCGAGACGCCGGCGGCACGGCGCCGGCCCGCCGGTAAGAAGCCCCCGTCTACAGCACGCGCTCGAAGCACCACGACGACGCCACGCCCGTGTACGCCCCGAAATTCGGGATGCGGGCGTAGCCCGAGCGGGTGTAGAAGCGCACCGCGGCGTGCTGCCGGTCGCCGGTCTCCAGCCGGAGCCGGGTCCAGCCACGGGCGCGCGCCCAGTCCTCGAGGGCCCGCAGCAGCTCAGTGGCGGCGCCCGAGCCGCGCCGGTCCGGCAGTACGTACATTCGCTTGACCTCGCCGGTCCCGTCGCCGAGGTCGCGCAGCCCGCCGCAGCCCACCGGTATGCCGTCGTCCTCGTACGCGACGAAGAACGCCGTGCTGTCCGCCGCCGAGGGCGGGACCCCGGGCTCGCTGTCCGGGGTCCCGTAGAGCTCGGCGATCTCGCTCCGCTGCCCGGCCCGCAGTACGGCGGCATCCGGGTCGTCCCAGGCCACCTGTTCGATCTTCATGGCGGGGATTCTGCCGAGGCCGCGTTTCGGCTGCGTTACGCCACGGGACCGGCGTCCGGAACGGGTCAGTCGTCGACGCGGTCCCGCAGTACCGAGCCGCCGAAGTCCTCGTCGTCCGTGCCCCACAGGGCGTGGTCGCCGTCGGGGAGCAGGGCGACCGCCTCGATCTTGCGGTTGTCCGCCGTGGTGTAGCGGCGTACCTCGTCCGGCTTGGCCAGCTTCAGCGCGGGACGTCCCTTGTCGACCGTGAGCCGGCCCGCTTCGTACACCGCGGAGCTGAACGGACCGGAATTTTTGTTCGGGTCCTGGGCCGCGGACAGCACCACGGTGCCGTCCGGCGCGATCTTCAGGTCGCTGATGTGCCGCACCTCGTCCTGCGCCGGCCACGGCGCGCGGAACGCGACCGGGTCGGTGACGTGCGAGAAGACCGTCCCCGGGGTGGACGCGGCGGGGTGCAGTACGGCGGTGCGCACCTGGGAGGCGGTGCCGTTGCTGCCACGGGTCGCCCAGACCGCGACGTCCTTCCCGGTGGCCCGGTCGCGGTGGACGGCGAACGCCTCGTAGTTCTGCGTGTCGTCGCCCTTGTAGTCCTCGGTGCCGGGCAGCGGGGCCGACCAGCGGACCGTCGCGGTCCCGCCGTGCACCTTCACCCCGTACAGCGTCGGGCGGAACTTCCCGCTGTCGCCGCTGCTCAGGGTGGTGTACTCGCCGGGCCGCCCGGGGACGGCGTCCAGCGACTCCAGGTCCTTGGGCACCTCGCTCCCGGCCCACTTCAGGTCCCGGACGACGGGGGCGTGGCCGGCCGACAGACGGACGGTCGAGAGCCGGACCTGGCCCGGTTCCTTGTTGTCCCGTGCCACGACCGTGTCGATGCGGCCGTGACCGGCCGCGGCGACGGCCAGGCCGCTGACGCCGCCGGTCATGCCGTCCCCGACCTTCTGCCAGGTTCGGGTGGCGGCGGCCGGACGTTCCGTGCCGCCGGCGAACGCGACGGTGGCGGCGACGGTCGCGAGGGACACGCCGGCGATGCCCGACGCGAGGAGTGCTTTTCTGATCATCACGGCACGGTAAGGGAGCGTGCCGCTGTGCGAGCAGTCCGTATGCACAGGGTTTACCTTCACGGTCACAATTTCGGGTGAAACCACAGCCCGCGCGAGCGCCGGTCGGGTGATGTCACAGAACCTGGCCGAACGGCTGCCGAAGCTCGTCAATCCGGTGCCCGATCGGCGATGATGTACTAGGAGCTTGATGCCTGATCCGCTGCTGGCCGATCTGTACCCACTGTCGGACCGGTGCTGACTCCCCGCCCGCTACCGCAGTAAAACCGCAGGTGAGAGAGTTAGCATGCGATTTCTGAACGATCTGAAGCCGCCGTACGACCTGACGTACGACGATGTGTTCATGGTGCCGAACCGCTCCGCGGTCGGCTCCCGCCAGGGCGTGGACCTCGCTTCGCCGGACGGCACGGGCACCACCATCCCGCTGGTCGTGGCCAACATGACCGCGATCGCCGGCCGCCGGATGGCCGAGACGGTGGCGCGCCGCGGCGGCCTCGTCGTCATCCCGCAGGACATCCCGATCGACGTCGTCACCGACGTCGTCAGCTGGGTCAAGCGGCGTCACCTGGTCCTCGACACCCCGATCGTGCTCTCGCCGATCGCGACCGTCGCCGACGCGCTGTCCCTGCTGCCGAAGCGGGCGCACGGCGCGGGCATCGTCGTCGAGGGCGGCCGTCCCCTCGGCGTCGTCACCGAGCACGATCTGACCGGCGTGGACCGCTTCACCCAGGTCGCCGAGGTCATGTCCAAGGACCTGCTGGTGCTGGACGCCGACATCGACCCGCGCGAGGCCTTCAACCAGCTCGACGCGGCCAACCGCAAGCTCGCCCCCGCGGTCGACAAGGAAGGCCAGCTGGTCGGCATCCTCACCCGTAAGGGCGCGCTCCGCGCGACCCTCTACACCCCCGCCACCGACGCGGACGGCAAGCTGCGCATCGCCGCCGCCGTCGGGATCAACGGTGACGTGGCGGGCAAGGCCAAGGCGCTGCTCGCGGCCGGCGTGGACACCCTCGTGGTGGACACCGCGCACGGCCACCAGGAATCCATGATCAGCGCGGTCAAGGCCGTCCGGGCGCTGGACCCGCAGGTCCCGATCGTGGCGGGCAACATCGTCGCCGCCGAGGGCGTGCGTGACCTGATCGAGGCCGGCGCGGACATCATCAAGGTCGGCGTCGGCCCGGGCGCCATGTGCACCACCCGCATGATGACCGGCGTGGGCCGCCCGCAGTTCTCCGCCGTCCTGGAGTGCGCCGCCGAGGCGAAGAAGTACGGCAAGCACGTCTGGGCCGACGGCGGCGTGCGGCACCCGCGCGACGTCGCCATGGCGCTGGCCGCCGGCGCGTCCAACGTCATGATCGGCTCGTGGTTCGCCGGTACGTACGAGTCGCCCGGCGACCTCCAGCAGACCGCCGACGGCCGGCTCTACAAGGAGAGCTTCGGCATGGCCTCGGCGCGCGCGGTGCGCAACCGCACCAGCGAGGAGTCGGCGTACGACCGGGCCCGCAAGGGCCTGTTCGAGGAGGGCATCTCCACCTCGCGGATGTTCATCGACCCGGCCCGCCCCGGCGTCGAGGACGTGATCGACTCGATCATCGCGGGCGTGCGGTCCTCCTGCACCTACGCGGGCGCCTCGAACCTCGCCGAGTTCGCCGACAAGGCCGTCGTCGGCGTGCAGAGCGCGGCCGGCTACGCCGAGGGCAAGCCGCTGCACAACAGCTGGTAGCCGACCGGCAGGCCGACGCACTTCCGCGTCCCACGGGCCCGGTCCCGCGCACACGTCGCGCGGGGCCGGGCCCGTCGGCGTTCGCGGGACCGCCCGTCGGTGCGCCCGGCACGGCGTGAGATCGCTTACTTCCGGCCTCGTACGGCGCCGCGGCCCGAATGGCCGACCTTCGAATCCATGGTTCCAACACGCCGTGAACGCGCAACAAATGGCCGCTGTCGCCGTTCGTGCGCAAGGATCATGCACGGATGCGCAAAGAACCCGCATTACGGCAGGTCACGCGCGGGCCTTAAGGTCAGGCAAGTTACGTGGAGTGGCGGGGACCGTCCGCTCGGCGGTTCCCCCGTGCGGGTTGCTTCGTGCTGCCCTTGTGCCGGGCCGCCGCGGTCACCGCCGCCTGACCGGCAGCGATAAAGGAGCCACCCCAGTGTTGGACCACGGCGCAGCCCCTCCCGCAGAGGGCAGCGACCCCCAGCCGCAGCAGCCTCCGTCCCGTTCCGGGCCGCTCGGCACGCTGATGCGGCGCAAGCCCGTCGAACGCCTGGTGGCCGAGGGCGGCCAGGGCGAGGGCGGCACCCTCCGCCGCTCCCTGGGCATGTGGCAGCTGACGATGATCAGCATCGGTGCCACGCTCGGCACCGGCATCTTCGTCGTGCTGGGCGAGGCGGTGCCGGACGCGGGCCCCGCGGTCATCGTCTCCTTCGTGATCGCCGGTATCACCGCCCTCTTCTCGGCGCTGTCCTACGCCGAGCTGGCGGGCACCATCCCGGTCTCCGGCTCCTCGTACTCCTACGCCTACGCCACGCTCGGCGAGCTGGTCGCCTGGGTCTGCGGCTGGTGCCTGATCCTGGAGTACGGCGTCTCGGTGGCGGCGGTCGCGGTCGGCTGGGGGCAGTACCTCAACGAGCTGCTGTCCGGCACGATCGGCCTCACCATCCCCGAGGTGATCGCCGCGCCGCCCGGTGACGGCGGCGTCTTCAACCTGCCGGCGCTGCTGGTCGTGCTGCTCGCCATGGTCTTCCTGCTGGGCGGTGCCAAGGAGAGCGCCCGGGCCAACGCCATCATGGTCGCGGTGAAGATCGCCGCGCTGCTGCTCTTCTGCGCCGTCGCCTTCCAGGGGGTCCGGGCCGGCAACTACGCCCCCTTCATGCCGCTGGGCATGGCGGGCGTCAGCGCCGCGGGTGCCACGCTCTTCTTCTCCTACATCGGCTTCGACGCCGCCTCCACCGCCGGTGAGGAGGCCAAGAACCCGCAGCGCGACCTGCCGCGCGCCATCATGCTCTCGCTGGTGATCGTCACCGCGCTGTACTGCCTGGTCGCGGCCGTCGCCGTGGGCGCACTGCCCTGGAAGCGGTTCACCGGCACCGAGGCCGCGCTCGCCGGGATCATGAAGGACGTCACGGGCCAGGGCTTCTGGGCGGTGCTGCTCGCGCTCGGCGCGGTCGTCGCCATCGCGTCCGTCGTGCTGACCGTGCTCTACGGCCAGACCCGCGTCCTCTTCGCGATGTCCCGCGACGGCCTGGTGCCCAAGGTCTTCTCCAAGGTCCACCCGAAGACCGGCGCGCCCCGCGCCAACACCGTCATCGTCTCGCTGTTCTGCGGCATCCTCGCCGCCGCCGTGCCGCTCGGCCAGCTGGCGGACGCCACCAGCATCGGCACGCTCTTCGCGTTCGCGCTGGTCAACGTGGCGGTCATCGTGCTCCGCAAGACCCGGCCCGACATGCCGCGGTCCTTCCGTACGCCGCTGTCGCCGCTCTTCCCCGCGATCGGCTTCGTGCTGTGCCTCTGGATGATGGGCAGCCTCGACGTGATCACCTGGGTGGTGTTCGGAGTCTGGATGGTGGCCGGGCTCGTGGTCTACTTCGCTTACGGCATGCGCCGCTCCCGATTGGCCACCGACCAGAAGTGAACCACCCCCCGTGCGACTGAACGACCTCGACGAACGCATCGTCCACGCCCTGGCGGAGGACGCCCGCCGCTCCTACGCCGACATCGGACAGGAGGTCGGGCTCTCGGCCCCGGCCGTCAAACGCCGGGTGGACCGGCTGCGCGAACAGGGCGCCATCACCGGTTTCACCGTACGGGTGGACCCGGCGGTGCTCGGCTGGGAGACCGAGGGCTTCGTCGAGCTCTACTGCCGTCGCAACACCTCGCCCGAGGCCATTCACCGCGGCCTCGCGCGCTACCCCGAAGTGGCGTCCGCCTCCACCGTGACCGGTGAGGCGGACGCCCTCGTGCAGGTCTTCGCCTCCGACATGCGCCACTTCGAGCGGGTGCTCGAACGCATCGCGGGCGAGCACTTCGTCGAGCGGACCAAGTCCGTCCTGGTGCTCTCGCCACTGCTGCGGCGCTTCTCCTCGGGCTCCCCGGTCTGAGCCGGCCGTCCGGGCCCGCGCCGCGGTGCGCGGCCGGTAAGTGCATACCGCTGCCTGGCGTGGCGATGCGTCCGTAAGGCGGCGGTACCGCGCAACGAATCGCCGCGAGCGGCTCGCAAGGCGCAACGAATCGGTACGTGAAGCGCAATGGTGCAGCCTTGTACCACTTGCTCCGCTGACCGTACCGTCTTTACGTCTTCCGAAAGCCCGTACGCACCGTACGCACCACCCGAGGGGTCCCATGTCTTCGCTGCGCACCGCCCTGCTCCAGAGTTCGGGACGGCCCGGCGACGTGGCGTACAACCTCAAGGCGCTGGAGCGGGCCGCAGCGGACGCCGCGGCGGCCGGTGCCGGGCTGCTGGTGACCTCGGAGATGTTCCTGACCGGGTACGCGATCGGCGCGGACGTGCCCCGGCTGGCCGAGCCCGCCGACGGCGACAGCGCCGACGAGGTGGCCCGGATCGCCGCCGAGCACGGCATCGCCGTCGCCTACGCCTACCCGGAGCGCGCCGGTGCGGCGGTCCACAACGCCGTCCAGCTCATCGGCCCGGACGGCACCCGGCTCGCGAACTACCGCAAGACCCACCTCTTCGGCTGCTTCGAGCAGGAGATGTTCACCCCCGGCGACGAGCCCGTCGTCCAGGCCGAGCTGAACGGCGTCCGGATCGGCCTGCTGATCTGCTACGACGTGGAGTTCCCGGAGAACGTCCGGGCGCACGCGCTGGCCGGCACCGACTTCCTGGTCGTGCCCACCGCGCAGATGCATCCGTACCAGTTCGTCGCCGAGTCGGTGATCCCCGTACGGGCCTTCGAGAGCCAGCTCTCCATCGCGTACGTCAACCGCACCGGCCCCGAGGGTGAGTTCGAGTTCGTCGGGCTCTCCACGCTGGCCGGTCCCGACGGGGTCGTACGTGCCCGCGCCGGACGCGGCGAGGAGATGGTGTTCGGCGACGTCGACCCCGGCTTCCTCGCGGCCTCCCGTGAGGCGAACACCTACCTCGCCGATCGCCGCCCGGAGCTGTACGGCTCGCTGAGCTGACCCGGCGCCTGCGCCGCGCCCCCTCGTAGCGCCGCCCGCCGCGCTCCGGCCGCCCGGCCGGGCCGCCGGCTGCCCCGCCCTGGGCCCCGCCTGCCCCTTTCCTCTTGTTCTGCACGGTTTTGCAAGGAGCCTCGCCCCATGACGTCCACGGTGCCCACCGCCGTCCAGCACACCGACGCTCAGCCGCCGATCACCATGTTCGGGCCGGACTTCCCGTTCGCGTACGACGACTTCCTCGCCCACCCGGCGGGCCTGGGCCAGATACCCGCGACCGAGCACGGCACCGAGGTCGCGGTCATCGGCGGCGGCCTCTCCGGCATCATCACCGCGTACGAGCTGATGAAGATGGGCCTCAAGCCCGTCGTCTACGAGGCCGACCGGATCGGCGGCCGGCTGCGCACCGTCGGCTTCGAGGGCTGCGACTCCTCGCTCACCGCCGAGATGGGCGCCATGCGCTTCCCGCCGTCCTCCACGGCGCTGCAGCACTACATCGACCTGGTGGGCCTGAAGACCAAGCCCTTCCCGAACCCGCTCGCGCCCGACACCCCCTCCACCGTCGTCGACCTCAAGGGCGAGTCGCACTACGCCGAGACCCTCGACGACCTGCCCGACGTCTACCGCCAGGTGGCCGAGGCCTGGAACGCCTGCCTGGAGGAGGGCGCCGACTTCTCCGACATGAACCAGGCCCTCCGCGAGCGCGACGTGCCGCGCATCCGGGAGATCTGGGCCAAGCTCGTCGAGAAGCTCGACAACCAGACCTTCTACGGCTTCCTCTGCGACTCCAGCGCCTTCAAGTCCTTCCGGCACCGGGAGATCTTCGGCCAGGTCGGCTTCGGTACCGGCGGCTGGGACACCGACTTCCCCAACTCCATCCTGGAGATCCTCCGCGTCGTCTACACCGAGGCCGACGACCACCACCGCGGCATCGTCGGGGGCAGCCAGCAGCTCCCGCTGCGCCTGTGGGAGCGCGAGCCGGAGAAGATCGTGCACTGGGCCCAGGGCACGTCTCTCTCCTCGCTGCACGACGGCGCGCCGCGCCCGGCCGTGACCCGGCTGCACCGCACCGCCGGCAACCGGATCACCGTCACCGACGCCTCCGGCGACATCCGCACCTACCAGGCGGCCGTCTTCACCGCGCAGTCCTGGATGCTGCTGTCGAAGATCGAGTGCGACGACGCGCTGTTCCCCATCGACCACTGGACGGCGATGGAGCGCACCCACTACATGGAGTCCTCCAAGCTCTTCGTGCCCGTCGACCGGCCGTTCTGGCTGGACAAGGACGAGGAGACCGGCCGCGACGTCATGTCGATGACGCTGACCGACCGGATGACCCGCGGCACCTACCTCCTCGACAACGGGCCCGACGAGCCCGCCGTCATCTGCCTCTCCTACACCTGGTGCGACGACAGCCTGAAGTGGCTGCCGCTGGACGCCAACGAGCGCATGGAGGTCATGCTCAAGTCGCTCTCGGAGATCTATCCGAAGGTCGACATCCGCAAGCACATCATCGGCAACCCCGTGACCGTGTCCTGGGAGAACGAGCCGTACTTCATGGGCGCGTTCAAGGCCAACCTGCCGGGCCACTACCGCTACCAGCGCCGTCTGTTCACCCACTTCATGCAGGACCTCCTTCCCGAGGACAAGCGCGGCATCTTCCTGGCCGGTGACGACATCTCCTGGACAGCGGGCTGGGCCGAGGGCGCCGTGCAGACCGCGCTGAACGCCGTCTGGGGCGTGATGCACCACTTCGGCGGCGGCACCGACGCCACCAACCCGGGCCCGGGCGACGTGTACGACGAGATCGCCCCGGTCGAACTGCCGGAGGACTGACCGCCCGGCGACTGCCCCGCCGCCGGCCGGCGGGGCCCCCGGCTCGGGGACGGAGGGGACAGGGGGAGCCGCCCTTGCGGGGAGGCTCCCCCTGCGCTCATATACCGGCCGCGCGCGCCGCTTCGAACACCTCCGCCGCCAGATCCTTCAGCTCCTCCGCGTCCCGGGCCGGGCCTTGCAGCTCGACCAGTATCTCCTCGACACCCACCTCGGCATGGGCCGCCAGATCCTCGACGATCTGCGCGACGCTGCCCTGGAAGGGAGCGCGGTCCTTGCCGTCGTACGCCTTGGCCGTGTGCTGGGTGTTCACCCGCAGCACGTTCTGGAACGGGGCCTCGCGGCCACGCTCGGCAGCCAGCTCCCGCACCTGCCGCCACTGCTCGGCCAGCTTCTCCGCGCCCATGCCCACCGGCATCCAGCCGTCGGCCCGGTCCACCAGGCGGCGCAGCGCGCGGGGGCTGTTGGCGGGCAGCAGCACCGGGATCGGCCGGGCCGGCTTGGGACCGACCACGGACGGGGTGATCGTGGTCAGCTCGCCCTCGTACGCCACCGGGTCCGGGCCCCACACGGCCCGGCACACGTCCAGCAGCTCGTCGAGCACCTTGCCGCGCTTCTCGAACGGGGCCACCGAAGCCGCCGCGTACTCGTCCAGGGACCAGCCCGTGCCGAGTCCGGCGACTACCCGGCCGCCGCTCGCCGCGTCCAGCGAAGCCAGGCTCCGGGCCAGCTGGAAGGGCACGTGCAGCGGGGCGATCAACACGCTCGTGCCCAGCCGGGCCCGCTCCGTCGCCGCGGCGGCCAGCGTCAGCGTCACCAGCGGGTCGGCCACCGAGCGGTACTGGTCCGGCCAGGGCAGGCCCGGTATGCCGTACAGCCCCTGGGTCGCGGGCTCGGGGAAGAGCACGCGCTCGAAGACCCAGAGGCTCTCGTACCCGATCTGCTCGGCGGTGCGCGCCACGTCCGGCACGTCGCGGCCGAGGTCGTACTGGCGCATCTGCGGGAGGCCCAGGCCGAGTCGGACAGTCATACCGTGCTCCTTCGGATCCGGTTCGCCGACGGGTTACGAGCGATCAACGTCCGCGGTACGGGCGGAAGTTCCGCTCCCGCGGGGGGCGTGAGGGCGCGCGGTACCGGCGCACACCGCCGGTGAGGGTGGGGCCAAGCCATTGGTCCGATCCGGTCACGCCTCGCCACGCCGTCCCTGCCGGGCGCAGGCGCCTGCCAGGCTGATCCGCATGACGACGATGCAGCCGACGGGTGCGACGGAGGGCGTGGCGCGGATCGTGGCGCGGATGCGCACGCTGGACGCGACACTGCCGCCGCGCGACGGCGTCGCGGTGTTCAACCGGGTGTACCTCCAGGTCACCGAGGAGGTCGGACGGCAGATCGGGGCGGGTGGCTTCCGGGACGCGGGCGCGGCCGCCGAGCTGGACGTGCGGTTCGCGCTGCGGTACCTCGGCGCGGTGGACGCCGTCACGGCAGGGCTGCGGCCGCCGGCCTGCTGGCGCCCGCTGTTCCAGCTGCGCTGCCACCCCGGCGTCAAGCCGCTGCAGTTCGCGCTGGCCGGGATCAACGCCCACATCGGCCACGACCTGGCGCTCGCGCTGGTGGACACCTGTGGCGCGCTGGAGTGCGAACCGGCCGCGCTGGAGGCCGACTTCGACCGGGTGGGGCGGGTACTGACCGGCCTGGAGGAGCGAGTGCGGGAGCGGCTGATGCCGGGCCCCGACCTGCTCGACATCGCCGACCCGCTGACCCACCTGGCCGGTTCGTGGAGCCTGGAGGCGGCCCGGGACGGCGCATGGGCGGCGGCCCGGGTGCTGTGGGGCCTGCGCGGGCTGCCGGAGGTGGGGGAGGAGTTCGCCGAGCGCCTGGACGCGGGGGTCGGCCTGGTCGGCCAGATGCTGCTGACCCCGCTGAAAGGCTGACCGCCCCGCCCCGGGCTCAGAGCCTGTGTCATCACCCCGGCCGGGCGCCCGCCGCCCGGCACTTCCCCGAGCTCTCGGCTTCGCTCGAGGACGCTCCGGCGCCTTGCGCGCGCACGCACCGGACGACGTTCGCTGATCCGGCCAGGGTGAGGACGCAGCCTCTTACTTGCCCCGCGACTCCTCGTCGTACGCCGACGTGCCCTCGTCCAGCAGCGGCTGCTGCGTCTTGAGGTGTGCCGGGGCCAGCGCCCGCAGCACGTGGTAGCCGGAGAGGACGACGATCGTGCCCAGCGCGATCCCGCCCAGCTCGAAGTTGTCGGAGATCTTCAGGCTGACGCCGCCGACGCCGATGATGATGCCCGCGGCCACGGGGACGAGGTTCAGCGGATTGCGCAGGTCGACCTTGTTGTGGACCCAGATCTGCGCGCCGAGCAGGCCGATCATGCCGTACAGGATGACCGTGATGCCGCCCAGCACCCCGCCCGGGATCGCGGCGACGACCGCGCCGAACTTCGGGCAGAGCCCGAAGAGGAGGGCGAAGCAGGCGGCGGCCCAGTAGGCGGCGGTGGAGTAGACGCGGGTGGCCGCCATGACGCCGATGTTCTCGGAGTACGTGGTGTTGGGCGGGCCGCCGAGCGCGGTGGAGAGCACGGAGGCGGCGCCGTCGGCGGAGATCGCGGTGCCGAGCTTGTCGTCCAGCGGGTCGCCGGTCATCTCGCCGACCGCCTTGACGTGTCCGGCGTTCTCGGCGACCAGCGCGATCACGACGGGCAGCGCGACCAGGACCGCGGACCACTGGAAGCTGGGTCCGTGGAAGGACGGCAGGCCCACCCAGTCGGCCTGGGCGACGGCGGAGAAGTCCAGCCGCCAGTGGTCGGTGACCTTCCCGGCGCCGTTCTGCGAGTGGATCATCCCGAAGACCAGGTCGAAGAGCCAGGAGACGAGGTACCCGAAGACCAGCCCGAGGAAGATCGCGATACGCGACCAGAAGCCGCGCAGGCAGACCACGGCCAGCCCGGTGAACAGCATGGTCAGCAGCGCCACCCACTGGTCCTGCGGCCAGTAGGTGCTCGCGGTCACGGGGGCGAGGTTGAAGCCGATCAGCATGACGACGGCACCGGTGACGACCGGCGGCATCGCCGCGTGGATGATGCGCGCCCCGAAGCGCTGCACGGCGAGCCCGATGAGGAAGAGCACCGCGCCGACCACGAGGACCGCGCCGGTGACCGTGGCGCTCGTACCGCCCTGGGCCCGGATGACGGCCGCGACGCCCACGAAGGAGAGGCTGCACCCGAGGTAGGACGGCACCCGTCCGCGGGTCGCGAGCAGGAAGATCATCGTCGCGACGCCGGACATCATGATCGCGAGGTTCGGGTCCAGGCCCATGAGGACCGGCGCCACGAACGACGCACCGAACATCGCCACCACGTGCTGCGCGCCGAGGCCGGCGGTACGCGGCCAGGACAGCCGTTCGTCGGGTCTGACCACGGCTCCCGGCGCGGGGGTGCGCCCGTCTCCGTGGAGGGTCCAGCGCACGCCGAGGCCCATGGATGCTCCTGTTCTCGTCAAGTCGTCGTGAGGCCACCGACCGGCGGTGACCGGCCAATGTTAGTGCGGGCCGCGTCCGCTTCCTCCGGCTACGGGCGGTTCGGACGCGCATGGTCTCGGTCACTCGGCCCGACGCCGTAGCAGGCTGAGCGCACGCTTACGATGAGATGGTTCAACTTTTGAACGCATCTGTTCCGAGTATGTGCGGTCGCGTCCGGCCGCACCGCAGCACCAGGAGTACGACCGTGAGCGACGCCGCCCCGTCCACCGCCGAGACCCTCCCGTACGGCGAGCTGGTCCCCGTGACGGTCCACTTCGACGACCTCGACGCGCTCGGCATGCTCCACAACTCGCGCTTCCCGCTGCTCGTCGAGCGTGCCTGGGGCGAGTACTGGCACGGCCACGGCTTCGGCTTCACGGGCGACTGGGCGACCGCGGGCGACATGGCCAACGTCATCAAGGAGATGCGCGTCTCCTACGAGGCGCCGATCACCCGCCCCGGGACCTTCGCCGTTCACCTCTGGGTCGAGCGCCTGGGCCGGAGCAGCCTCACCTACGGCTTCCGGGTCTGCTCGCAGGACGGCGCGACCACGTATGCGCAGGGGCACCGCATCCTGGTCCGCGTCGACGCGCAGACCCTGCGCCCCACGCCCTGGACCGACGAGGCCCGCGCCATCGCCCGCAAGCTGGCCCGCCCGGAGGCGCTGCCCGACGCGAGCTGACGACCGTACGGGGTCACGAGCCCTTCAGGTCGAACGTCGCCGAGCTGACCGAGGCCCGGCGCTCCGGTACGCGGAGGACGCCCGCGCCCAGCACCAGGCCCAGCGCCAGCGCCGTGACCAGGACGAAGGAGCCGGTCAGCGAGGTGGCCTGGGCGATCGAGCCGATCGCGGAGGGCGCGATCAGGCCCGAGGTGTACGTGATCGTCGCGACGCCGGCGATGGCCTGGCTCGGCGCCGGGCCGCTGCGCCCCGCCGCGGCGAACGCCAGCGGCACCACCACCGCGATGCCCAGCCCGATCAGCGCGAAGCCCGCCACCGCCATGGCCGGATGCCGCGCCACCACGATCAGCAGTCCGCCCGCCGTGGCCAGCACGCCGCCCGCCCGTACCGTACGTACCGCACCGAAGCGGGCCACCACGTGGTCGCCCGCCAGCCGGGCCACCGCCATCGTGCAGGCGAACGCGGTCGTCGAGCCCGCCGCGAGCCCCGCCGACGTGCCCAGCACGTCCCGCAGGTACACCGCCGACCAGTCCAGGCTGGCCCCCTCGGCGAACACCGCGCAGAACCCGACGGCACCGATGACCAGCGCGGACTTCGGCGGCAGCGCGAACCGCGGCGGCGGATGCTCGTCCGCGGCGCTGCGCAGGTCCGGTACGCCCTGGCAGCAGACCGCGCCCAGGACGGTCAGCACGCCCGCCGCGAGCCCGAGGTGCAGCCGGGCGTCGGTCCCGGCGTGCGCCGCGACCGTGCCCGCCGCCGAGCCCAGCAGCGCGCCCACGCTCCACATGCCGTGCAGCCCCGACATGATCGGCTTGTCGAGGCGCTGCTCGACCTCGACGCCCAGGGCGTTCATGGCCACGTCCGACATCCCGGCGGTGGCGCCGTAGACCAGCAGGGCGCCGCAGAGCGTGTAGAGGTCCGGGGCGAGCGCGGGCAGTATCAGGGAGAGCGTCCACAGGGCCAGAAGGCCGCGCAGCGCCGTGCGGGTGCCGAAGCGGTGGCTGATCCGGCCGGCCAGCGGCATCGCCAGGGACGCGCCGATCGCCGGGAACGCGAGCGCGAGGCCGAGCTGCCCGGCGCTGACCCCGGTGTGCTCCTGGATCCAGGGGACGCGGGTCGCGAAGTTGCCCGTCACCGAGCCGTGCACGAGGAAGACCAGTGCCACCGCCCAGCGTGCGCGGCGCAGTTGACGGGGCGGGACTGCCGGGTCGGAACCACCGTTGGCGGGCATGACGATGAAACTATCAGGGACCCTGCCTATTAACCTCCGATTATCCGCGGGCTGTTCGGTCTGGAAGGATTCGGCCATGCCAGACACCACCGCGCGCCCGGGCCGTACGGCATCGCGTACCGCGCCCCGGGTCCGGTCCCGTACGGCGTCACCGCGCACCGCGCGGGCCATCAACGACCGCCTCGCGCTCCAGCACCTCGAATCCGCGGGCCCCTTGACGGCACATCAGCTCAAGGAACGGACCGGACTGTCCCGGCCGACGGTGTCCGACCTCGTCGACCGGCTGCGCGCCGCCGGGCTGATCGCGGTCGTCGGCGAGGCGGGCGCCGACCGCCGCGGCCCCAACGCCCGGCTCTACGGCATCGTCGCCGACCGCGCCCACCTCGCCGGGATCGACGTCCGCACGCACGGCGTCACCGTCGCCGTCGCCGACCTGCTCGGCGCCGTCCGCGCACAGGAATCCGTCCCGGTCCCCGAGGACGCGGCACCCGAGGCCGCGGTGACCGCCGCGTACGGCGCGCTGGACCGGGCGCTGGCCCGCGCGGGCGGGGTACGGGCGCACACCGTCGCGGTCGGCGCACCCGGTCTCATCGACCCCGCCACCGGACGGCTGACCGGCACCGGAACGCTGCCCTCCTGGCACGGCGCGCTGGTCGCCGGACTGCGCGACCGGCTCGAAGCGCCGCTGCTCCTGGAGAACGAGGTCAACCTCGCCGCCATCGCCGAACGGCGGGACGGCGCGGCCCGGGACCGCGACACCTTCGTCCTGCTGTGGCTCGGCCACGGGGTGGGCGCCGCGGTGGTACTGGACGACCGGCTGCGCCGCGGCGCCTCCGGGGGCACCGGCGAGATCGGCTTCCTGCCCGTGCCCGGCACGCCGGCCCTGCCCGGTGCCGCGGGCTGCGACGGCGGCTTCCACTCGCTGGCCGCCTCCGGCGCGATCGTGCGACTGGCGGGGGAGTACGGGTTCGCCGCCGCGCCGGACGGCGCCGAGCAGGGCACGGGAGCCGACGCGCCGGCCGCCGAGCGCGTCGTCCGCGCCGCGGTGGCCGCCGGGCCCGCCGGAGCGGACTTCCTCGACGCGCTCGCGCGGCGGATAGCCGTGGGGGTGACCGCGGTGTCCGCCGTGCTCGACCCCGGCTGCGTCGTGCTCGGCGGCGAGATCGGCCAGGCCGGCGGCGCCGCGCTCGCCACGAGGGTGGCCGCCCGGGCGGCCGGGATGTCACCGCTGCACACCGAGGTACGGGCGGGCACGGTCGGCGGTGGCGCCGTACTCCGCGGTGCCGTGCTCGCCGCCAAGGACGCGGCTCAGGACGACCTCTTCACCCCGGACGCCGCAGCACACTGAACCACCCCGGTCGTGCTGCTCACGACGGGTCGGTACCGGCCGCGCCCCGCGGCCACGGGGACGGATCGCCGGCCCAGCGGGCCAGGAGGCGCTCCAGGGCCGTGAGGGTCAGCGGCTTGGCCAGGTGGGCGTCGAATCCGGCCCGGGCCGACCCTTCCCGGTCGGCCCGCCGGCTGAAGCCGGACACGGCGACCAGCCGGGTGCGGTCGGCCGGCAGCGTCTCGCGCAGCCGGCGGGCGACGTCGTGGCCGTGCACGTCGGGCAGTGCCAGATCGCTCAGGACCAGGTCGAAGGGGGCGGCGTCGGCGGCGGCGAGCCCCGCACGGCCGGTATGGCACACCGTCACGTGGTCGCCGTTGCGTTCCAGCAGGGTGCGGTAGGTGGCGGCCAGATCGGCGTTGTCCTCGATCACCAGGACGCGCAGCGGCGGGCGGCGTCCGGCCGCCGCCGGCTCTCCGGACCGGCGGGCGGGCGGCGGCGCGGGGGAGGCCAGCGGAAGGCGGACGCGGAAGTGCGCGCCGCTGTCCGGGCCGTCGCTGTGCGCCTCCACGGTGCCGCCGTGCAGTTCGGCGATGCCGCGGACGATCGGCAGGCCCAGTCCGAGCCCGCCGGTCGTGGTGTCGGCGGCCGGGGCGGCCCGGACGAAGGCCTCGAAGAGGGTGCCGGCGGTGGCCGGAGCGAAACCGATGCCGTCGTCGCGCACGGTCAGCAGGGCGTGTCCGGCGTCCGTGCCGCCGGAGCCGGCCGCCGTCTCCAGTTCGAGTTCGACCGTTCCGTTCGGCCGGGTGTACTTGCGGCCGTTGCTGAGCAGATTGGCGGTCATCTGCGTCAGCCGGACGCGGTCCCCCTCGACGGGCACCGGCCCGGACGGTACGACGACCAGCAGCCTGCGCCGCGTCCGGGTGTATTCGGGCAGCATGTCCTCGGCTGCGGTGGTGACCACGGAGCGCAGGTCGAGCCGTTCGCGGGCCAGTTGCAGCCGGCCGGTCAGCGCCCTGGTCGCGTCCAGCAGGTCGTCGGTCATCCGCGTCATGTGTGTGATCTGCCGTTGCAGGACGGTCAGCGCCGGGTGGCTGTCGGGGATGTCCAGGGCGAGCAGCTCGCCGGCCGCCTGGAGCGCGGCCAGCGGATTGCGCAGTTCGTGCGACAGGGTGGCGATGAAGAGGTCCTTGGCCTCCTGCTGCTCACGCAGCGCGGCCCCGGCGGTGGTCAGCGCCTCGTTGGCCTGCCGCAGCCCCTGGTTGGCCTCCTGCACCTCGATGCTGCGGGCGAGCAGTTCGCCCTCCATCCGTTCCACGCGCTCGTGCTGCTCGGCGGCGGTCCGCTGCCGTCGGCTCGCGGTGCGGCGCAGCCGTACGAACTCGGTGACGTCCTCGACCCGGTGGATGATGTGGGTGAGGGTGCCGGTGCCGTCGTGCACCGGGGCGTTCACCGGACTCCAGTACCGCTCCTCGAAGGCGCCGTCCGGGCCGGCCGGGATGTCGTAGCGCTGCAGCGCCATGGTGTCGGGCCGGCCGGTGGCGAGCACGGTGTGCAGGGACCGGGCCAGGTTCCGTACGCCGTCCGCGGCCGGGAACGCCGGGTTGTCGGGGAAGACCTCGAACAGCGGGCGGCCGAGGAGGGCCTGCCGCCGGGTGACCGTGGCCGTCAGGTACGCCCGGTTGACCTCGACGATGCGCAGATCGACGTCCAGAACCAGGCAGGCCGACGGCGTCGCGTCGAACAGTGCGCGGAAGTCCGGCCCGGACGTGCTACGGCTGCCGTTGCCGTCCTGGCCCGCCCCTGGGGTCATGGCGGTTCACCTCGTGCTCGGTGCGGGGGTGCCGGGGATACGGTTCGGACGCCACGTCCAGCCGGTAGCCGAACCCGCGCACGGTCGTGATGTGCGGCGCCCCGACACCGGCGGCGAGGAGCTTGCGCCGTACGCGGTAGATGTGTTCGGTGACGGTGGCCGGGTCCTGCCAGTCGGCGCCCTGCCACAGGTGGTCCAGCAGCTGCCCGGGGGAGAAGGTCTGGCCCGGGGAGGCCGCGAGGAACTCCAGCAGCGCGTACTCGCGCGGCGTGAAGGCGATCGGGCCGCCCACGCTGCGCACCTGCCGGGCGCCGGTGTCGACGACGAGATCGCCCAGGGTGAGGACCGGCGGTCTCTCCGCGCTCGGCCGGTCCTGCCGCGGCGCCGCCCGGCGCAGCACCGCCCGTATCCGGGCGGCCAGTTCCCGTTGGGAGAACGGTTTGACCACGTAGTCGTCGGCGCCCAGCTCCAGACCGAGCACCCGGTCGGTCTCCTCGCCGCGCCCGGTCACGATGATCACCGGTGGGCCGTCGGCGGCGCGTACCCCGCGCAGCAGGTCCAGGCCGTTGCCGTCCGGCAGCCCCAGGTCCAGCACCACCAGATCGACCGCTGCGCCGTGCAGCACCGCACGTCCCGACCGCGCGTCGAGCGCGGTCAGCACGGCGAACCCCTCGCGCTCCAGGTACGCCCGGGACAACGTGAGGAGGTCGGACTCGTCCTCGATCAGCGCGACCACCGGTCGGTGTGCGGGCGGCACACGGCCCGTGGCGCCGCTTGCGGCGCTGTCCCGGGACGGTGCGGAAGGTGACGACAACGGTGGCCCCGTGCGGCTCGGCAGAGTTGATCCGGCGTTGATCCGGCGTGCAGGAGACGGCCAGTCCGCCGCGCTATCACTGGAACACCGGACCTCGAAGTGCTGTCTTCCGCAGCATCTCACGCGGGGACCAGGGGGGGCACCATGAATCGCATCGAACAGGGCGGGCCCGGCGCCCGCCGACTCCGGTTGAGCACACAGCCGTCGCCAAAGCCCACGCCCGCTCACAGCTCATCCGCAGGAGCCTCCGATGCCCGAACCCATCGGCGACGCACCGGGAGGGCGGGAACGCGCCCTCGCATGGGCGCTGCTGAACCTGATCCAGGTGCGCCCCGGCACCACGCCCGACACACTCGTCCAGCGCCTGATCGCGCACTGTCTCGATCTGCTGCCCGCCGATGCCGTGGGTGTCATGCTCACCGACCCGCAGGTGATGACGGACGAGGCGTCCCGCGTGCCCGATGGTACCGCCGTGCACGTGGCCGCCAGCTCCCACGAAGAGCTCCGCCGGCTGGAAGCGTACGAGATCCACACCGCGCGGGGACCGTGCATCGAGGCGCTGCGCTCCGTCCGCCCGCGCCACGTCGCGGACTTCACCGACAGCCGCGTCCCCTGGCCCGGACTCGCCCTGCGGGCCACGGCGGTCGGTTACCGGGCCATGTGGGCCGAGCCGCTGTCCCAGCAGAAGCACGTCGTCGGTGTCATCAACCTCTACCGCCGCACCCCCGGAACGCCGCGCCCGCGCCACCGGGCGTACTCCCGGTCCCTGGCCAGGGCAGCCGCCACCGGCCTGCTGCTGCAACGGGCCCTCAGCCACTACCCGCCGCGGACCGATCTGCCCCGGCAGGCCCTCGCCGCCCGCGTCCTGATCGAACAGGCCAAGGGCATCCTCGCCCGGCGCCTCATGCTCTCCCCGGACGCCGCCTTCGAAGTGCTGCGCACCCATGCGCACGCGAACGGGATGAGCCTGCACGACCTCGCCCGCGCCGTCGTCGACGACCCCGCCGGTACCTGGCCGCCTCCGGGCCGGTGACGGCCGTGCCCCGGCGGCGGCCCGCTCCTCAGCCGTCCGTGGCCCCGCCGCTGTCCACCGCCCGCAGCCCCGGTACGCGCCCGCCGCGCTCGGCCAGGAAGTCCGCATAGCGGATCTTGCCCACCGCGTGCTCCGGTGCGAGGTTCCCGCCCGCCCGCAGCGCCCGGTACGTGGCGCCGGGGAGCCGCAGCGGCAGCGCGAGGCGGCGGCGGTCACCCGCGCGCAGGGTGAGGCCGATCAGCTCGCGGGCGGTGAACACCTCGGGGCCGCCCATCTCCGGGACGTGCCCGGCCGGCTCCCCGTACGCCAGCTCCACCAGCCGCGCGCCCACCTCGCGGACGTCGACGGGCTGGACCCGTACGCCCGCCGGGGCCGGCAGCACCGGCGACCGCGCGCCGGCCTTCACCAGCCGCAGCACCAGATCGTGGAACTGCGTCGTGCGCAGCACCGTCCACGGCACGTCCGACTCCGCCAGCAGCCGCTCGACCTCGCGCTTGGTGCGGTAGTAGCGCAACGGCACACGGTCCACGCCGACGATGGAGATGTACACCAGATGCCGTACGCCTGCCGTCCGCGCCGCGTCCACCAATTGTCCGGCCGAATCCAGGTCACCCCCGGACGGCGTCGACGCGCAGTGCACGATCACGTCGGTGCCGGCCGTCGCGTCGGCGAGCCCGACACCGTTGCGCAGGTCCACGGCGTACGAGCGCAGCCTGGGATGTTCCGTGCGGGTGTGCGGCCGGCGGCTGAGCACCCGCACGGTGTGCCCGTCGGCCAGCAGCCGGTCCACCACGACCCGCCCCAGGGTGCCCGTGCCGCCGGTCACCAGAAACGTCGTCATCGCCCGCTCCTCCCGGAGACTGTCCTGTCATTCGACCGCGCCGGGGCGCGGTCCGTCACCGTAAGAACTCCCCGGGAACGCGCGGAGAACTCCCGGGGCCGGTGCGTACACGCCCCGCCACCCGATGTGAGTCAGCCCACAGGGACGCGCCCGCATGGCCGACGATCAGACGTGGCAGACTGGAGGGGTACTGACATACGCAGCGCACTCCGGGGTCGGTGAAAGTCCGAACCGGCGGTTACAGTCCGCGACCCGTCCGCAGCCAGCGGCCGGTTGAGCAGGTGAAATTCCTGCACCGACGGTTAAAGTCCGGATGGGAGGCAGTGCGCGGCGGGCGAGCAGCACCGGTACGCCGCCGCCGGCGTCCCGTCCGTGACGGCCGGGACCGCCTTTCCGGCCTCGGTGATCGTGCTGTTCCGTACCGCTTCTGTCGCTCGCGACAGCCCCGGAGTCCGTGCCCGAAGAGGCAGGAGGACCCGGTGGCCGCGACAGCCCCCGCTGAGACCATGGCGATGCGCCGGGCCATCGAGCTCGCAGCCCGCGGCCTCGGGCACACCAGCCCCAACCCCGTCGTCGGCTGCGTCGTCCTGGACGCGCACGGCGCCGTCGCGGGCGAGGGCTGGCACCAGCAGGCCGGCGGCCCGCACGCCGAGATCCACGCCC
Organism: Streptomyces sclerotialus; assembly: GCF_040907265.1. Lineage (NCBI taxonomy): Bacteria > Bacillati > Actinomycetota > Actinomycetes > Kitasatosporales > Streptomycetaceae > Streptomyces > Streptomyces sclerotialus. The sequence goes on along the minus strand of NZ_JBFOHP010000002.1, from coordinate 1,682,992 downwards.
TGCGCGCCGCGGGCGAGCGCGCCCGCGGCGGCACGGCCCTGGTCACGCTGGAGCCCTGCAACCACACCGGCCGCACCGGCCCCTGCGCCCAGGCCCTCATCGACGCCGGCGTCGCCCGCGTCGTCTACGCCGTACCGGACCCGAACCCGACCGCCACCGGGGGCGCCGTCACGCTCCGCGCGGCCGGCGTCGACGTCGAGGGCGGGCTGCTGGTGGACGAGGCCGCCGCCGGGAACGAGGCCTGGCTGACCTCCGTACTGCGCCGCCGCCCCTTCGTGCTGTGGAAGTACGCCGCCACCCTGGACGGCCGGATCGCCGCCGCCGACGGCACCAGCCGGTGGATCACCTCCGCGCAGTCCCGCGCCGACGTGCACCGGCTGCGCGCCGCTGCCGACGCGGTGATCGTCGGCTCCGGCACGGCCCGCGCCGACGACCCGCAGCTCGGCGCCCGGCTGCCGGACACCGAGGTCACCCAGCCGCTGCGGGTGGTCGTCGACTCCTCCGCCACGGCCGTGAAGCCCGGCGCCCGGGTCCTGGACGGTACGGCGCCGACCCTGATCGCCGTCGCCGAGGACGCCGACGCCACCCACCTCGAAGAGCTCGCGCCCCTCGTCCGGCTGCCGCGCGCGGCAGCCGGCCCGGGCCTGGACGTACCGGCCCTGCTCGCCGCCCTCTACGACCGGGGCGTGCGGTCCGTACTGCTGGAAGGCGGCCCGACCCTCGCCGGGGCCTTCGTCGCCGCCCGCGTCGTCGACAAGGTCGTCGGCTATCTCGCCCCCGCGCTGCTCGGCGCCGGCCCGGCCGCGCTGGGCGACGCCGGAATCTCCACCATCGCCCAGGCGTTGCGCCTCGACGTGACCGACACCGAACGGCTCGGCCCCGACCTGCGCATCACCGCCACCCCCGCCCTCCACGAGGAGAACTGAAGTGTTCACCGGAATCGTCGAAGAACTGGGTGAGGTCGTCGCCGTCGAGAACCTCGGCGACTCTTCCCGCTTCCGCCTGCGCGGCCCCGTCGTCACCGAGGGCGCGAAGCACGGCGACTCCATCGCCGTCAACGGCGTGTGCCTGACCGTCGTGGAGACCGAGGACGGCGAGTTCACCGCCGATGTGATGGCCGAGACGCTCAAGCGGTCCAGCCTCGGCGCGCTGGAGAAGGGCTCCCGGGTCAACCTGGAGCGCCCGATGGCGCTCGGCGGACGGCTCGGCGGCCACCTCGTCCAGGGCCATGTCGACGGCACGGGCACCATCGCGGCGCGCACCCCAGGCGAGCACTGGGAGATCGTGAAGGTCTCGCTCCCCGGCGACCTCGCCCGCTACGTCGTCGAGAAGGGCTCCATCACCGTCGACGGCGTCTCCCTCACGGTCGTCGAGGCCGGGGACGACTACTTCACCATCAGCCTCATCCCCACCACCCTCGACCTCACCACCCTCGGCATCAAGCAGGTCGGCGACCCGGTCAACCTGGAGGTCGACGTCCTCGCCAAGTACGTCGAGCGGCTGCTCGGCAAGGACACCGCCGGAGACCCGCGATGACCGCCCTGAACTGGCTGAACGGTGAGGCGTTCGCCGCCTTCGGCCAGCACGTCATCTGGTCCGACATGATCGGCAACACCGTCGGCCTGATCGCCCTGGCCCTCGGCTGGCGGCGCTCGATATGGACCTGGCCCGCACAGTTCCTCTCCGGCGTCATCCTCGTCGCCGCCTACGCCTCCGCCCAGCTCAGCGGCGGGGTCGGCAAGCAGCTGCTGGTCATCGGCGTCGCCCTGTGGGGCTGGCGGCAGTGGCAGCGCGGCCGGCAGCAGGCCCAGGACGGCACCATCGCCGTCCGCTTCGCCACCTGGCGCGAGCGCGGCGCGCTCCTCGCGGGCACCGCCGTCGGCACCCTCGCCGTCGGCTTCCTCTTCACCCAAGTCCCCCAGCTGTCCTGGAACCCCTGGCCGGACGCCTACATCTTCGTCGGCACGCTCGCCGCGATGGTGGCCCAGGCCCGCGGCCTCGTGGAGTTCTGGTTCGCCTGGCTGCTGGTCGACGTGGTCGGCGTCCCGCTGGCCTTCAGCAGCGGCCTGGCCTTCTCCGGCCTGGTCTACGTCGTCTACCTCGGTCTCGTCCTGTGGGGCCTGCGCGACTGGTGGCTGCGCTCCCGCACGAGCCCGCAGCCCGTCCTGGAAGGAGCGGCCGCATGACCGCACAGCAGAACTGGTACGAAGGCCCCGACGCGACCGACCTCACCCTCGACCCCGTCGAGCGCGCCGTCGCCGACATCGCGGCGGGCCGCCCCGTCGTGGTCGTCGACGACGAGAGCCGCGAGAACGAGGGCGACCTCGTCCTCGCCGCCGAGAAGGCCACCCCCGAGCTCGTCGCCTTCATGATGAGCGAGTGCCGCGGCCTGATCTGCGCGCCCATGGAGGGCCCGGAGCTGGACCGGCTCGAACTCCCACAGATGGTCCAGCACAACACCGAGTCCATGCAGACGGCCTTCACCGTCTCCGTCGACGCCACCGGCGAGCACGGCGTCACCACCGGCATCTCCGCCGCCGACCGCGCCACCACCCTGCGCCTGCTCGCCTCCGGCGAGTCCGCGCCCGGCGACTTCGTACGGCCGGGCCACATCTTCCCGCTGCGCGCCAAGCCCGGCGGTGTCCTGGTACGCAACGGCCACACCGAGGCCGGCGTGGACCTCGCCCGGCTCGCCGGGCTGCGCCCCGCCGCCGCGATCGTGGAGATCGCCGGCGAGGACGGCACCATGCTGCGGCTGCCCGAGCTGATCCCGTTCGCCCGCAAGCACGGTCTCGCGATCATCTCCATCGAGGACCTGATCGCCTACCGCCGCAGTGCCGAGCCCACCGTCCGCCGCGAGGCCACGACGCGGCTGCCCACCGCCTTCGGCGACTTCACCGCGCACGGCTACCGCTCCACCGTGGACGGCGTCGAGCACGTCGCGCTGGTCGCGGGCGACCTCGGCGACGGCGAGGACGTCCTGGTCCGGGTCCACTCCGAGTGCCTGACCGGCGACATCTTCCACTCGCTGCGCTGCGACTGCGGCCCGCAGCTCCAGGAGTCGCTGCGCCGCATCAGCGAGGCAGGCCGCGGCGTGGTCATCTACCTGCGCGGCCACGAGGGGCGCGGCATCGGGCTGCTGTCCAAGCTGCGCGCCTACGAGCTCCAGGAGCGTGGCCGGGACACCCTGGACGCCAACCTGGAACTGGGCCTGCCCGCCGACGCCCGGGACTACGCAGCGGGTGCCCAGATCCTCACCGACCTGGGTGTGCGCTCGCTGCGCCTGATGACCAACAACCCGGAGAAGACCGCGGCCCTGGCCGGGTACGGCCTGCACATCACCGGCCGGGAGCCGATGCCGGTCCAGGCCGGCGAGCACAACCTGCGGTACCTGCGCACCAAGCGGGACCGGATGGGGCACGACCTGCCGTGGCTGGACCCGGCGGACCGGGCCTCGGCCTGCAACAGCCAGTAAGACCCCCGTACCCCCGATACATCAGCAAGCAGCACGAGGAGCAACGTGAGCGGCAAGGGCGCACCCGAACTGTCCGTGAAGAACTGTGGCGACCTGCGGGTGGCCGTGATCGCGGCCCAGTGGCACACCCAGGTCATGGACGGACTGGTGAACGGCGCGCTGCGCGCCCTGTCCGAGCTGGGCATCGACGAGCCGACCCTGCTCCGCGTGCCGGGCAGCTTCGAGCTGCCGGTGGTCGCCAAGGTGCTCGCGGACCGCGGGTACGACGCCGTGGTCGCGCTCGGCGTGGTCATCCGCGGCGGCACGCCGCACTTCGACTACGTCTGCCAGGGCGTCACCCAGGGCCTGACCCAGGTCTCCGTCGACACCGGCGTGCCCATCGGCTTCGGTGTGCTGACCTGCGACGACGAGCAGCAGGCGCTGGACCGCGCGGGCCTTGAGGGCTCCAGCGAGGACAAGGGCCACGAGGCGGTCACCGCGGCCGTCGCCACCGCCGCCACGCTCCGTTCAGTATCCGAACCCTGGCGCTAGGGCGGGGCGGGCGACCGCTAGGGTGGGTAGCACCATGTCCAAGAAGACGTTCGAGGAGCTCTTCGCCGAGCTCCAGCAGAAGGCCGCCACCGGCGACCCCGCCACCTCCCGCACCGCCGAGCTGGTCCAGTCCGGCGTCCATGCGATCGGCAAGAAGGTCGTCGAAGAGGCCGCCGAGGTGTGGATGGCGGCGGAGTACGAGTCGCACGACGCCGCCGCCGAGGAGATCTCCCAGCTCCTGTACCACCTTCAGGTGATGATGGTCGCCAAGGGCATCAGCCTTGACGACGTCTACGCCCACCTCTGATCACATCAGTTCTCCACTCACCGTTTCTCCCTCCCGCAAAGGAAATCTCTCTCATGCTGCGCATCGCCGTCCCGAACAAGGGTTCACTGTCCGAGCCTGCGTCGGCGATGCTCCATGAGGCCGGCTACCGCCAGCGCAAGGACCGCAGGGAGCTGGTCCTGGTCGACGCCGAGAACGAGGTCGAGTTCTTCTTCCTCCGCCCCCGCGACATCGCGGTGTACGTCGGCTCCGGCAAGCTCGACATCGGCATCACCGGCCGTGACCTGCTGCTGGACTCCGGTGCCAAGGCCGAGGAGATCATGCAGCTCGGCTTCGCCGGCTCGACCTTCCGGTACGCCACCACGCCCGGCACCGCCAAGGACGTCAGCGAGTTCGGCGGCATGACCGTCGCGACCTCCTTCTCCGGTCTGGTCACGCAGCACCTCGCCGACAACGGCGTGGACGCGTCGGTCGTGCACCTGGACGGTGCCGTGGAGACCGCCATCCAGCTCGGCGTCGCCGAGATCATCGCCGACGTCGTGGAGACCGGCACCACCCTGCGCAACGCCGGCCTGGAGATCATCGGCGAGCCGATCCTGAAGTCCGAGGCCGTCGTCATCCGCGGCAAGGGCGCGCCCGTCGACGACCCGAAGGTGCAGCAGTTCCTCCGCCGCATGCAGGGCGTCCTGGTGGCCCGCCGGTACGTGATGATGGACTACGACATCCGCGTCGAGCACGTCGAGAAGGCCGTCGCGCTCACCCCGGGCCTGGAGTCCCCGACCGTCTCCCCGCTGCACCACGAGGGCTGGGTCGCGGTCCGCTCGATGGTCCCCTCCAAGGACGCCCAGCGCATCATGGACGAGCTGTACGCCCTCGGTGCCCGCGCGATCCTGACCACCGGCATCCACGCCTGCCGCCTCTGACCATCCGCACGGCCGGGCCGTACGTACCGCCGCACGGCCGGCGTACGGCCCGCGCCGCCACCCCGCCACGGAAGACGACGACGTGTCCGCGCCTCTGCCCGACCTCCCGGTGACCTTCCGGCCCACTCGCACCCGCGCCGTCCTGTACGTCGTGGGCATCGCCCAGCTGGTGGCCCTGACGGTCATCGCGTTCCTGCTGCCGGCCCTCAGCGGCGGCGAGCGGATCAGCTTCGTGTTCACCGGCCTGCTCGTGCTGGGCGTCCTGCTGCTGCTCGCCCGGCCCAAGGTCGTCGCCACCGAGCACGGCATCACGGTCGTCAACCTCACGACCAAGCGGAAGCTGGCCTGGGCCGAGGTCCTGCGGGTGAATCTGCGGGTCGGCGACGCCTGGGTCCACCTCGACCTCGCCGACGGCACCAGCCTGCCCGCGATGGGCATCCAGCCCGGCATCGCCAAGGAACAGGCGGTCCAGGACGCCCGTACGCTGCGGGCCCTCGCCGAGACGCACGGCAGCGGCGACCACGCCGGCTGAGCGGCCGCCGCCCTCCGTACGGATCCGGACGGACCGCGGCGTGCGGGGTACCGCACGCCCGTCCGCTCTCCCCTTGCCGCGCCCGGCCTGATTACCCTGTAGCCCGGGGCAACGCCGTGCCCCGCCCCCTCGCGGGGACCCTGCGACCCGAGGAGTGACTCCTTCCAGCAATGGACGGATCGTCCTGTAGTACCTGCGCCGCCCCTCCCGGACCCCGCCCCCACACCGCGGACGTCCCGAGCACCACGGAGGCGGCGGCATGACGGACCCCCTGCTGCTGCTCGCCGCGGCATTCGTGCTGATCCTGGCGAACGGCTTCTTCGTGGCCGCGGAGTTCGGCCTCGTCACAGTGGAGAAAGCGGCGGCCGAACGGGCCGCCGAAGCCGGTGACCGCCGCGCCCGTACGGTCGTCACCGCGCTGCGCGAGCTCTCCTTCCAGCTCTCCGGCACCCAGCTGGGCATCACGATCACCTCCCTGGTGGTCGGCATGCTCGCCGAGCCCGCCCTCGCCGACCTGCTCGGCGGGCCGCTCGCCGGGACGGGACTGCCGGCCGGCGCGGTGCCCGGCATCGCCGTCGTCATCGGCATGCTGCTGGCCTCCGCCGTCCAGATGGTGATCGGCGAGCTGGTCCCGAAGAACTGGGCGGTCTCCAAGCCGCTCACCGTCGCCCGCTTCGTCGCCGGGCCGCAGAACGCCTTCTCGCGCTTCTTCCGGCCGGTCATCGCGCTGCTCAACACCGTGGCCAACCGTCTCGTACGGTCCCTCGGCGTCGAGCCCACCGACGAGTTGGCCTCGGCCCGTACCCCCGGCGAACTGGTCTCGCTGGCCCGGCACTCCGCACAGGCCGGCGCCATCGAGCAGGACACCGCCGACCTGTTCGTACGGACCCTCTCGCTCGGCGAGCTGACCGCGGAGAACGTGATGACCCCGCGGGTACGGGTCTCCGCGCTGCAGTCCTCCGCGACCGCCGAGGACGTCCTGAACCTCACCCGCGCCACCGGCCTGTCCCGCTTCCCCGTCTACCACACCCGCATCGACGAGGTCGTCGGCATGGTCCACCTCAAGGACGCGCTCGCCGTGCCCGCCGAGGAACGCCTGCGTACCCCCGTCGGCCGGATGACGGTCCCGCCGCTGCTGGTGCCGGAGAGCCTGCCGGTGCAGCCGCTGCTGGAGCGGCTGCGCAGCGAACAGCCGATCGCCGTGGTCGTCGACGAGTACGGCGGCACGGCCGGCGTGGTGACCCTGGAGGACATCATCGAAGAGCTGGTCGGCGAGGTCCGCGACGAGCACGACCACGTGGACCTGCCGGAACTGGTACTCGCGCCCGCCGAGGACGGCCACCCCGCCTGGGACGCCGACGGCGGCTGCCGCGTCGACACCCTCCGCAGGATCGGACTGACCGCGCCGGACGGCCCGTACGAGACCGTGGCCGGACTGGTCGCCCACATGCTCGGCCGCATCCCCGCCTCGGGGGACGTCGCCGAACTGGACGGCTGGCGGCTGCGGGTGCGGCTGGTCGCGCACCACCGTGCCGACCGGGTGCGCCTGATACGGACCGGGACGGCGCAGCCCGCCGTCGCCGTGCAGGCCGGCGAGACGGCAGGTGCCCGATGAGCGCACTGCAGCTGTTCTTCGCCGCCCTCCTCGTGCTCGCCAACGGCTTCTTCGTCGGCGCGGAGTTCGCGCTGGTCTCCGTACGCCGCAGCCAGATCGAACCGCTCGCCTCGGAGGGCTCCAAGCGCGCGAAGCGGGTGCTGTACGGGCTGGAGAACCTCCCGCAGATGATGGCCGCCGCGCAGTTCGGCATCACCGTCTGCTCGCTGACGCTGGGCGCGGTCGCCGAGCCGACCGTCGCCCGGCTGCTGGAGCCGCTCTTCCACGCCGTGCACCTCCCCGAGGCGCTGATCCACCCGCTCGGCTACACCATCGCCCTCGCCCTCGTGGTCTTCCTCCACCTGGTCATCGGCGAGATGGTGCCGAAGAACCTCGCGATGGCCGCGCCGGAGAAGACCGCCCTGTGGTTCAGCCCGGGCCTGGTCGTCTTCGCCCGAATGTGCCGGCCGGTCACCGCGCTGCTGGGCGCCTGCGCCCGGGGCATCCTGCGGCTCTTCCGCGTGGAGCCCAAGGACGAGGTCGAGGCGGTCTTCACCACCGAGCAGCTCACCCACCTCGTGGCCGACGCGGGGCAGGCCGGGCTGCTGGACCCGGGGGAGCAGGAACGCCTCTCCGACGCGCTGGAACTGGGCCGCCGCCCGGTCACCGACGTACTGATCGACCGGGTGGCCCTGGTCACCGTCGACCCGGCCGTCACGCCCCGGCAGGTCGAGGAGCTGACCGTGAAGACGGGCTTCTCCCGCTTCCCGGTGTGCGCGCCCGGCGGTGCGTACATGGGCTATCTGCACGTCAAGGACGTACTGGACCTGGAGGAGCGGGACCGCGCGGTGCCGCAGCACATCTGGCACCCGATGACCACGCTGCGCGCCGAGCTGCCGCTGGACGACGCGCTGACGGCGATGCGCCGGGCCGCCTCGCACCTCGCGGCGGTCTCCGACGGCACGAACCGGGTGCTCGGCCTGGTCGCGCTGGAGGACGTGCTGGAGAAGCTGGTCGGCGAGGTGCGCGACCCCGCCCACCGCGACACGGCGGAACCGGCCCGGATCGTCGAGCCGCGCGCCGCCGCCGACCTGCGGCCCGGGGACGTACAGCCGGGGGAGCGGGCGATGGCGGGCTGAGAGCCGCGCAACGGAACGCGGGCCCGGCACGACGGCCGGGCCCGTTCTCCGTCAGGGGCCCAGGTCCGGGGCCGGGCCCCGGCCCGACAGCACCTCGCCGTACGCCTGCATCAGATCCGGCAGCCGCAGCGTCGAAAGATCTTCCCGGCTCGGCGTGCCCGACCACGTCGACAGCCGCAGATCCCGGTACGCGCAGCTCTTCTCGTACAGCGTGCGCAGGAAGCGGCCGTTGCCCAGCTCGTCGATCCAGCCCTGGTCCACGACGTGCCCGGCGATGCTGCGCAGCTCGTCCAGCGACTCCTCGTCCCAGCGGTCGCCGTTGTCCGCGGCCAGCACCTCGCCGATGGCCGTCAGCTCCAGCGGCCGGTAACTGGGGAAGTCCACCCGGGTGGTGAAGCGCGAGGAGAGCCCCGGATTCGCGGCCAGCAGCCGGTCCATGCCCTCCGGATACCCGGCGAGGATCACCACCAGCCGGTCGCGGTTGTCCTCCGCGCGCTTCAACAGCACCTGCAGCGCCTCGTCGCCGTACGCGTCGCCCTTGGTGTAACCGGAGTTGGAGAGGGAGTACGCCTCGTCGACGAAGAGCACGCCGCCCAGCGCCGAGTCGATCAGCTCGTTCGCCTTCACCGCCGTCTGGCCGAGGAACTCGCCCACCAGGTCGGCGCGTTGGGCCTCCACGAGATGGTCGCCGCCGAGCAGCCCCAGCGCGTAGAAGACCCGCCCGAGTATCCGGGCCACGGTCGTCTTGCCCGTCCCCGAGGGGCCGGAGAAGACGAAGTGCCGCTTGGGCGGCTGGACGGGCAGCCCCTGCCCGGCCCGCAGCCGCGCCATCCGCAGCTGCGCCGACAGCGCCCGTACCTGCCGCTTCACCGGCTCCAGGCCGACCATCCGCTCCAGCTCCTGGAGCGCCTGCTCCAGCAGGACGGGGTCGGCGGGCCCGGCCGGCAGCTGATCGGCGCCGCGCGGCTCCGGCACGCCCTTGAAGCGGGCCGGCCCCGGGACGTCGGCGACCGGCGTGCCGAGCAGGTCCTCGTCCGGGCCCTCCGGCTCGGCCGCCGACAGCAGCTCCCGGCCGTCCACCGGGTCCAGCGGCGCCAGCGGATCCAGATCCGCGCCGTTCTCCTGACCGAGCCCGGCCGGCACCGTGGCCAGGTCGCCGCCCTCCTCCAGTCCGTCGCACTCGGCGATGGCCGCGAGCCGGGCAGCGGTGTCCATGAAGGCCGGATCCACGCGGTGAACGGCGCGATACAGGGGGAGGGCCGCGGCGCTGCGGCCCGTGCCCTCGTGCGCCCGCGCCAGCCAGTACCGCAGCTCCTTGCGCTGCGGCTGCTCGCTGCGGCACCGCATCAGCGCGGCCGACAGCAGCGGCTCGGCCTGCCCGTACATCTCCAGCCTGACCCGCGCCATGCCGCCGAACAGCCCCGACTCGATGCCCAGCAGCGGGTCGTCGATCAGCGGCTCGGTGTGCCGGACGAGCTGCTCCCAGTCCTTGACCAGGTACGCGCGGCAGGCGTGCAGGAAACGTACCTGCGGATCGGTGTCGACCGGCGGACAGCCGGCCAGCGCCTGGTCCAGCTCGGCGACGTGCCGGCCGTCCAGCCAGTGCGAGGCGTGCGCGAGGAGCAGGTCACGGCCGGTCTCCAGCACCGGCTGCACCCACCAGCCCAGCCAGTACCAGGAGTTGAGGGTGCGGCGGTGCCGGGCGCGCTGCTCGCCGAAGCGCTCGCGGTGCCGGTACATGCGCAGCAGTGCCGTGGTGGTGTCCGCGCGCAGCGCGTGCAGCCCGAGCCAGGCGTCCGCCATCGAGGGGTCGATCCGCACCGCGGCGCGGAACTCCTCCTCGGCCTGCGCGTACGCGCCCATGGTGTACGCGTCGACCGCGCGCAGCCAGGCGAGTTCGGCAGGGGCCACCGTGCTCTGCGCGCCACAATCCATCCTGTCCCCCACAAAAGATCCCCGCACCGTGCCCGCCAGGTGGCTACCCGGCAGCAGCGTGATCGAAGCAGCGTGCTGTGGACGGGATCTGCACGCCGTCGCGCGCCCGTCGGCCCGTGTCCTCGGGTGGCACGAACTGGCATCGTACCTGCGCTGCGGACGCCTGCCGAAGAGGGGCGCAGGGGGGAAGCTGGGACTCGGCGGCGCGAAGGGGCCGGTGACCGAGGGTGAGGGGGATGCGGCGCGAAGCGCGGGAATCGGGGAATGAGCACAGGACGAAGCCCCCGATCACGGGGGAACAACCGGGGGCTTCGCGTCTGTGGGCGGTCCGTCGGAACCGCACATTGAGAACGTAAGTCCTCTACGGCCCCCAGGTCAAGCCGAGTTGAGGCACTCGGCGGGAGCCTGTCGGCCCGCTTCCGCGCGTCGGCCGCAGCCCGTCACCGAGCGTGAAGGAATGGGGGAGTCAACGCGCGTCCACCGGCCTCGTGTGCCACTCGTACCCCTCCCGTACCTGGGACACCAGCAGGTCCGCGTACGGGCGGGAAGGATCGGCCGCGAAGTGCGCGCGCTCGGCCGGAATCCAGCCATCCCAGAAGGCGGCGAGCTCCGGCCCGTCCCGCCGCCGCCCCCGTGTCCAGGCGGCCTCGTCGGGCAGCTCCATCCACAGCAGGCAGGCCAGATACGGGCGGAGCGCGCTGCGGCCGGCGCCGACGCCTTCCAGAAGGACGACCGGGGCGGGCGCCAGCGCGCACTCCCGCACGAAGCGCTGGCGCACCCAGTCGTACACGCCGTACCGCGCGCTCCGCCCTTCGGAGAACGGATCGATCACCTGTTCCCGCAGCCGTCGGTCCCACGCGAAAAGCTCCTCGTGAGTCGCCAGGTCGTCGAGGTGGATGACGGGCGCGGCGGTGGCGGGGCCGCCGCTCTGTGGGGTCGCGGGGTCGCCGTCCTGTGGGGTGGCGGGGTCGCCGTCCTGTGGGGTGGCGGGGTCGCCGTCCCGTGGCGACGCGGCCACCGCCGCTTCCCCGCACGCCACCGCGGCTTCCCCGCACGCCGCCGCCAGCCGCCCCGCGAACGTGCTCTTCCCCGACCCCGCGTGCCCGTCCACGGCCACCAGCCGTACCGGACCGCACGAGGGGGGCAGCGCGCGCAGACGCGCGGCGAGCACGTCGAGACCGTGATCGGCGGCAGCTTCCATCCGGCCAGCGTACGACACTGGTCCACACCAATATTCGACGCGCGACGCGCGTCGAACCGCTGGCCGAACGCGTCCCGTGCGGTGATAGTTAGGCCACGACTGCCGTGACGCTCATCCCGCACCCGACTGGGGGACCTGAAGCCCATGACCAGATACGCTCCCCGCCGCACCGTCCTGGCCGCCGCCCTCGCCGTCGCCGCCGGCGCCGCGACCCCCCTGCCCGCCCTCGCCGCCGGCCGCTCCGGAACACCCGACCCGCACGGGTCCGGCACCGCCGCGCACCCGCACGCAGGTTCGCTCGTGGACTACCACGGCTGGACCACCGTCGCCGACTGGCTCGCCGGCTCGGGGCACGGCACCCGCATCGAGCCCGGCTCGCGCCCCGGCGTACAGATCGCGGTCCCGATCGGCACCACCGACTACCGCGACCCGCACCTGAACAAGACCTCCACCTGGGAGTACGCCACCTGGACCTCCCCGGTGCACGAGCTCAAGGTGCCGGCCACCGAGCTCATCGCGTCCTGGAACACCCACACCCCCGCCGGCACCTGGATCGCCGTCGAGCTGCGCGGCATGTACTCGGACAAGTCCCGTACCCCGTGGTACGTCATGGGCCGCTGGGCCGCGGGCGACCAGGACATCCGCCGTACGTCCGTCGACGACCAGACCGACGACAAGAGCACGGTCTACACCGACACCCTCTCCATCGACTCCCCGGCGAGCGGCCTGCGCCTGGTCTCGTACGAACTCCGCGTCACCCTCTACCGCAAGCCCGGTACGCAGCTCACCCCCACGGTGTGGCGTGTGGGAGCCATGGGTTCCGACATCCCCGACCGCTTCACCGTCCCGGCCTCCAAGCCGGGCATCGCCAGGGGCCGGGAACTCCCGGTCCCGCGCTACTCCCAGGAGATCCACAAGGGCCAGTACCCCGAGTACGACAACGGGGGAGAGGCCTGGTGCAGCCCCACCTCCTCCCAGATGATCATCGAGTACTGGGGCCGCCGCCCCACCCCCGAGGACCTGGCCTGGGTCAACCCCGACTACGCGGACCCCCAGGTCTGCCACGCCGCCCGCTACACCTTCGACTACCAGTACAAGGGCTGCGGCAACTGGCCCTTCAACGCCGCCTACGCCGCGACGTACCACGACCTCCAGGGCGTCGTGACCCGCCTGCACTCCCTCACCGACGTCGAGAAGCTCATCCACGTCGGCATCCCCGTCATCACCTCCCAGTCCTTCATCGCCTCGGAACTGGACGGCGCGGGCTACGGCACGGCAGGCCACCTGATGACGGTCATCGGCTTCACCCGGTCCGGCGACATCATCGCCAACGACCCGAACTCCCCCACCAACGCCGCCGTCCGCCGCGTCTACAACCGCCGCCAGTGGGAGAACATCTGGCTCCGCACCAAGCGCAAGGACGCGAGCGGCGCGGTGAAGTCCGGCACCGGCGGCGTCTGCTACCTCTACTTCCCGGCCTGTCCCACGGGGCCGCAGAAGCGGGCGCTGCAGGAGCTGGGGATCTGCGCGTAGCCGGTGAGGGACCGCAGCGGTCGACCGTGATCTTGATCGACCGGTGCCCGAGCCGTTCACTATCGCTCTGTGTGCGGCGAGCCGGCCGCCGCACACAGGGGCCAAGGCGGCTCGGTTCGTGGTGAGTCAGGCGGAACGTTGCGCGCGGGCCAAGCGGTCCGCGCGGTTTCGGCGGGACGGGGCCCGGACATCGACGTTCACGCCGGCTCCTTCGCCAGGTGTCGCTTCCTGGGCACGGAGCTTGTCGGCGAGCTTTCCGACCCGCTCATCGTGCGGACCGCAGTCGATGTAGAACAGCGATACGTTCACCTTCGTGTCGTCACCACCCCAACGAACGACACCCTCACAGTCGGCGAGGATGTCCCGCAGCACCACCTCCTGCGCGGGGAAGAAGCCTCTTTTCGCGCTCGCGCCCGGCCTGGTCTGCACCGCAGTACCGGAAGCGAGGTTCGACTCCGGCAAGCCCGCACGGACTCGCCGATCTGCGCGTCACCTGGCCAGGTCGACCCGCGGTACCTTCTGGACTTCGTAGTGGAAGCGGCGGATCACGTGCACGAGGATTGCCTCCACATCCCCGATGCGCACCTCGACATCGAGCCCCCTGCCGGCTACGGGGCGCGACCACACCGTCGAGACGTGGCGCGCTTCCCGCTCGATCGGCCACCCGTTCGCCGACGTCGGGAGCTTCTTGGTCGTGGCCTTCGAAGCAGCCGAGGCGGTACCCGGCATGAAGGAGCCCGCGGCGGTCGCCGCACCGATCACGGCGGTCCCCTTCACCACGGCCCGCTTCGTCATTTCGTTCTGCACACCATCCTTCCTCAGAGGACAGCCATGAGCACGAACGACGGCACAAGGGTCACCAGCACACTCACCGGCCGGTACAGGCGGGCGGGCAGCGCTGTGCTGCGCCGCACGGAGCGGTCGGCGAGCCACCACACCAGGGCGAACAGCGCCAGTACCGGTACGGCGACCATCAGCCACGGCAGCACGCCGTCGTTCTCCGTTGGTTCCTGCGTGGTCCGGCCCATCGCCGCAAGTGGCCAATTCACGGCGAGATACCACAGCAGCCATACCGGTACGACACCAGGAATTCCTAGCACCAGGTGCACGCCCATGGCCGCCGACCATTGCTTCCACATGCGTCCAGTGTCCACGCTCGTGATCGGAATCATTTGGCGCGTGACAGCCGGTCGTAGTTCTTGGGCGTGGCAAATGGTCAGGTAGGCGACCGACCGGATGGTGTAGGTCGTGTCCTGGAGGTCGTCCCACACCGTCCGCTGCTCAGCGCTGCTCAGCGCTGTTCAACGGTGTTCCATTGAGTGCGCAGTTCGAGTTGCCGTGCCGGCGACGTGAACAACCAGTCGGTGCTCAACACGAGGTCGTACGCCTTGGTGGTGGAGATACCGCCCGGCGTGGCCCAGTCGCTGTCGGTCCAGCCGTCGCCACCGGTTTCCGGGACACCGATCGACGTCAGATAGTTCTGGACGTCCTTCAGCATCGCGTCGCGGTACGAGGTCTTGTCCAGGTCGACGTCCAGGCCTTCCGTGCAGGAGTCGGCATCGAAGTCGCCCTGACCGGTGTCCCGGCCCGAGGCGATGTTGTTGTCGATTCCGATCGCGCCGTCACCCGGGCCGACGGTGACAGTGGCGATCTGGTCGAAGGCCCAGTTCGTCGGCATCGGACAGCCGAGGTTTCCGGAGAAACCACTGGACATGTCCGATACAAAGCTTGCCGTGGCGTACCCGGCCTCCGCGACCCGCCGACACACGTCGCGCGGACCGTATACGCCCACGCCGTAGCCGAGTTCTCCCCTGTCGTGCGCATCACCCCGCGGAGGTGCGGAACGATGTAACTCGTGACCTCGCCGTCCGTCGCGTCGTGGTCAACCGCGAAATAGATGATCGTGCCGGCCTTGGAACCGTGGTACCGAGCCCACTCGATTGCCCTGAACGCGTCGTTGGTCCCCTGGTGGTAGCTGAAGTGCGCCGACCGACTCCGTGTCTGGAAGATCGGGAAGCGGCGCAGCCCGTACTCCTTGATGGTGGCGAGCTCACCTGGCTGAATCCGCTTTTCCGGCAGGCTCGTACTCGACGGGCTGTAGAGGTACCGGCCGATGTACTTGTAGCCCGCGTTCTTCAGCGCTTGGGCGCGCGGTGGAGTGATCATCGTGACACCGTCGCACGCCGTCCTTACGGGACTGGTCCGAGCCGGGACCGAATACACCGTTCGCGGTGCCGTCGGCCATGCCCAGTTCGTATGGGATCACGAACAGCATCGGCTTGGTGACATCGCGGGAGTGGTGGCCGTCGCAGGGGATGACGGGCTTCACTGGTTCGGCCGAGCCTCCCGGCGGGTGCGTGGCGGGCGTGCGGTGCGGGAGGGAGCCGGTGGAGTGGCGTGAAGGCGCAGGTGGGGGCGGGTGGTGGAGGGGTGTGCTGCGCGGGGCTTCGGGGGGTCTGCCGTGCTCGGTCGTAGGGCGGGTGCGGGAAGCGTTCCGTTTCTGCGGGTTATGGGCGGGCACGCGGTGGACAATGCGGACCAACCGCATTTCATCGTCGGATATCCCGTCCAGTGCCAGGAGGCGACACCAGTGCCCACGGACAGCGGCCGCACCAGCCGGAACGACCGGATGCCGCAGGAGGAGGCCGAGATCCGCCCGCCCTACCGGTTCCAGCGCCAGCAGCGCCCGGGGCTCGAGGCGGACATGGAGACCCGGCCCCGCTACCTGGCCCCCAAGTACCGGGCGTCCGACCGCCTGGCCGGGCGCGTGGCCCTGATCACCGGTGGTGACTCGGGCATCGGCAGGTCGGTCGCCGTCCTCTACGCGCGGGAGGGCGCGGACGTCGCGATCGTCTACCTGCCGGAGGAGCAGCCGGATGCCGAGGAGACCCGCGAGGCCGTCGAGGACGAGGGCCGACGCTGTCTCCTGCTCTCCGGTGACCTGTGCGACGCCGACTTCTGCGCCGAGGCCGTCGACCGCACCGTACGGGAGTTCGGCCGGCTGAACATCCTGGTGAGCAACGCGGCCTACCTCAACAGCCAGAACGAGCTGGAGGACCTGACCGCGGAGGACTTCGACCGGGTCTTCAAGACCAACGTGTACGCGCACTTCCACCTGATCATGGCCGCGCTGCCGCACCTCTCGCACGGTGACGCCATCATCGCCACCGCCTCCGAGGAGGGCCTGAAGGGCAGCGAGATCATGATGGACTACGCCGCTTCCAAGTCGGCCATGGTCACGTTCACCAAGTCCATCGCCCCGCACCTGGCCCAGCGCGGGGTACGTGCCAACGTCGTCTCGCCCGGTCCGACCTGGACGGTGCTCAACCTCGCCGGGCAGCGCTGGCCGGACGACTACCTCACCAACCTGGGCAGCTCGGCCCCCATGGGGCGGGTCGCCCAGCCCGAAGAGGTGGCGCCCGCCTATGTGTACCTGGCCTCCGACGCCGACTCCAGCTTCACCGTCGGTGAGGTGATCGCGGTGACCGGAGGCCTGACGGACACCCGCTGACCGGCCGGCGGCACCGGCGCGTCCGCGCGGCCCCGCGTGCTTTCCGCGGTCAGTCGGAGATCTTGGCGAGGCGGAAGGGGCCGGCGGCGCCGGGGCCGTACATGGCGGGGAGGTCCTGACCGCGGGGCACGACGACGAGCGGTTCGTCGCGGTACTCCTTGAGGAACCTCTCCAGGGGCTCCCAGATGAGCTCCTGGTAGCCGGATTCGGTTCGCTGGCGTTCGAATGACAAGGTGAGCGCAGAGTCCATGACGGTGACGCTCACGCAGTTCACCTCCAGCCATGCACCCCCGATCCAGGCTTCAAGCCGCACGTAGGACATGGCGCAAGCCTGCCTTGTACGGCACGTCGCTCGCAATCAGCCACGGCCGCGGTACCACGGTTGACCGACTGGTGTGCGAGGGGTGAGGGGCTGCGGGGAGTGCATCCATCGGTGCGGTTCGTGCGTCTCAAGGGTGAGCGGCACTCTCATGTGACCGCACGGCAGGGGTAATGAGGTACTCGATTTGAAAAACGGCATCAATGGCATGCGTCGTGCGTCCGCGGTCCTGGTGACCGCGGGTGCGGTCCTGACCGCCGGGGCGTTCGCGGCCCCGGCGCAGGCCGCCACGCCCAAGGCGCCCACGATCACCGCCAAGGGCGGGTTCGTGATGAACAACGGCACGGGGAAGAGTCTCTTCACCAAGGCCGCCGACACCCGGCTGTCCACCGGGTCCACCACCAAGATCATGACCGCCCGGGTGGTGCTCGCGCAGAAGAACCTGAACCTGGACTCCAAGGTCACGATCCAGAAGGCGTACAGCGACTACATCGTCGACAACAACTGGGCCTCGTCGGCCCGGCTGATCGTCGGTGACAAGGTCACGGTCCGCCAGCTGCTGTACGGGCTGATGCTTCCCTCCGGATGCGACGCCGCGTACGCGCTCGCCGACAAGTTCGGCACCGGGTCCACCCGGTCCGCGCGGGTGAAGTCCTTCATCGGCAAGATGAACACCACGGCCAAGAGCCTCGGGCTGAAGAACACCCACTTCGACTCGTTCGACGGCATCGGGCGCGGCGCGAACTACTCGACGCCGCGTGACCTGACGAAGCTGGCCAGCAGTGCGATGAAGTACTCCACGTTCCGTACGGTCGTGAAGACGAAGTCCACCAAGCAGAAGGTCACGACGAAGAACGGCGGGTACCGCTACATGTCGTGGTCGAACACCAACAACCTGCTCGGCAGCTACTCCGGCACCATCGGCGTCAAGACCGGTTCGGGCCCGGAGGCCAAGTACTGCCTGGTCTTCGCCGCCACCCGCAGCGGCAAGACGGTCATCGGCACCGTCCTCGCGTCCTCCTCGGTGGCCAACCGCACCGCGGACGCGAAGAAGCTGATGGACTACGGGTTCAAGAAGTAGCCCGGCTCGTGTGGCGTACGCGGGGCCGGGCCGGCCGGAAGGGTGATCTTCCGGCCGGCCCGGCCCCGTTCCGCGTCAGGCCCCGTTCCGCGTCAGGCCGCGGCCGCGCCGCGTACCGGTACGTGGCCCAGGGAGCGGGAGCGCAGCCGGGCGTAGCCGGGGCGGATGACCTCGTCGACGAGGGCGGTGCGCTCGTCGAAGGGGAGGAAGGCGGCCTTGGCCGCGTTGACGGTGAACTCCTCCAGCTCCGCCGGGCCGTAGCCGAACGCGGTGGCCAGGTGCTGGAACTCCTGCGTCATCGTGGTGCCGCTGACCAGGCGGTTGTCGGTGTTGAGGCAGACCCGGAAGCCGAGCCTGCGCAGCAGGTCGATGGGGTGGCCCGGGTAGCTCGACGCGGCGCCGGTCTGGAGGTTGGAGGTGGGGCAGACCTCCAGGGCGATCCGCATGTCGCGTACGTAGGAGGCGAGGCGGCCGAGGCGTACCGAGCCGTCGGCGGCGATCTCGATGTCGTCGGTGATGCGGACGCCGTGGCCGATGCGGTGGGCGCCGCAGCGCAGCACCGCCTCCCGGATGGACTCCATGCCCACGGCCTCACCGGCGTGCACGGTCACCCGGGCGCCCTCGCTGCGGAGGTGGTCGAAGGCTTCGGCGTGGCGGCTCGCCGGGTTGCCGATCTCGCCGCCCGCGATGTCGAAGCCGGCCACGCCGCGGTCGCGGTGGGCGACGGCGAGCTGCGCGATCTCCAGCGCGCGGTCGGCGTGCCGCATGGCGCACAGCAGCGTACCGACGCGAATCCGGCGGCCGGCGGCCGCGGCCCGGCGCTCGCCCTCGCGGAAGCCGGCGTTGACCGCGTCGACGACCTCGTCGAGGGTGAGGCCGGCGGCGAGGTGCTGCTCGGGGGCGAAGCGCACCTCGGCGTAGACCACGCCGTCGGCGGCCAGGTCCTCGGCGCACTCGGCGGCGATGCGGAAGAGCGCGGGGGCGGTCTGCATCACGGCGCAGGTGTGCGCGAACGTCTCCAGGTAGCGCTCCAGCGAGCCGGAGTCGGCGGCGTCGCGGAACCACTCGCCCAGCGCGGCGGGGTCGGTGGTGGGCAGCGCGCCGTAGCCGGCCTCCTCGGCCAGTTCCACGACGGTCGCCGGGCGCAGGCCGCCGTCGAGGTGGTCGTGGAGCAGCACCTTGGGCGCCTGGCGGACCAGGTCCTCGGGCAGGGCGGGAGCGTTCGGCGCGTGGGGAAGCGCGCCGGTGGGCGGGGTGTACTTGTCAGACAGCGTCATGGGGCCGGAGTATGACACGGCTTCCTGAGTGCGGGCGACCGCGTCTCATGAGCGGGGGTGACCGCTCTCATGGACGATCGGCCCCGCCCGCACCCGGGAAGCCGCGGGGAGTCGCTGTCAGCGTGCCTGCCACACCGGGAGGGCCGGTGCGCCCGGCGGGAGCATGTGCTTGGCCGCGAGCAGCGGTGTGCGGTCCAGCCGTACGACCTGGGTGACCAGGACGGCGGGGGAGTCCGCGGGGCGGCCGAGCTGTTCGCCGCGCTGACGGCCGAGCGTGGTCGCCACGATGGTGCTGCTGCCCGTCAGCGGCAGTTCACGCCCCGCCTCCAGGAGCAGTCGCAGCATGGACGACGTCGCCGAGGCGGGCCCGTCGAACGCGGCCGCGGCGTCCGGCAGCAGCTCGGCCAGCGTCTCGTCCCGGGCCGCCCACTCCTGGGTCAGACAGGCCGGCAGCCCGCCGACCTCGATCAGGCTCTCCCAGAAGCGCACCCGGCTGGTGCCCGGCAGCAGCAGGTGCTGGGTGGAGAAGTCGGTCGGCTCCTCGTACGCGCGGGCCAGGGCCGAGGCCCGTACCTGCCGGCCCTCGCTGAGCAGCTGCTCCACCGGCTTGAGGTACTCGAAGCCGCGCGGCGGGAGGTGCGGGCTGACCGTACGGCCCACCCCGCGCCGTACGGTGATCGCGCCGTCCTCCTGGAGCAGGATCAGCGCCTCGCGCAGCGCCGGCCGGCTCACGCCCAGCTCGGCGGCGAGCCGCGGTTCGGTCGGCAGGGTGGAGCCCGGCGGGTAGGTGCCGTCCCGGATGGCCTCGATCATCCGCTCGTACAGCACGACGACCGGCCGCCGTTGAGGCGGTGCGGGCTGTCTGCCGGCCATGTTCATCTCCCTGGGCCGCGGTCCGACGTCACCCTGCGAAGGGGGCCTGCCGCGCGCTCGCGGCAGCGCGCGGCCACCAGTTTCGCACCGCGGGGAGCGGCCGCTCGTGGCGCGCAGGGGGTGCGGTGATCCGCACGGGAGTCAGTGGTGATCTGCACGGGAGCCGGTGGTGGTCCGCACGGGAGCCTGCGGTGATCTGCGAGTGAACTCTTGACACCCCTGAGGCTACGCGGGTAGACCAGAGCCTACGACGCGTTCCTGTCTGACAAGTGACGCCGAACGAGCGTCGACGACGCCATGTGACGCCGAGAGCGTCGCCGCCGCGCACCCGTGCGTGACGGGCCCCCGAGCAGCGAGCCGTGATCCGGCCGCGCCGGTCCGACGCGTCCGCACGCCGTCCTCCCTCTCAGGCCGCCTCCCTCTCAGGCCGTCCCCCCTCTCAGGCCGTCCCTCCCTCAGCCCAGGAGCCGTCATGCCCATCAAGAGCCCTGAGCGCACTCGTACCGCGCCGCCCGCCACCCCACGATTCCTGCTGCCCTCGCTGGTGCTGGCCGTACTCGGGTACCAGATCAACGCGACGATGCTCAGCCCGGCGCTGCCCGACGTCGCCCGCCGCCTGGACACCAGCAGCAGCCTCGTCGGCCTGTCGCAGACGCTGTTCTTCCTGCTCGCCGCCGTCGGGCAGGTCACCATGGCGCGGCTGAGCGACTACCGCGGCCGCAAGCCCGTCATGCTGCTGTGCGGCGCGCTGCTGATCCTCGGCAACCTCGCCTGCGCCCTCGCCCCCGACATCACCGTCTACCTCGCCGGACGCATCCTCCAGGGCGTGTCGGCCGCGATGTTCTCGCTCGCCTTCCTCACCCTCAACGACCTGCTCCCGCCCGCCGCCTTCGGCCGCGCCGCCGGCATCATCAGCGCCGTCAACGGCGGTTTCGCGGGAATCGACGCGATCGTGGGCGGCCGGCTCGCCGACACGGTCGGCTTCCGCGCCATCTTCCTCGGCGGCCTGCTGCTGTCGGTCGTGGGCACCGCGGCCGTGGCCCGGTACGTACCGGCCGTGGCGCCGAAGGCCGCGGGCGCCATGGACTGGCTGGGCGCGACGCTCCTGGCCCTGGGCCTGTCCGGAGTGCTCATCGGTCTGGCGCAGGGTGCCGGCTGGGGCTGGACCTCGGCGGCCACGCTCGGCTGCGTACTCGGCGGCCTGGCTGCGCTGACGGCCTTCGTCCTCGTCCAGCGGGCCCGCTCGGGCGGCACCGGCACCCCGGACCCCCACGAAGCGTCCGGCCCGGCCACCGGCGGTACCGGCTCCCGCCCGGCCACCGGCACCGGCACCGGCTCCGGTTCCCGCCCGGCCGCCCGCACCACCCCCGTGATCGACATCCGCCTGCTCGCCTCGCGCCGGGCCTGGCCGCTGCTGCTGACCGTGACCCTCACCCTCGCGGGCGCGTTCGGGGCGCTCGCCCTGACGATCCCGCTCTTCACCCAGGACCCGCACGCCGGTTACGGCCTCTCCGCGACCCGCTCGGCACTGCTGTACGCGACCCCCGCCGCGGCGATCGGCGTGCTCGGCGCCCCGCTCGCGGGCTACTTCGGACCCCGCGTCGGCTGGCGCCGCGTCGCCCTCGCCGGCTCGGCCGGCTCGCTGCTCGCCTTCGCCGTCGCCGTGCCGTTCCGGACCGAGCCCTGGGCGCTCTTCGCCGCGCTCACCGTGCTGGGCCTCACGTACAACGGCATCAGCATCACGGCGCTCAACGGGCTCGCCGTCGTCTCCGCACCCAAGGACCAGCAGGGCGCCCTCACCGGCCTGACCGGCGCCTGCTTCGGCATCGGCGCCTCCCTCGGCACCGCACTCGCCTCCGGGCTGATCACCGCGGCCGGTACCGGCGGCGCGAGCGGCTCAGCCCTCTACACCGGTGCGTTCGTGGCCGCGCTCGGCGCGCTCGTCCTCGCCATGGGGGCCGCCCTCGCCATCAAGCGCGTGCCGGCGGAGGACGGGGAAGGGGCCGGTCGCACGGAGGGCGCGCCCGCCGTCCACGTCTGAGACCGTCCCCGGCCGGGGCGCCGCCGGGCGGTGTCTGCGAACGTGTGCCCATGGCACTCAACGCGGTGATCGGTGTCGACGTCGGCACCTCCAGCAGCAAGGGCGTCCTGGTCGGGCCGGACGGCACACTGCTCCGCTCGGCGGTACGCGAGCACGTCGTCGACCGGCCGGCGCCCGGCCACGTCGAGATGGACGCCACCGTCTGGTGGGCGGAGTTCGTCTCGCTCGCCCGTGAGCTGACCGAGGACGGCGCCGTCGAGGTCGATGCCGTCGGCGTCAGCGGCATGGGCCCGTGCGTCCTGCTCACCGACGCCGACGACGTACCGCTGCGGCCGGCGATCCTCTACGGCGTCGACACCCGCGCCACCGAGCAGATCACCCGCCTCGAAGACCGTCTCGGCCCCGAGGCCATCAGGGCACGCTGCGGTTCAGGCCTCAGCAGCCAGGCGGCCGGTGCGAAGATCGCCTGGGTCGCGGACGAGGAGCCGGACGTGTTCGCCCGCGCCCGCCGCCTCTACATGCCCAGCTCCTGGCTGGTCCGCAACCTCACCGGCGGCTACGTCCTGGACCACCACTCCGCGAGCCAGACCACCCCGCTCTACGACACCGTCGCCCGCACCTGGTACACCCCCTGGGCCGGCCTGATCTGCCCGGACCTGGAACTCCCGCCGCTGCGCTGGTCCGGTGAGGCCGCCGGCAGCGTCACCGCGGAGGCCGCGCGGCTGACCGGACTGCCGGCCGGCATCCCGGTCGTCACCGGCACGGTCGACGCGTGGGCCGAGGCGCTGAGCGTCGGCGCGCACACCGCCGGCGACCTGATGCTGATGTACGGCACGACGATGTTTCTCGTCCACACCGTGCCCGGTCTGCTGACCGCGCCCGCCCTGTGGAGCACCGTCGGCGCCCTGCCCGGCACCCGCAACCTCGCCGGCGGCATGGCCACGTCGGGCGCCGTCACCGCGTGGCTGCGCGAGCTGACCGGCGGACCGGACTACGCCGAGCTGCTGCGGGCGGCCGAGGCGTCCGGTACCGGCGCCAACGGCCTGCTGATGCTGCCGTTCTTCGCGGGCGAACGCACCCCGGTCATGGACCCGCGGGCGCGCGGCGTCATCGCGGGCCTCACCCTCTCGCACACCCGCGGCGACCTCTACCGTGCGGCCCTGGAGGCCACCGCCTACGGCGTACGGCACAACATCGAGGCCATCGAGGCGGTCGGCGGCGACATCCGGCGGGTCGTGGCCGTGGGCGGCGGCACCCAGGGCCGGCTCTGGACGCAGATCGTCTCCGACGTCACCGGCAGGGCGCAGGAGGTACGCACCACCTCCATCGGAGCGAGCTACGGCGGCGCGCTGCTGGCCGCCCAGCTCCTCGGCGACGCCACGGCCGACGCCTGGAACCCGGTACGCGAGACCATCACCCCCAGGCCCGACGCCGCCGCGCGCTACACGGAGCTCTACGGCCTCTACCGCGACCTCTACCCGGCGACGGCAGACATCGTCCACACCCTCAGCACATACCAGACCCGCTGACCACCGTGGTCCGTTCTCTCGGCACCGGTGCGGGGCCGCGTGCGGCCACCGGTAGTCTCGGCGTCTTGTCTGTTACTCATGATGTTCTGGTGCCGGAGGGTTTGCGTGCGAGGGTGGCGACGTTGTATGGACGCGGCTGGGGTGCGGGGCGGTGAGGCACGCGCCGACTACACGAAGGTCGCGCAGTTCATGCAGCGCAGGGAGCCGGCCGGCTACGCCGCCGTCCGGCTGCTGACGCCCGCGCACTTCCAGCCGCACGCACTGGCCGGGTACGCGTTCGCGTCCTTCACCGACGACCTCTGCGACCGGGGCACGGTGCCCGAGCGGACCCGGCGCTTCGACGCGTGGGCCGGGCAGATCCGGGCGGCGCTGGACTCCGGCGCCACCAGGCATCCGCTGCTGCGCGCCTTCCTGCGCACGTCGGCCGAGCGTGCGCTGCCCCGGCACTGGATCGAGTCCTACCTGGACGGAGCGCGGATCGACCTGGACTTCTCCGGGTTCGCCACCGAGGCCGACTTCCAGGGGTACGTGGACCAGCTCACCTGGCCCTTCCTCATGATCACGACAGGGCTGGCGCAGCCGGGCGGCGGCAGCCCGGAATTCGCGCGGAGCTGCCGGCTGGTCGCCGACGCGGGCCAGCGCACCGACATCCTGACCGACCTGGCGGAGGACCTGCGGGACGGGCGCCTCTACCTGCCCCTCGACGCCCTGGAGCGGCACGGCGTCCTCCGCGCCGACCTCGAAGCGGGCCGGGACGTCCCCGGCGTCCGGGCACTGCTCACCGACGCCGCCGGCAAGGCGCACGGCACGCTCCGCGAGGCGACCCGGCTGCTGAACGAACTCCCCGCCGAGTACGGGCCGCTGATGCGGTTCGTCCTGGACCTGCACCACCAGCGGCTGGAACGGGTGGTGGCCATGGGCGGTGCCGTCACCCGGCGGCCGGTCCGGGACAGCCCGGTGGCCTGCCTGCGCCTGCTGGCCAGGGCGCGACGGCCCTACGGTGACCGGCGGCCGGCGCCGCAGTACGGGCCGGCGGGCGGCGCGGCGGACGGTTCAGCGGAGGAGCGGGCCGCGGCCTGATCGAGCCGGCCGGTCCTGGGTACCCGCGGGCGAGGACGCGCGGTGGTGCGGCGCGCTGACGGGGTGCCGGTGCCCCGCCGGTGCGGTGCCGCCGTGGTAGATGTTGCGTGCCCCGCGCCGTGGACGGGAGAGGCGTATGACCGAGCAGAATCCGGACCCGGACCCGCGGCGTACCCCGGGACTGGAGCCCGGCGGCGGTGTGCCGCCGGGCGAGACACCGCCCGCGGAGGGCAGTACGCCCTGGGCGGGCCCCGAGGAGACGTACAACCCCGCCAAGGGATGGGCCAAGGGGCCGCTGATCGCGATCGGCATCGTGGTCGTGCTCTGCGTGGTCTTCTTCGTGGCCTACGCCGTCATGCTGTGAGCCCTCGGCGGTTCCGGCGGCCGTGGGCCCTCCGGCGGCCTCACGGGTAGGAGACCACCTTGGACGGCACCGTGTCGGTGCCCGACGTGGCGGCTCCGGTGTCGTTGATGACGTGCTCGAACTGGCCGTGGCCGCTGAGCGAGACCACGAGCAGGTCGTGGAACCTCACCCCGGACCTGCGGGGCGCCGCGAAGCCGTGGTCCTGACGGATCGTCGGGTCCACGTTGTAGTAGCAGTAGCTGCCCATGCCCCAGCCCTCGTGCGTGGTGACCGAGTCGGCGACCTTGTACGCGGCGAAGCCCTTGGTGCCGCCGTTCTGGATGGCGGCCTGGTTCGGCGCGTCGTACGCCTTCTCGTTCTGGAAGAAGATGGTGCGGCCGCGCTCGCCGCGCCACTCCACGTCGTACTTGTTGAAATGTTCGACGAACAGGCCGGTCGCGAGGACGTCGGCGCCGTTGACGCGGACGCCGTAGTCGGCGCGGTTGGTCTCCCAGCCCACGCCGTCGCCGTGGTCGGCGCGCCAGACCCAGGTGTGGTCGATGATCGTGTGATTGCTGTTGATCACCATGCTGAGGGTGGCCTTGCCGGCGCCCGCGCCGCCGATCCGGATGAACACGTCCTGGACGGTGGTCGGGTTGGCGGCGTGGTTCGCCGACGCGCCCTCGGGGCCGACCTCCAGCAGCGTGGCGGAGTTGACGGTACCGGCGTCGATGAGGAAACCGGCCAGCCGTACGCCGTCCACGTCGGCGACCTTCAGGGCCGTCACGCCGTTGTCCGGGATGAGGGTCGCGTACCCCAGGCCGAGGACCACCGTGTTCGCGCGTTTGACCTCGACGGCCCGGTCCAGGTGGTAGATGCCGGGCGTGAGCAGCAGGTGGAGGCCCTGGTCGAGGGCCGCGTTCAGGGTGGCGGCGGTGACGCCGGGCTTGGCGACATAGAACTGGCTCAGCGGCAGGGAGGTGCCGCGCGGGGTGCCGCTGCCCCAGGTGGTGCCGCGCGCGTCGGTGCGCTTCTCGGGGAGGAAGACCCGGTACGCGTCGCCGTCCAGGTACAGGAAGGGCTTCTCGCGGGAGACCGGCGTGGTGTTCAGGGTGGTGTACGGCGGTTCGGGGAAGCTCTGCGCCGGTGCGCCCTCGACGCCGGAGAAGACCATGTTCCACACGGCGTTGGTCCAGCCGCCCACCGAGCTGTCGCGGGTGTACCACTGCTGCTGCGAGTACGGGCCCACGGTGCCGTCGATACGGCTGTCGGCGATGTAGCCGCCGCTGGCCCAGCCGTAGCCGTCGGGTGCCAGGTTCAGTCCGCCGCGGATGTGCATCCGGCGGAAGGGCGCCGCCTGCGCGACCGCCCACCGGTTCGTCCCGCTGACCGGGGTGAGGGCGAGGTTCTCCGCCGAGCGCCAGAAGTTCTGCGTGGCGTTGCCGCCGAACCAGCCCGCGTCCACGGTGACGTCGCCGTTGATGGACGTGTCGTCGGGGGAGAGGCCGAGACCGGCGATGGAGGTGTAGAAGCCGAGCTGCGCGTTGAGGCCGTGGTACGTACCCGGCTTGAACAGCAGCGCGTACCGCCCGGTGCCGAACTGGGCTTTCTCCTGCTGCCGGAAGATCTCGTCCAGCTTGCCCTGGATGTTCGGGGTGCCGGGGTCGAAGACGAGGACGTGGGGGCCGAGGTCGCCACCGCCGGGCAGTGCGGCGGGCGCGGCGGGCGCGGCCGGTGCCGCTGACGCGGTGGTGGCCAGGGCGGGGAGGCCGGCGGCGGGCAGTGCGGCGGCCATGGCGGCCAGGACGGAGCGGCGTGCGGGCATGGCGACTCTCCTGGGTTCAGGAAATGAATGAGGGGGATTCCTGGGAGCGCTCTCTTGCCCGACGAATGTTCAGTGCGTGGGGACAGACCGTCAAGAGGTACGGACCAACTCGCCCTCATGGCGGGGAGATTGGCAGCTGCGTCTTCGTGGGTTGATGACGCAACGGAGCCGGCCGCTGTGGGGCGGCCGGCTCCGTCTGCGCGAACGGTGCGGTACTACTCCTTGCCGACCTCCCTGTTCACCGCGGCGGGCGAGTCGTACTCCGACTCCGGGAGCTTCTTCAGCGCGCCCATGATGTCCTTGCTCGCGCCGTGCTGCTCGGCCTGCCGGACGATCTCGTCCTTGGAGGCCGGGTAGTTGACGCCGCCGAGGCACTTCTGCATTTCGATGGGGTTCACGTTGTTCTCCATGCGCTGGGGGTTCCCCGGCGGCCTGCTTCCCACGGCGCACGGACGCCATTATTCGCCCCGATGGAGCAAGAAATTCAGGCCGCTGTGTATGTGACGACGAGAACGTCGCGGCGGGCGGGCCGGCCGGTGTCCACCGGCCGAATGGGGGAGACCCCGTGCAAGGTACTGCGGTCGTCGGAGAGCAGCAGCGCCCCCGGTTCCCGCAGCGTCGTGGACAGCACTTCGCGGCCGTCGGCCGCGTACACCGTGCTCTGCCCGCCGGTGGCGTTCTCCCGGCCGATGAGCAGCGAGGTCACCAGTGTCACGCCGTCCCGGTGGCGGCCCTCGGGAGTGGGCTGTCCCGCGCCGTCGGCGGTGGCGCTCACCCGGAACGGATGTACTTTGACCTGCCACCGCTCCGGTTCCGCCAGCGCGTCCGCCGCCTTTCCCAGCAATTCCAGCAGCGAATGCAGTACCGGGTCGGCGAGGAAAGCGTCGGTCAGCGGGTCGAAATGGCGGTCCTGCGTTTCGTAGAGGTGGTTGGTGCGATCCGGCTGCAGGAAAGGCGTATGGGGCTGCAGCGTCCGTTCGCCGGTTTCCGTGTCGACGGTGAAATGGCCGTACCGGCGCAGCCTGCGGGTGCCGCGGGACGCCGCGTAGGGGTCCGGTGACAGGTCTTCCCAGTGCGCGGCGAACCGCGCCCAGCCGTCGGACCCGCCCGGCAGCGCGGCCCGTACGGCGGCCGGGGACATGAGGTGGGCGCCGGTGGCGGCCAGTGCGGTACGGGCGGCCTCGATGCCGGGACCGGCGCCCGCGGGGCCGGCGGTGCCGTCCGCATCGCCTGCCGTTCCGGTGCCGTCCGCCGTTCCGACGCTTTCGGTGATGTGGTCCATGCGGTCCATGCCGCCATGATGTGCGGCCCTTCCGGCGGCTGCACGTCGGCGGCTGCACGTCGAGGGCCGTACGTCGGCACGGGTGGGACCGGCGGGGGATCAGTGGCGCCGGGGCAGCTCGTGCAGCTCCACGTCGCCCAGCCGGCCGTCCGCCGCCGTCGCCGTCATGTACGTGCAGTACGGCTGGCGGCGCCGGTCCGTCGGTGAGCCCGGGTTGAGCAGCCGCAGGCCGCCCGGTGCGACGGTGTCCCAGGGGATGTGGCTGTGCCCGAAGACCAGCACGTCCAGGTCGGGGAAGCGCTCGGCGCACCGGCGCTCGCGGCCCTGTGCGGCCCCCGTCTCGTGCACCACGCCGAAGCGCAGCCCGCCCAGCTCGGCGCGTGCCACCTCGGGCAGCCGGGCCCGCAGCTCGGGCCCGTCGTTGTTGCCGTACACGCCGATGACGCGGCGGGCCCGCGCCGCCAGCAGGTCCAGCGTCGCGGTGTCCACCCAGTCGCCGGCGTGCAGCACGGCGTCGGCGCGTCCGATCTCGGCGAGGAGCGGGTCCGGCAGGACCTTGGCGCGCTTGGGCAGATGGGTGTCGGCGGTCAGCAGCAGACGCACCGGGTGGCCTCCCTGGGCGTACGGGCTCGTCACGGTACACGTGGTCCGCTCCGCAGCACGGTCGCATAGGCTCACCGGGCGATGAAGAACACTCAGGTGCCGCCGGCGGCCAAGGCGGACAGGTCCACCGTACGGCGGCACAACCTCAGTCTGGTGCTGCGGGTGGTGCACGACGAGGGCGAGGTCACCCGCGCGGCGGTGGCGGCGCGGGTGGGGCTGACGCGCGCGGCGGTGTCCTCGCTGGTCGAACAGTTGCTGGCGGGCGGTTTCCTGGTCGAGTCGGGCAAGACGTTCAGCGGCCAGGCGGGCCGCCCCGGCACGGTGCTGAAGGTCGCGGGCACGGGCCCGGCGGGCCTCGGCGTCGAGATCAACATCGACTACGTCTCGGTGTGCGTCGTGGACCTCGCGGGCACCGACCGGGTCCGGCTGACCACCCACCTCGACAACCGCGGTGCGGCGCCCGAGGAGACCGTCGACCGGGCGGCCCGCATCGCCGCGCGGACCCTGGAGTCGGCGGCGGAGCACGACCTGCGCCCGGCGGGGGTGCGGCTCGCGGTGCCGGGCCTGGTCTCCGGCGGCAGGGTGCGCCAGGCGCCCAACCTCGGCTGGAGCGGCGTGGTGGCCGAGGAGATGTTCGCGCGAGCCCTTTCCCGGCTGCGGCCCGGCGGCCGTGCGCTGCCGGTCGGCTCGGACAACGAGGCGAACAGCGCGGCCCTCGCCGAGCTGTGGTTCGGCGGCCTGGACCGGGTACGCAGCTTCCTGTACCTCACGGGCGAGACCGGCGTCGGCGGCGCACTGGTGCTGGACGGCGAACTGCTGCGCGGGGCGCACGGCTTCGCGGGCGAGATCGGGCACGTGGTGGTGGACCCGGACGGGCCCGAGTGCCGCTGCGGGGCGCGCGGCTGCCTGGAGCAGTACGCGGGCCAGGCGGCCCTGCTGCGCAACGCCGGGCTGGAGCCGGGCGCGGCCGGGGCGCAGGGCGTGACGGAGCTGGAGCGGCGGGCCCGGCAGGGGGAGCCGCGTGCGGTGGCGGCGATCGAGGAGGCCGGGCGGCGGCTGGGGCTGGTGCTCTCCGGGGCTGTGAACCTCTTCGACCCGGACGCCGTGGTGCTCGGCGGCAGTTACCGGCTGCTGATGCCGTGGCTGGCGCCCGCCGCCCACGCCGAGCTGGCCCGGCGGGTGGTGTCGGGCCTGTGGGGCGCGGACGGCGGGCGGCTGCGTGCCTCGTCCTCCTCGGGCGACGCCGCGCGGGGCGCCGCCGCCCAGGTCGTACGCGAGGTCCTGGCGGACCCGCTGGCGTACACGGAGGACCGGCCGGGCTGAGAGCCTGTGCCCTCACCCCAGCCGGGCTGAAAAGCCCCGTCAGCGGACCGCGAGCAGGTGCTCCATCGCGAGCTGGTCGAGGCGTTCGAAGGCCATGGAGCGGCCGGCGGCCGCCGCCACGTCGAACTCCTCGTACGCGGTGCGGTCCGCGCGCAGTGCGGCGAGGCCGTCGGCGGCGGTGGGCTGCGCGAGTTCGTCCAGGCGGGAGTCGCGCAGGGCCTGCTGGACCTCGGGGTCGGCGCGGAAGGCGGCGGCCCGCTCGCGCAGGATCAGGTAGTTGCGCATGCAGTTCTTCGCCGACTCCCACACGCCGTCGTAGCCGTCGGTGCGCACGGGCTTGAAGTCGAAGTGGCGGGGGCCCGCGTATCCGGCGGTCTCCAGCAGGTCCACCAGCCAGAAGGCCTGCCGCAGGTCGCCGGCGCCGAAGCGCAGGTCCTGGTCGTACTTGATGCCGTTCTGGCCGTTGAGGTCGAGGTGGAAGAGCTTGCCCGCCCACAGGACCTGGGCGATGCCGTGCGGGAAGTTCAGCCCGGCCATCTGCTCGTGGCCGACCTCCGGGTTCACGCCGAACAGCTCGGGCTTCTCCAGCCGCTCGATGAAGGCCAGCGCGTGGCCGACGGTGGGCAGCAGGATGTCGCCGCGCGGCTCGTTGGGCTTGGGCTCGATGGCGAACCGCAGCCCGTAGCCCTGCTCGGTGACGTACTCGGCGAGCAGGTCGAAGGCTTCCTTCATGCGGTCCAGGGCGTTGCGGACGTCCTTGGCGCCGCCGGACTCGGCGCCTTCCCGGCCGCCCCACGCCACGTACGTCTCGGCGCCCAGCTCGGCCGCGAGGTCGATGTTGCGCATGGTCTTGCGGAGCGCGTAGCGGCGTACGTCGCGGTCGTTGGCGGTGAAGCCGCCGTCCTTGAAGACCGGCTGCGTGAACAGGTTGGTGGTCGCCATCGGGACCTTCATGCCGGTGGCGTCCAGCGCGGCGCGGAACCGCTTGACGATCGCGTCGCGCTCGGCGTCCGCGGTCCCGAAGGGGATCAGGTCGTCGTCGTGGAAGGTCACGCCGTACGCGCCCAGCTCGGCCAGCCGCTCGACCGACTCGACCGGGTCCAGCGGGGCTCGGGTGGCCACGCCGAAGGGGTCGGTGCCGGTCCAGCCGACGGTCCACAGGCCGAAGGTGAACCGGTCCTCGGGGGTGGGGGTGTAGCTCATGGGGCACCTCTCTTGCGTCGCACCTATTAGTAAAGGCAGAAAACAAATTAGTATGCGGCGCAGTCGCGGGGGAAGCCCCCACGGCGGACCGACCGGCAAATCCGTCAAGGAGGAAACGTGCGCGGACAGCAGCGCGTGGTCATCGGGGTGGACAGCTCGACCCAGTCGGCCAAGGCCGTCGTCGTCGACGTCGAGACCGGCCGCATCCGGGGGCAGGGACGCGCCCCGCACGCCGTCACCGGCACCGAAGGAGCCCGGGAGAGCGACCCGGAGGCGTGGTGGAGCGCGCTCGGCGCGGCCGTCGCCGCCGGGCTGAAGGAGTCCGGAGCCGAGCCGTCCGCCGTCGCCGGCATCGCCGTCGCGGGCCAGCAGCACGGGCTCGTCGTCCTGGACACGGCCGGGCGGCCGCTGCGCCCCGCGCTGCTGTGGAACGACACCCGCTCGGCGCCGCAGGCCGCGGCCCTCACCGAGGCCCTCGGCGGCCCCGCCGCCTGGCTCGCCCGTACGGGATCGGAGCCGGTCGCCTCCATGACCGCCACCAAGTGGCAGTGGCTGCGGGAACACGAACCGGCCACCGCCGACGCCGCGGCCGCCGTCCGGCTGCCGCACGACTTCCTCACCGAACGCCTCGCCGGTACGGCCGCGACCGACCCCGGCGACGCCTCGGGCACGCTCTGGTACGCCACCACGACCGGCGCCTACGACCCGGAACTCCTCGATCTCGTCGGCATGGACGCGACGCTGCTGCCCGAGGTCGCGCCGACCGGCGCCACCCGCGTCGGGGCGCTCACCCCGGCCGCCGCCGAGGCACTCGGCCTGCCCGCCGGGATCGCCGTCGCGGCGGGCACCGGCGACAACATGGCCGCCGCCGTCGGCCTCGGCCTGGGCGGCGCCGGCCTGCTCGACCACCCCGTGGTCAGCCTCGGCACCTCCGGCACCGTCTTCGCCGCCAGCCGTACCCGGCCAGCAGCGCCCGGTATCGCCGGGTTCGCGGCAGCGGACGGCACATACCTCCCGCTCGGCTGCACCCTGAACTGCACACTCGCCGTCGACAAGGTCGCGGCCCTGCTCGGACTGGACCGCGAGGACGCCGAGCCGGGCGGCGCCGCCGTCCTCCTGCCGTTCCTGGATGGCGAACGCACCCCCGACCTCCCGCACGCCTCCGGGCTGCTCACCGGCATCCGGCACGACACCACCCCGCGGCAGCTGCTCGGCGCGGCGTACGAAGGCGCCGCCTTCACCGTGCTGCGCGCGCTGGACGAACTGCTGCGCGCCTGTGGTCTGGACCCCGCGGCACCCGAGGTGCGGAGCCGTCCGCTGCGGCTGACCGGCGGCGGCGCGCAGGGCCGGGTCTGGCGGGACACCGTACGGCGGCTCTCCGGCCGCCCGCTGATCGTGCCGCACCACACCGAACTGGTCGCGCTCGGCGCCGCCGCGCTGGCCGCCGGCGCCGCGACCGGGGACGATCCCGTGGCGGTCGCCGCCGGCTGGGGCACGGGCGAGGGCGAACCACTGCCGCCGCTGCCGCGCGATCAGGCGGCGTGGGACCGCATCGCCGACGTACTGGACCGGGCGACGCCGACGCTGCTGAGCTGAGCGGCGGGCGCCCGGCCGGGTGACGGCACAGGCCCTGAGCCGGGCGGTGGGGGCGCGGACCCGGAGAGCGGCCGGTCAGGCCACCGCGTCCCCGAATTCCCGCACCGCCTCGTCCACGATGCTCTGGAGCTGGGAGTGGTGTGCCCCGCGCCAGTACACCCGGCCGCAGGCGGTGCACTGCGCGAACACGTCGTACGTGCGCCGGGTGCCGTGCTCCAGCCGCTCGCGCACCGACTCCTTGTCCGCGTCCTTCAGCTCGCCGTTGCACGCCGTGCAGCGCGTCCACGGGGCCAGCCGGGGCGCGAACCGGCCGAGGACGTCGCGGAGTTGCTCGGCGGGCCGGTCGCTGTAGACCAGCGCTCCGGCCCAGATCTCCCGGCGCCGCAGCAGTCCGCGGTCGCGGGAGAGCAGGACGCGGCGCTGCGCGGCGGAGCGGGAGGCCAGCTCCGGGTCGCCGATGTCCTCGCTCTCGTACGCCGCGTCCACGCCCAGCAGCCGCAACCGCCGCGCGAGCGTGCCGAGATGGACGTCGAGCAGGAAGCGCAGCGGCGCGCCGGGCACCCGCTGCGGGCGGCGGACCGTCAGTACCTCGACGCTCTCCTTCTCCCGCGGTACGTGCGAGACCGGCTGCTCGCGGCCGTCGACGAGCACCGCGCCGACCTCCGTGAGCGGTACGCCGAGCGATTCGACGATGTGGCCGAGCGTGGACGACCCGTCGGTACGGAAGGCGGTGGGGCCGCCGCGTCGGCCGGCAGCGGCAAGAACCTGCAGCTCTGGGGCGAAACTGATGGTGATCTCCGGACCGTTCACCCCCACAGCATGCCATTACGGAGCGGCGTCGGACCGGGGATTTTCCGCCGTGCCGACGACGCGCGCGTACTGCGCGGCCGGCCCCTCCAGCAGCGCCTGTCCATGGTCCGGAAGTGGTTGGAGGGGGAGGGGCCGGTCACGCCGAGGACGGCCGTGAGGTGCCGGGTGGAGAGGGCCTGGAGGGGACGGCGGAGGCGGACCTTGCACGGTGCGTGTCCGGACGGTCGCGGAGCACCCCTTTTCAGTGGCGTTACGGCGGAGTAGGGTGCGAAAAACTTGCACCGCTAGTTTATGGGTAGCGAACGCGTCGTACACAGCGTCGTACACGGCGAACAGGAGCATCCGCACATGACCACCCTGTCCCTGGCCACCGTCCTCGCCGAGGCCGCCCGCCGCCGCCCCGGCCACCTCGCGCTCGTCGAGGGCGAGCGGCGGCTCACGTTCGGGGAGCTGTGGCGGCAGGCCAGGACCCAGGCGGCGGCGCTCGGCAAGCTGGGCGTACGGCCCGGCGACAAGGTCGCCCTGATGGCGCCCAACACCGCCGAATTCCCGCGCGCCTACTACGCGATCCTCGCCGCGGGCGCCGTCGTGGTCCCCGTGCACCTGCTGCTCTCCGCGGGCGAGGTGGCGCACGTGCTCCGCGACAGCGGCGCGAAACTGCTGCTCTGCCACGCCGACCAGGCGGCGACCGGCGGCGAGGCCGCGGCGGCCACGGACGCGCGGATGGTCACCATCGGGCCCGAGGTCCGGGTGCCCGGCGCGGACGGCCGCCTGGAGGATCTCGCCGAGACCGTCGAGCCGCTGCCGACGTACGTCACCCGCGAGGCCGAGGACCCGGCCGTGGTCTTCTACACCAGCGGTACGACGGGCGTCCCCAAGGGCGCCGTCCTCACCCACCTCAGCCTCGTCATGAACGCGACCACCAACGCCTTCGACTCGCACGAGGTCCAGCCGGACGACATCACCCTCGGCGCGCTGCCGCTGTACCACGCCTTCGGACAGACGGCGAGCATGAACTCCACCTGGCGGCGCGGCGCCACGCTCGTCCTCCAGCCGCGCTTCGACGCCGCGGCGGCGCTGGACCTGATGGTGCGCGAGAACGTCAACACCTTCCAGGGCGTGCCGACCATGTACGTACGCCTCCTGGAGGCCGCGGGCGAGGCGGCCGCACTGCCCCGGCTGGAACGCTGCGTCTCGGGCGGCGCCTCGCTGCCCGTACCGGTGCTGGAGAAGTTCACCGAGGTCTTCGACGCCGAGGTGTACGAGGGGTACGGGCTCTCCGAGACCTCGCCGACCGCGGCCGTCAACCAGCCGGCCTTCGGCACCCGCGCGGGCACCGTCGGCCACGCCGTCTGGGGCGTGGACGTCGAGATCGCCGCGCCCGAACCGGCCGACCGCGTCGAGCTGTTGCCCGCCGGGGAGCTGGGCGAGGTCGTCGTCCGCGGCCACAACGTCTTCGCCGGTTACCTCGGACGGCCCGAGGAGACCGCGGCGGCCCTGGTGGGTGGGGGTACCCCCGCCAGTGAGGGCGTAGCCGGCGGGGGAGGGTGGTTCCGCACCGGTGACCTCGGCACCAAGGACGAGGACGGGTTCCTGCGCATCGTCGACCGCAAGAAGGACCTGATCATCCGCGGCGGGTTCAACGTCTACCCGCGCGAGGTCGAGGAGGCGCTGCTGCGCCACCCGGGCATCGCCGAGGCCGCGGTGATCGGCCTGCCGCACCCGACCCACGGCGAGGAGGTCTGCGCCGTCGTCATCCGCGACCGGCACGCGGACCCGGCGCCCACCGCCGCGGAGATCATCGACTGGTCCAGGGAGCGGCTGGCCAAGTACAAGTACCCGCGCCGCGTCGAGTTCGTCGACGCCTACCCGCTGGGCCCCAGCCACAAGGTCCTCAAGCGCGAGCTGCGCGCACGGTTCGCGGACGGGGCTGCGTAGCGGCCGTCAGCGGTGGCCGCCGAAGTCGGGCGCGCGGCGCTCGCGGAACGCCGCGACGCCCTCCACCGGGTCCGGGCCGGTGAGGTCGAGGGCCGCGGCGAGCCACTCCTGGTCGAGGTAGTCGCGCAGCGAGGGCGAGTTGCCGGCCGCGGTCAGCATCCGCTTGGTGAGCATCAGGGCGTCGGGCGCCCCGGCGGCCAGCCGCACCGCCAGCTCCAGCGATTCCTTCAGCGCGGCGCCGTCCGGCACCACCCGGTTGACCAGCCCCATCGCCTCCGCCCTGGCGGCCGGCAGCCGCTCGCCCAGCATCGTCAGCTCCGCGGCGCGCCGGGTGCCGACCGCCTGGGCCAGGAACCACGCGCAGCCGCCGTCCGGCACGAGGCCGCGCTCCACGAACGGCGAGGCGAAGAAGGCGCTTTCGCCGGCCACGGTCATGTCGCAGGCCAGCGCGTAGGACCAGCCGATGCCGACCGCCGCGCCCTCCACCGCCGCGAGCACCGGTTTGGGCAGCCGGTGCAGCCGGTCGACCGTGCCCTGCAGCAGCCCCAGTCGCTTGGCCGGGCCCGCGACGCCACGGCCCGCCATCCGGGGCGCCTTGAGGTCGGCGCCCGCGCAGAAGTGGCCGCCGGTGCCGGTGAGGACGACGGCCCGGATCCCGTCGTCGTCCGCCGCCCGTACCGCGTCCTCCAGGCCGCGGACCGCGCCGTTGCCCAGCGCGTTGCGGCGGGCCGGACCGTCCAGGGTGATCTGCAGCACGCCCGGTGCGGGAGTGGTGGTGTGCACCTGGGTCTCGGGCGTCCCGCTCACGTCGCTCACTCGGCTCCTCCGGCTCCTCGGCGCGTCACCACGCTAGAGCGCGCTGATCAGCGACGTCCACCCTTGCGACAGAGAAAGATGCATTCGGCAGGTACCGCTTGGTATGCGTCGGTCGCGTGTCCGGCCGGACTTCCGGCGTCCGTACCGTGACAATGGCCGGGGCACGGACGGTGGCGGACGGCGGCGGAGAGCGAGGCGGGGACATGCGGGTGGGGCTGCTACGAGCGGTGGGCGCGGCGACGGCACTGTACGGCGTGGCCGTGACAGTCGTGCCCGACCTGCTCGCCCGCCCTTCGGGGCTGGCGGACGCGAACGGCCGGGTGGCCGAGGCGACCCGGGTCTCGCTGCGGCCGCTCGCCTGGCGGGACGCGGCGAGCGGCGCGGCTCTGGCCCTCGTGCCCGAAGGCCCGGCGCTGCGCACGGCGGCGCTCGTCCGGATCGCCGCCGACTTCGGGGACGCGGTCCTGCTCGGTGTCACGCTCCCGGACCGGTCGGCGCGCCGCAAGGCCGTCGCGGTGTCGGTCGGCTGGGGCGCCCTGTCGCTGGCCGGCCTCCTCGCGCCCGACAGGCGGCGCAAGGGGACACCCGGCCCTTAGGGGGTCCAGCGCCCCTCGGCGGCGTCCCATCGCCACAGCACCGTGACGCCGTCCCGCGCGCCCATCACGTGCCATGCGTCGCCGATCCACTGGATGCACGGGGTGGGCTCGGCCGCGAGGTACGGGGACGGGGCGCTCTGCAGGGCGAAGAGCTGGGGGAGCGCCTCGGCCGGCACCTCGACCGGGATCACCACGTGCCACCCGTGCTCGTTGCGCAGGTCGATCGGACCGTCCGACTCGCTCCGGAGGTCGCCCGTGCGCCGCCCCGACTCGCGCCGCAGGAACCGGCGCACGGCCGCTCTCGTGCCCTCGTCGACAGCGCCCGCCAGCCGGTTGCCGAAGTGCGCGGCGACGGCCTGCAGGAACGGCGTCACGGCCATGGTCACCGCGACGGTGGTCAGCATGTCCCCCATGCCGCCCGGCGGCGGATACCCGTAGGTCTCGGTCGCCGACTGCTGCGGTGCCGGCTGCGGGCCGCCCGGCCGGGCGTACCCGTCGTGCTCTTCCGTCTCCCCCATCACGCCTCCCTCAGGCGCCCGTCCAGCCACGCCTTCGCGAGAGGTTAGCCCGCTTCGGTCTTCACCGCCTCGGTTTCCGGCTGCTTCCCGAGCACGCTGTGGCGCCGCCCGTACCCGAAGTAGAGCGCCAGGCCGACCGCCAGCCAGACCAGGAAGCCGATCCAGGTGAAGACCTGGAGGTTGAGCATCAGGTACAGGCAGCACAGGAGCGAGACCAGCGGGATGACCGGCACCCAGGGCGTACGGAAGGCCCGGGGCAGGTCGGGCGCGGTGCGCCGGAGGATCAGGACGCTCGCGGAGACCGCGCCGAAGGCGAAGAGCGTGCCGATGTTGACCATCTCGGCGAGCAGGTCGAACTTCAGGAACGCGGCCAGGCACGCCATGAGGACGCCCAGCACCCACAGGTTGATCTTCGGCGTGCCGTGCTTCGGGTCGACCTTGCACAGGGCCTTCGGCAGCAGTCCGTCGCGGGCCATCGCGAAGACGACCCGGCTCTGGGAGCGGAAGCAGATCAGGCTCACGGCGGTCAGGCCGACCACCGCGCCCACGCTGATGACGGTGGCGAAGCCCGGGTGCCCCTTCGCCGTGAAGGCGTCCGCGAGCGGCGCCTGCACCGACAGCTCGGAGTAGTGCTGCATGCCGGTGACCACCAGGCACACCGCGACGTAGAGCACGGTGACGATGACCAGCGAGGCGATGATGCCGATCGGCAGGTCGCGCTGCGGCTTGCGGGTCTCCTCGGCGGTGGTGGCGACCATGTCGAAGCCGATGTAGGCGAAGAAGACCAGGGCTGCGGCGCTCAGGATGCCGGACACGCCGAACGCGGTCGGGGTGATGCCGGTCAGCACCTGCAGCAGCGGGGCCTGGAGCCCGGCGACCTTGCCGGTCGGCTCGGCGTCGGGCACGAAGGGATGGTAGTTCGCGGTGTCGACGAGGAACGCGCCCGCGACGATCACCAGCAGCACGATGGCCAGCTTGACCGCGACGAGTACGTTCGTGACGCCCTTGGAGAGCTTGCCGCCCGCGATGAGCACGCCGGTCAGCACGAGGATGAGGAGCGCGGCCGGCAGGTTCATCACCGAGCCGTCGCCGCCGCTCACGGCGGCCGGCAGGTGCAGGCCGATGCCGTGCAGCATCGAGTTCAGATAGCCGGACCAGCCGACCGCGACCACCGAGGTGGCCAGCATCAGCTCCAGGCTCAGGGCCCAGCCGATGATCCAGGCGGGCAGCTCGCCGAGCGAGGTGTAGGAGTAGGAGTACGCGGACCCGGCGACCGGCACCGAGGACGCGAATTCGGCGTAGCACAGCGCCGCGCAGCCGCAGACCGCGGCGGCGACGATGAAGGAGAGCGCGACGGCCGGACCCGCCATGTTCCGGGCCACCGTGCCGGTCAGTACGAAGATTCCGGTGCCGAGAATGACACCTACCCCGAGGATGGTGAGATCCAGCGCGGAAAGATCACGGCGCAGGCGTTGTTCGCCTTCTCCGCGAGCCTCCTTCATTGCGAGCTCAAGGGGCTTTTTTCGTAGCAGACTCACGGTGTGTTTCCGAACTCTCTGGGTGACGCAGGAACGAACGTACGCGGCCCCCGCGGGAGGAGTGTCGGACAGCCGCCCACGTCAGCGCAACGCGACACCCTCGTGTCTCACATGGTGATACGGGTGTCCCGGCCATGTTTTCCGGTGA
The DNA here is from genome assembly GCF_040907265.1 of Streptomyces sclerotialus. Taxonomy (NCBI): domain Bacteria; kingdom Bacillati; phylum Actinomycetota; class Actinomycetes; order Kitasatosporales; family Streptomycetaceae; genus Streptomyces; species Streptomyces sclerotialus. The sequence continues at coordinate 1,643,593 of NZ_JBFOHP010000002.1, read as the reverse complement.
TTCCGCCGCTCGCTTTTGCCAACGCTTTTACCGGCGGCCTTACATGACCGTCCCGATGTGCCAGGGCACGAACTCTTCCTCGCCGTATTCCATCGACTCGCTCCTGGTGGGTTCGCCGGACGCGACCGACAGCACCCGGTCGAAAATTCTCCGGCCCACTTCTTCGACGGTGGCCGAGCCGTCGACGACGGTACCGGCGTTGATGTCCATGTCATCGGTCATGTGTGCATACAGCGGGGTGTTCGTCGCGAGTTTCAGGCTCGGTACGGGGGCGCAGCCGAAGGCCGAGCCGCGGCCCGTCGTGAAGCAGACGACCTGGGCGCCGCCGGCCACGATGCCGGTCACCGAGACCGGGTCGTAGCCGGGGGTGTCCATGAGGACGAAGCCCTTGCCGGTGACCGGCGCCGCGTAGTCGACCACGTCGGTGAGCGCGGTGGTGCCGCCCTTGGCGACGGCGCCGAGCGACTTCTCCAGGATGGTGGTGAGGCCGCCGGCCTTGTTGCCGGGGGAGGGGTTGTTGTCCATCGAGCCGCCGTTCCGCGCGGTGTACTCGCGCCACCACGCGATCCGCGCCAGCAGCTTCTCGCCGACCTCCTTGGAGACCGCGCGGCGTACGAGCAGCTGCTCCGCACCGTAGATCTCCGGGGTCTCGCCGACGACGCCGGTGCCGCCGTGCCGGACCAGCCGGTCCACCGCGTTGCCGAGCGCCGGATTGGCGGTGATGCCGGACCAGGAGTCGGAGCCGCCGCAGTTCGTGCCGAGGATCAGCTCGCTCGCCGGCACGGTCGTCCGGCGGGCGCGGTCGGCGGCCGGCAGCATGGCGGTCAGCCGCTCGACGCCGGCCGCCACGGTCTTCCTCGTACCGCCCAGCTCCTGGATCGTGCTCGCGAGGACCGGCAGGTCGGAGCGGAGCGGCAGCCCGTCGGTCAGCGCCTCGACCTGGTTGTCCTCGCAGCCGAGCCCGAGGAGGAGGAAGCCGGCGAAGTTGGGGTGCGTCAGGTAGCCGCGCATCACGCGCCGCAGCACCTCGATGCCCTCGCCGTCGGCCGCCAGCCCGCAGCCCTGCCCGTGGGTGAGGGCCACGACGCCGTCGACGTGGGCGTAGTCGTCGAGGACGCCGGAGTGCCGCAGCCGCGCGGCGATCTGCTTGGCGGCGGTGGCCGAGCAGTTGACGCTGGTGAGGATGCCCAGGTAGTTGCGGGTGCCGACCGAGCCGTCGGCGCGTACGTACCCCTGGAAGGTGGCCCGCTCGGACTCCGGCAGCAGCTCTGCCGGCCGGGCGTCCACGGCGAACTCGTAGCCGCGTTCGAAATCCCGGTACTCCAGGTTGTGCAGGTGGACGTGGTCGCCGGGTGCGATGTCCGCCGCGGCGAAGCCGATGATCTGTCCGTACCGCAGGACCGGCGCGCCCCGGCGGACGGCGCGCAGCGCGATCTTGTGTCCGCGGGGGACGTCGGCCCGGAGCGGCACGGCGAGGCCGTCCGCGTCGGCCGTACTGCCTGCCGGAAGGTCGGCGGCCGCGACCGCGACGTCGTCCCGGGGGTGGAGGCGGAGGGCGCGGGCGGCGGCGGGCGGGGCCATGAGCACCTCGATACGTGGACGGAACGGAGCGGCCGGACAGTCGGGTGTTCGAGATATCGATCAGCGGTTGATATCCGGAGCACGCTAGAACCGCGGCCGGGGGGTGTCAATGAGGCCTCCCCGTCGGCTCGCCGACGCCCTCGCGCCTGACTGCCCCTCAGAGCGGCCCTGCTTCCCGCTCATTGACGCCGCTCAGAAGGCGGCTTTACGCTCCCGCTCAACAGGTCGGACAACGTTCGAGATATCGAACGTGAGCAGAGAGGCTCCCATGCTGACGACGCCCCTGAGCGGTGTGATCCCGGTCGTCCCGACGGTCTTCGACGACGACGAGGAGCTGGACCTCGCCGGGCTGGCCCGGGTCGTCGACTACCTCATCGACGGCGGCGCCGACGCGCTGTGCGTCCTGGCCAACTACTCCGAGCAGTTCTCGCTGACGGACGAGGAGCGGGACCAGGTCTGCCGCACCGTCCTCGAACACACCGCGGGACGCATCCCCACGGTCGTGACCGCCAGCCACTACAGCGCCCGCGTCGCCGCCCACCGCAGCAGGGAAGCGCAGGCCATGGGTGCCGACATGATCATGCTGATGCCGCCGTTCTTCGGCGCCACCATGGCGGTCCCCGAGGCGGCCCTGACCGACTGGTTCACCACCGTGGCCGCCGCCACCGACCTCCCGCTCATGGTCCAGGACGCCCCGATGTCCACCACCCCGCTCCCCGTCGGCGTCCTCGTCCACCTGATCAAGGAGGTGCCGCAGCTGCGGTACGCCAAGATCGAGACGCCCGGCGCCGCCGACAAGCTCCGTACCCTCATCGCCGCGGTCGGCGACCAGCTGGAAGGCCCGTTCGACGGCGAGGAGGCCGTCACCCTCATACCGGACCTGGACGCCGGCGCGGTCGGCACCATGTCCAGCTCGACGGTGCCCGACCGGCTCGGCCGGATCGTGCGCCGGTACCACGCGGGGGACCGGGAGGGCGCCGTCGAGGACTGGGAGGCGCTGCTGCCGCTGATCCACTACGAGAACCGCCAGTGCGGGCTGCGCGCGCAGAAGATCCTCCTCGCCGAGGGCGGTGTCATCGCCTCCGAGCGCACCCGCGCCCCGTTCGGCCCGGTCCCGCCCGAGACCCGCGAAGGCCTCCTCGAACTGGCCCGCCGCCACGACCCGTTGGTGCTGCGCTGGGCGAGCTGAGCGGCCGCGGCGCACCAGCCGGGAGTGCGCCGCCGCGGAGCAGCCGGGAGTCGCCGCCGCGGAGCAGCCGCGAGTGCGCCGCCGCGGAGCAGCCGAGCGGGGAGCGTCAGCGGTCCCGGTCCTCGACCAGGACGAGGTGCTTGAGGTAATGGCTGCCGAGCCCGGCGAGCAGTGCGGCCTTGTCGCGGCCCAGGCGTACCTCGATCCGCCCGTGGCGGTGCGCGTCGGTGGAGAGGTGCAGCAGGTCCGAGGCGCAGCCGACGCTGAGGAAGTGCAGCCGGGAGAGGTCCACGACCAGGTGGCCGTCGTGCGCCGAGCTGTGGAACGCCTCGCGCAGCGCGGCGAGCCAGGCGACCTGGGTGGCCATGTCGGCCTCGCCGATGAGCCGGACGCACCCGGCCGCGTGCAGCGCCCGCAGCATGCCGGGCCGTTCGAGCAGATCGTGCGGATGGGCCGCCCGCACGGCATCGAGCACCGCCGGCTCGAAGGCGTGCGTGTCGTACGCGCAGACCTGGCTGTAGGGGCGGGCGGTGAAGAGGTGCGCCGCGTCCGCCTCGCGGGCCACCACCTCCGCCACGTCAGCGCCGAGGTCGGCGATCCAGCGCATGTCGACGAAGACGCGCAGCCCGGAGTAGTGCTCCGCCAGGGCCCCTTCGGTCTCCTCCTGGAGGCGCTGCCACTGACGGGCGGGGGTGAACCGGGGGCCGGGGTGGAGCAGCCTGCGCATGCTGGTGAACACCACCTGACCCCGGCGGCACGCGTGGTCCAGCGAGGGGCCGTACTCCTCCAGGCGGGTACGGGCCTCGTCGCTCCCGGCCTCCGGCGCGGGGCAGATGATCACCTTCTCGCCGCGCTCCAGGCCCTGCCACGCGTACGCCGCCACCAGGTCCCACCCCGGCTGTCCGGTGTACCGGCAGCAGGCGTGGTCGCCGGGGCGCATCCGCTGTACGGGCAACGTGCCGAGGCGGCTCTCCTCCCAGGCCATCGCCCGTCGCCTCCCCTCACTCCACCGTACGGACCGCACCATGCGTCGCTGCCGCAGCAGAACCTAGGCGAACCGGTTCGCCCGTGGAGAGGCCGTTCAGCAACTGCCCGGGTGTGCAGGGCAACCGACCGGCTGAGCCCACATCGGATCGACCCGTTGCTGAATGTGTTCCGGCACCGTCGGCCGCTCGCCGACGGGCACCGCCCGCAACGGCGTTGACGTGCCCTCCCCTCCCGGCCGTACGGCCGATCCGGTGGCGGCGGGCGGCACGGGAAGGGACCATCGGGAGGTGACGGATTCGCGACCGCTGCTGCTGCTCGACGTGGACGGCCCGCTCAACCCCTGGCTGGCGCCGGAGAAGCGGCGCCCCGCCGGCTACGGCACGCACCGGATGCGGCCGCCGGGCTGGGAGCCGCCGCGCGAGCCCTTGCTCGTGCGGCTCAACCCCGCGCACGGCCCGGCCCTCCTCTCCCTCGGCTGCCGGCTGGTGTGGGCCACGACGTGGAAGGACGCGGCCAACACCTGGATCGCGCCGGTCCTGGGGCTGCCCCCGCTGCCGTACCTCGACTGGCCCGACGGGCACCGCGCGGACCCGGACGGCGTGCACTGGAAGACCCGGCACCTGGTGCGCTGGGCGGCGGACCGCCCGTTCATCTGGGTCGACGACGAGATCGGCCCGGCGGACCGGCGCTGGGTGGCCCACCACCACGCCGGGCCGTCGCTCCTGTACCGGGTCGAGGCGACCCAGGGCCTGCTCCCGGACGACTTCGACACCCTCGCCACCTGGGCCGCGCGCCAGACACGGGACCATTGACCGGCGGGCCGCCGCGCCTTAACTTCGACCCCCGGCGCGCGGTACGCCACGTGCGCCGCCGACCCGCCGACGACGCACGTGCGCATCACCCTCCCCCTCTGCCGCGCCGCTCCGTACGGCGCGCCGCCCGAAGGAGGCCCAGGTGTCCGTCACCATCTGTTCCCTGCTGTGGGACGCGAAGCGGCACGGCGCCGGCTCGCAGCGGATCTCGTACGACAGCGACGGTTACCACCTCGTCCGGTTCCCGTACGGCGCATCGGGCGAGAGCTACGACCCGTGGCGCATGCACGACCCGGCCAACGGCGGCGACCCCGCCTCGGCCTTCCCCGACAAGCGCTCCGGACTGATCTGGCCCAGCCACGACGGCTGGGGCGTGCTCTCCGCGATGGTCTTCTGGGCCGCCGACTCCCGCCCCAACGAGTACCGCGCCCGCTTCGTCCGCGACCCGCTGAGCACGAGCAGCGGATACGACTCCACGGCCACGACGGACACCTGGAAGACCGGCGGCGGCCAGTACAAGACATACATGTGGCAGATCTTCGTGCACCCCGGCACGCCGCTCGGCCTGAAGATCTCCGCGCGCGGCCCGGGCGACACGAAGGTCCCGGCGCCGATCACCCACGCCCAGTTCAAACTGGCCATCCACACGGATGTGAAGCGGCCCTGAAAGACGGGTTGACCTGGGCTGATGCCCTGTGCCTGGTGGGCCCGAAGGCGCCGTCGGTCCGGCACTCGTCGGGCCAGGGGGGACGCGGGCGCAGCACAGCGGCCGGTGCGGGGGCACCGGTCTCCAGATGCGAGGTCTTCCACGGTCGGTTTCAGCCGACCTCATGCCGACCTCTTGCCGACTTTCCTGACGGGTCGTCACTCGCAAAGGGTGTGCGTGGAAGAGGGTGGGAAGGGGGAGCCCTGCGATTGCGCCTTCCCTGTACGGGAGCCCTGGCTGATATGGGCCCACATGCCTCGGGCGCCTGACTTCGCCACGGACGTTGGCCAGGTGTAGGCATGCGGCGATCAATGCGTTCCCGATGGCCCGTCATGTTGACTGCGTCGCGAACCTTGAGTCTGCGGAAAAGGGCCGCTTACCTGCAGTTTCGTCGAGTGTGCATGATGTGCGCCGTGGGAGCGTCAGGCATTCGTCCCTGCAGGTGACGGTGCGTTGGGTGCCGCCTGTCGGCATCCTTCTTTGCCTTCTCTTGGTGAAGTTGTGTCGGGTACAGCCTGGTTCGGGGCTCGGTAGGGGTGGGGAGGCCTCGGTCGAGCGGGTCGAGCACGTTCGCGCCCTGCTCAGGGCGGGCCTGAGTGCCGAAGTGATCCGCGAGATCGAGGAGCGCATCGACACCCTGGTCCGTAACCGGGACTCCATCCGCTGCTGCCTCATCGAGGCCGCGGGTGGCGACCCGAGTGACCACGTCGTCCCGGAGGAGGTCTCCGCGAGGGTGCGAGCGGCCGACCGGGACCTGAACGTGAGCCCCGTACGGGGACGTGGCGGTATCCGACCGCTCAACCGGACGGCGACCGCAACGCGGACGAGGAGTCGCGCCTGCCGTAGAGGTGGCGGAGGTCGCAGGCGGGCGATGTCGAGCGGGCCGACCTGGTGGTGCCCGGTCTGTCTTCGCCGGTCAGAGATCGGTACTTCACCGACCATCACGCGTTCCCGGCGAAGATGATGCTCGACCGGATCGACGCCTGCGCCGCGATGGAGACGCGGCTCGACGCACGGATCGACGAGCGGCTCCGGTCCTTTCGCCGGCACATCAGCACCGGGAGTTCCTGCCCTCCGGAGCCGCCGTCTGGCCGGACCGCGGCGAACGGCGCTGCCTCTACAAGGCGTACGTCATCACCTGCGACGACTCCGTGCGCCTGTACGTACGGGAGCATGTCAGCCCCGAATGCGTCCATGTCCCCGAGAGTGCCGCAGGGTTCGGGCCGGCCGAAGCGGCGGGCCGCGCCCCGCTGCGGCGGGCCGGCTGACCCCTCGGCGGCCCACCCGTCCCTTTCCGTCCACCGGAACGATCTGGCCACGCCGGGTCTGCGAAGCCCGAGGATGCCGGGAACCGCGGTGCTACAGTCACCGAAGTTCGATCTTTCACGAACAACGAAATTAGCTCGTCGCCGAGCCCGGACCTCCTCCAACGCAACGCCTGCGCAACGAACTTGGAGCACCTGTTGAGCCCTCCCTCCCTCCGCTCCTTCAGCCTCGATCACATCCTCGACGACCACGGACGCATCCCCGCCGTACTCGGCCGGGACGCATCGGACGTGGTCACCGCCGACCGCGCCCTGCGCGACGCGGCACTCGCCGTCCTCACCCTCGGCGGACCGCACGACCAGGCCCTGACCGCCCGACCCCTGGACGCCCTGCGGGAGTCCCGGGACACCGAGGCGATGGGCGCGCAGCCGGCGGACGTGCCCGCGTGCGCGGCGTGGATCGCCGCGCGGCAGAGCGCCGACGGCGGCTTCTCCCGGCTCCCCGGCGGCCCGTCGGAGACGACGGACGAAGGATTCATCGCCCTTCAGGCCCTGCACATGCTCGAACAGAAGCTCAACCCCTACTGGGCGGTGATCATGACATGACCAGCACTACTTCCCCCGGCACCACGGGAACGGCGCCGCAGGCCGATCTCGCGGGTCCTCCGGGCCCCAGCGTCAGGACCGTCTCGCTGCTGTCGTTCGCGACGATGTTCGTCATCGGCACCGACACGTTCGTGGTCGCCCCGCTGCTGCCGACCCTCACGGACACCTTCCGCATCTCCGCGGACGTCTCCGGCTGGATGGTCAGCGCCTACGCCCTGGGCTACGCATTGTTCGCCCTGGTGGCGGGACCACTGTCGGACGGCCGGGACCGCCGCGGCGTACTGCTGTCCGGCCTGGTCGGCTTCATCGTCATGACCACGCTGTGCGGCTTCGCGCAGAACTTCTGGATGATGATCGCGTTCCGCTTCCTTGCCGGTGTGAGCGCGGCATTCGTCTCGCCGCAGATCTGGGCCTCCATCCCGGCCCTGGTCAAGCCGGAGCAGATCGTCCGCACGATGGGCTCGGCCACCGCCGGCCTGGCCATCGCGCAGGTCGCCGGCATCCCGGTGGGCAGCTGGCTGGCCGCCCTCTCCTGGCACGTGCCCTTCTGGGCGATCGGCGGCGCGTCGGTCGTGCTGTGGCTGATCCTGGCCAAGGCGTTCCCCTCGGTACCCGGCCGCCCGTCGGGCGCCCCGGGCGGCATGTTCAGCAGCTACGGCAGCCTGCTCCGCAATCGCACCCTGAAGCTGTTCCTGCTGGCCTACCTGGTGTTCCAGACCGGCAACTTCGAGGCCATCTCCTTCTTCGGTTCGTGGTTCCACAAGGACTTCGGGCTGGACGTCGGCTCGGTCGGCCTGGCGATGATGGCGCTCGGCGTCGGCAACGCGATCGGCTCGCTCTTCGGCAGTCACCTCATCCGCCGGCTGGGACAGTACCGGTCGCTGCTGCTGGCGCTGTTGACGCTGATGGTCCTGTACTGCCTGGTGCCCTTCTCGCCGAACCTGGCAGTGGCGCTGGTGCTGCTCGGCCTGGTCATGATGGTCGCGGGCTTCGTCTTCCCGGTCTTCATGAGCACCCTGCAGTCCCAGACGGAGACGGCGCGGGGCACGGTCTCCTCGCTGGCCAACGCCGCCATGTACGTCGGCACGACGATCGGCGGCGTGGTCGGCGGCATCATGCTGACCAAGGTCACCGGCTTCTTCGGCGTGGCCGCCTTCACCATCGTCGGCTACCTGGCCGCGCTGGCGATCTACGCCTGGGCCGGCGCCTTCCGGCAGCGGAAGGAGGCGGCGTGAGCACGGCGGTACTGTTCGACCGGTACGGAACGGTGGACGAGCTGTACGCCGCCGACCTACCCGTGCCGTCCCCGGGCCCCGGCGAGGTCGTCGTCCGCTACGAGGGGATCGGCGTGAACCCCGTCGGCTGGAAGATCCTCCGCGGCGACATCGCCGACCGGCTCCCGCTGCCGATGCCGGCCGGGCCCGGTGTGGAGGCCGCCGGCACCATCGTGGCGGTCGGTCCCGATGTACGGGGCCACCGCGCGGGCGATGCGGTGATCCGGCACGGCCGTCCCGGCACGTACCGCGTGCACGAAGCGGTCTCCACGCTGCCGGAGGCGGACGAACTCACCCCGATGCCGGACCGGTTCTCCTTCGAGCAGGCCGCCGTCCTGCCGGTCGCGGCGGGTACCGCCTACTCCGCGCTGCGGCAGGTCGGACTGGCCGCCGGGGAGCGTCTGCTGGTGCACGGTGCGTCCGGCGGAGTCGGGCCGGCGACGGTTCAGCCGGCCTTCCTCCTCGGCGCCGCCGAGGTCATCGGCACCGCATCGGCCCGCCTCGAACTGCACGACTTCCCGGGCGCCTACCACCTCGCGTACTTGGTTGCCGGGGCCCAGGTGTCGAAGCGGCGGGTGGCGGAGCGCATCGACGTACTACGGCGCGCACTGCATTCGTCGTGACCGCTGATGCCGGGCAGGTGGCCTACGGCCACCTGCCCGGCATCGTGCGTGGTGGCAGGGCCCGGGCGCCGCCCTCAGGGCGCGGCCGTCTCCCCTATGATGTTTGATCATCATAGAACCTTGAACTAACTTCCCATCTCACAAGGAGGTGAGATTCATGCGTGGTGAGCTCTTCCATCCGGACCGGGCGGACATCTCGCTCGACAAGGTGCTCCACGCACTGAGCGACCCGATCCGCCGTGACGTGGCCCGGACCATGCACAGGGACGGACCCCGCGTCTGTGGCCAGCTCAGTTACCCGATCGCGAAGTCGACTCTCTCCCATCACCTGAAGGTGCTGCGGGAGTCGGGGCTGATGACGACCGAGGTCCGCGGGACGACGCGGGTGATCTCGCTGCGGAGGGACGACCTCGAAGCGCGTTTCCCCGGGCTGCTCGACGCCGTGCAGGTGACGGCGCCGGCTCCCGAAGAAGCGTTGCAGGCATCGTAGAAGGGCGGACGGCGCCGTCGGGGCCCGTGCCGCGGCGGCGCCGGCTCGCGCCGACTGCAGCGCTGCTGTCGGTGTTCGTCGTTCCCTGAACAAGCCAACAGTGAAGGTGGCGCAGCCCGCCGGCCATGGCGAAACGGCCGGCCCACCGGGAGCGTCCCCGTCGCCGAGGTGGGGGTGGTGGATGGTGGCGTACTCCTGCGTCCCGGCCTCGTGAGCTGGGCGGTTCGGACCGTGCGACGATGCCGGTACGAACCGACCGGCTGACTCGCAGTCGCCCTGCCTGCTCCCACACGCGTCCGATCCGGTGGATGGGTGGCCATGGGGCAACCGGCGTCGGGTGCAGCCCGTTCTCGGTGACTGGAACGATCAGGGAGGGCGTACTGGCCCTGGTCAGCGGCTTCGTGGACACGGTGATGTCTTCGTGCACCCCGGCACCCCGCTACGAGAGGTGGGCGGGGCCGCCAGGTGTCGTGGCGGGGGCACTCACCGGACAGCTGTCTGCAGCCGCACGTCCTGCTCGTCCGTCGGCTTCACCTGCGGCAACCCAAGGACACACCACTCCGATAGCGAAGAACCATTCTCCTCGCACGGGCGTTGGGCCCCATGCAACAGCAACCTGAGGAGTCCTTCATGAACCGCACAGCCATGAGCACCGTCGCACTCGGCGCAGTCGCCCTCATGGCCGCAGACGCCGGCACTGCGGCCGCCGACAGCACAGCCAGCAACACCACCTCGCACTCACCAGGCGTCCTCAACGCCTACGTCCGCCAGTACCCGATCCACATCCCGGTGAGCGGTTGCGGCATCACCGGCAACATCGTCGGCCTCCTCGATCCGGCTTTCGGCGCAGCCTGCCAGAACGACTGAAGCGCGACTCCGACGGCGCTTACCCGGTCATGCGGCTTGCATGATTGTCGGGCCGGGATCCGCCCGCCCGGAAGCGCAGCTCATCGGCTTGTGCCGCACTGCAGTCCGGCGGTTCGTCTGCCGGAGAGGCGTCGGTCACGGGCGTCCGTCCGGAAGGGGCCGGTAGAGGTCGCTGTCATCCGGACGCGGCGCGCTCCGTCGCTGTACGGCCGGGCGCGGGATCCTCACCGGGCCCCGGTTCCGGCTCCGGCCGGGGACGCGGGCGTCTCGGCAACCAGGACGGCGTCCACCAGTTGGCACGGCCTGCCACTGCCATCGCCGCAGGCACCAGGAGACCGCGGACCACGGTGGCGTCCAGCAACGCGGCCAGCGCCAGGCTGACGCCGATGAGTTTGAGGAAGGTGAGCTGCGAGGTGGCCAGCGCCGCCATCACGACGGTGAGGATGATCGCGGCCCAGGTGAACAGGGCGGCGGTGCGGTCCACTCCGCGGACCACGGCGGTGGCGGTGTCGCCGGTGAGGTCGTGTTCCTCCACGATGCGGGACAGCAGGATGACCTCGTAGTCCATGGACACCCCGAAGGCGATGCAGAACACCAGCACCGGCAGGAACGTGTCGGTGGTGCCGGTGACGGTGAAGTCGCCCACCAGCCCGCGCAGGTGCCCCTCCTGGAAGACGTACACGATCGCGCCGAAGGTGGCGCACAGGCTGAGCGCGTTCAGCAGCAGTGCCTTGACGGCCAGCATGGGGCGCCGGGTGAAGGCCAGGACGAGCAGGAGGACCACGGCGACGGCCATCCCCAGGGCCAGCGGTGTCCGGTCGGTGACGGGCTGCTGCGCGTCGGCGGCCAGCGCGCCCGGCCCGCCCACCAGCGCGGGCACCGGGGACGGCACCGCGCGGACCTGCCGGGCCAGCGCGGTGTTCGCCGGCCCGTACGGCTCGCCGGGTGCGGCCACCGTCAGGTAGGTCCCGCGCGGCGAGGTGAACCGGGCCGCCTCGGGGCCTGCGGGGATGACGTGGCGCCTGTGCCGGTAGCCGCCGGTGACGGTGTCCACCCGTGCCACCCCCGGCAGGGCGGACAGGCGGCGGGCGTAACGGTCGAGGGAGGGCGCGGCGGCCTTGGCGTCGAGCCCGCGCAGGACGACGGTGGTCGATGCCAGGTCCGCGTGCGGGAAGCCCTCCTGAAGGGCCGCGGTGGCCTGCGCCGCCGGGTGCTGGGCGGGCAGTACCCGGTAGTCGGACACGCCCGGCCGCGCTCCGCCGAACGGCATGGCCAGCAGCAGGAGCAGGACGACTGCGGGGAGACCCACCAGCAGCGGATGCCGCACGGTGACCGTGGCGATCCGCCCCCAACCGCCCGGTGCCTTGCCGCTGGCCGCTGCGGTGGCCCTGCGTGATGAGCGGCGGCGCAACGGGGCCAGGAGATCGAGGCGGTTCACCCGGTCGCCCAGCAGCGCCAGCAGTGCCGGCAGCACCACCAGGGCACCCAGGGCCGCCATGACGGTCACCGTGATGCCACCGTAGGCGGTGGACCGCAGCAGTGCGTGCGGGAACACCAGCAGTACCGACATCGCCAGCGCGACGGTGGCCGCCGAGAACGCCACCGCTCGGCCGGAGGTGCGCAGCATCGTGCGCAGTGCTCCTGGCTCCGCCGCCCCCTTCGCGCGCTCCTCGCGGTAACGGGCCAGCAGGAACAAGCTGTAGTCGAGCGACAGTCCGAGGGCGAGGGCGACGCTGATGTTCACCGCGTACGGCGACACGTCCGTGACCCCGGTCAGAACGCGCAGCACGGCCATCGTGCCCAGGACGGCGAACACCCCCACGAGCAACGGCAGCGCCGCCGCCACGACGGAGCCGAACACCAGCGCCATCAGTGCCAGGGCGACCGGCAGCGCCACCAGTTCGCTGTGGCGGACGTCGTGTGCAGCCTGGCGCGCCACCTCGTCCCGGACCAGCAGGTCACCGGCCGCCGCGACCCGCAGTGGGCCCGCCCGGCCGGTGAACCGCGCGGCGGTCCGTGCGACGTCACCTGCGGACGTGCGGCCGCTGGGAGCGCCGCCCTTCAGCCAGGTCAGCACCAGCGCGCCGCGCCCGTCCCGGGACCGCAGCGCAGCACGCCGCGTCGGCCAGTAGGACGCCACCCGCCCGACGGCGGGGTCGGCGGACACCCGCCGGGTCAGCGCCCGTCCTGCGGACGCGGCCCGCGGGCCGTCGACGGGCTCGCCGGCGCGGGCGAGGAGGACCAGGTCCGGTGCCCTGGTGCCGAAGTCCTGCGCCAGCACCCGGCCGGCGTTCATCGACTCGCTGCCGTGGGGGACGTTGCTCGACGTGGTGACACGATCCGTGACGTCGTGCCCCACGAGCCATGCCAGGACCATGAGAAGGGCGGCGAGCAGCGCCACCAGGTGACGGTGGCGTGCGGCGAAGGGGAGCGACGGAGTCGTTTCCGAGGGTGCGGCGGGCCGCCGCTCCTTCACTGTCGGTGCGGATACCGGCGGGAGAGAAGGCATGCGCTGTCCTTCGGGTGGTGGCTCGCCGGGAGGTCCGCGACGCAGGCGCCCTGCACGGCCCTCCGGCAGTGGAGTGGTGGTCCTGGCGGTGACGCGTGAGGGCGGGCGTCACCAGCCGAGCGTCCAGGTCTCCCGGGGTATGGCACCGAGATAGCGGTACGTGGCCCGCAGCGCGCTGTCGGCGGCCGACTCCGCCAAGGCGGGCGGGCCGCCGGGGATGGTGCCGAGCGAGGTGGGGAAGGGGGCGACGCCGTTGTACGAGGCCAGGAGCCCGGTGACGTGGCGCAGCGCGCTGGGCGGGACACCGTCGTCTCCGGCGTCCGGACCGGGAGAGGCCCCCTGGGCGGCTGACAGCACGCCGGCGACCACGGCGTCGTACAGCGCCGGATCGACCAGACGCGGCTGGAGCTTCCGCAGGCCCACGTCGGGTGGAGCGGTGCCCGCCTCCGCCATCAGCTCCAGGGCGATGTCGCACCCGGTGTCCACCACCCGGCTCATCGGCAGCGCGGCCGGACCGGCCGTGATCCAGTACTTCCCGCGGGCGGAGCCGTCCCGTGCCAGCGCTGCCAGAGCCGCGGCGACCACGTCGGTGGGCACCATGTCGATCAGCGTCGTCTCCGCGCAGGGGAGGAAGGGCAGCCGGCCCCACATGGCCATGCCGACCAAGTAGTGGAACGCCTGCAGACGGGCGACGGTGCCGGTCCGCGCGTCACCGATCACCGTGGAGATGCGGGCGACGGCGGCCGGCAGGCCGGACTCCGTGACCAGGGTCTCGCTGTCCGCCTTGGACCCGGCGTAGGCGCTCGACGTGGCCTCCGGCCTGGTCCGGGTGACGAAGGCGGTGGAACCGTGCACCAGGCGGGCGCCCGCGTCCTCGACGAAGCGCAGGACATGGCCGGTGCCCCGGACGTTCATGCGGTGCAGACTGCGCGCCGTCGCGCTGAAGTGCACCAGCGCGGCGCAGTGCACCACCACGTCTGTCGCGGCCGTCAGGTCCCGGTAATCCCCGGGCGAGAGCCCGAGCCACGGACGGGTGATGTCACCGCGCACCACCTCCCCGGCGACGGGCCTGCGGTGGGCCAGGGAGATGACTCGCCCGCCGCCCGGCGGGCCGGACAGGTGGCGCAGCAAGGCGGAGCCGACGACGCCGGAGGCGCCGGTCACGAGGATCACCGGTGAGGTGGTCATGAGGCTTTCTCCGTCCGGGAAACGGAACGGGCCGGGCAGGGGGCGGGGCCCTCGCGGTCGCGGACCCGGATGTGCTCCTCGTCCACGGTGACCTCCAGGGAGCAGGCGGTGTCGGATGAGGCGCCGGTACGGACGGGGACACGGGCCCCTCGCAGGTCCTCGTCCACGGTGATCCGGCACGGGTGCGTCGCGGTACGGCGTGCCACGTGCTCCTTCGCGGCGATCACGGGTGCGCTGTCCCGTAGGGGCGTCCCGGGGGGCAGGCCGTAGACGGCGGCCACCGTGCCCGGGAGGAAGTCCAGTTGGCGCAGCACGCCAGGACGCAGCACCGTCACCCCGCCGTCACCGGTGCCGTCCTGCTCGTGGTCGGACAGCAGCAGGGCAGGGCTGTACCGGCGGTCGCGGAGGAAGGCGCGGCGCGTGGCCGCGGGCACGGTGAGCAGGCGGCCGGCCGTGACGAGCACCAGGACGAGCCGGGCGCCGAGCAGGACGCGGTCACCGGTGCACAGCTGGAGGTCCACCGCAGGCAGTCGCGGATCACCGGAGTGGAAGCCCGCGAACCGTGCCTCGACGTCGACCCGTCCGGTGTCCGGCAGGGGGGCGTAGGCGTGCAGGGACGTGAGCGCGTGCGGATACGTCACCTGCTCCGGGCCGATGCCCGGCGACCACGTCCGCATGCGGGTGTGCGGGATGATGTGGGTGGCGGCGTCCAGCAGGCCCTGGTGGAAGAGCCCACGTGGCACGTCACCCCGCCCGGCGTCCAGTGTCCCGGAGGAGCCGCCGTCACCGATGCGGGACGAGGTCAGGTACTGGAAGCGGGGGCCGTGGAAGCAGTCGCCGCTCTCGTACGGGTCGGGGGCCGGGCGGGCGTCCGGCAGCGGCGGGAAGCGGCTCGGGGGCCGCTGCGCGCCGAAGACGGCCGTGGCGGAGGCCACGGGAGCGAAGCGCGCCAGCTCCGCGACGCGGGGTCGCTGCCATGCGGACAGCGTCACCCTGGGGCGGTCGGCCGGCCCTTCACAGGTGAGCCGGAGGGTGGTCGGGCCGGGCAGCGGCAGCCAGCGTCGCAGCTCCAGGCCGCGCAGCCCGGTGGGGGGACGCCCGCTGCGGTGACCGGCCGCGCGTGCGAGCAGGTCGGCCGTCGACATCAGGGGAAGGGCGGGCACCGTCCAGGTGGGGCAGTGGTCGGTCACCCAGTGGTCGCCGGCATCCGGATCGAGGACGACCTCGCACACCTCCTGCCCGTGTGGCGCGGCCGGCGCGGGCGGCCGAGGCCGTGCGGTGGCCGGGGCGCGCAGGGCAGCCAGCCGTTCACCGGCCAGCGCCTGCAACCGCAGGAACCGCTCGTGCAGCACGGTCGCCCGGTGGTGCTGTGCGGTGAGGAACGCGGCCGGCCCGGGAAGCGGGGAGCCGGGCGCCCAGTGGCGCACGGCGGCGGAGACGGCATCGTACGCAGCAACGGGTCCGCCCACGCCCGGCTCAGGAGGACGCGGCAGCACTTCCGGTTCCTCGGGCAGCGGTGGCATGAGCACCTCCCCACGCTCCGCGCAGGAACTCCGCGGCCGGACCGGCGGCGAGCAGTACCTGAGGACCTGACGCCTCGGTGGCGAGTTCGGCGGCGAAGGCGCGCGCGCCGGCCTCCACGGGCAGGACGGGCACGCCGCCCATGCGGAAGTCCTCCGCCAGCTCCCGGGACACCATGCCGCCGTCCCACGGTCCCCAGACCAGCGACCGCAGCCAGGCGTCCGGGCGGCCGGCCCGTTGCGCGGCGACGACGTGGTTCAGGGTCTCGTTGGCCATCGCATAGTCACTTTGCGCGGCGTTGCCGAACGTGCCCGCGAGCGAGGAGAAGACACACAGCAGCCGCAGCGGATCGTCCCGTGTCGCGTCCAGCAGAGCCGCCAGCCCCTCCGCCTTCGCACCGAACACCGCGTCGAAGTCGGCGGTCGTCTTCTCCCGGATGCGCCGGTCCGCCAGTACCCCGGCACCGTGCACCAGCCCGGTGACCGGTCCCCAGTCCGCGCGCACCTCCTCCAGCACGGCCCGCAGCCGGTCCCGGTCCCGTACGTCCGCCTGGTAGTAACGGGCCTGTGACCCGGTTTCCCGCAGGGCGGCGAGAACGGCGTCCACCCGGCCGATGTGCGGGCCGTCCGCCGGGGACCGGCCCAGCAGGACGAACCGTGCGGGAAGGGTGCGGCCCAGGGCGGTCAGCGCCGCGGCGGTGATACCGCGGGCACCGCCGGTTGCCACGATCACCGGCAGCGCGCCCAACTCGGGCATCCGGCCCGCCGGTGCTCCCGCGTGGCCGGCCGTTCCGGACACGTCGACCTTTCCTGTCGTTCCGGCGTCGGCGTAGGCCGGTTCCCGGCGCACTCCGTCGGCGGCGAGACCGACGTCCAGCGCCTCCCCGCCGGTCAGCAGTTCCGCCACGACGGCCTCGGCGACCTCGGCCGGGGAGCTGCCGCAGGCGCAGTCGATCGCCTTCACGGCCGCCCGGGGCCACTCCACCCTGGCTGTACGGGCGAGTGCGGCCAGGCCGCCGAGCCAGGCCCGCCGCTCCTCACAGGTGTCGGAGGCGCCGAGTCCGAAATACCCCCCGGTGTCCTGCACGGTGACGAAGAGGCCGCCGCGTTCCTCCATGCCGGACGCGACCGCGCGCGCGGCCCGCAGTGCCGCAGCCTGCCGGGCCACGGCGTCCCCCACGGTGTCCGGCCGGGCCAGACCGCCGAGCAGCACCACACCGGCCGCGTCCGCCGGTACGGACGGGCGGCTCTCGGCGGCCACCCCGCGCTCCCGCAGCAGGCGCACGACCTCGTCCGCGACTCCGGCGCCGTCCTCCGTCACCACGACCGTGCCGTCCCACAGCCCGGCCATCGGCGTGCCGGGTGCGGGCGTCTCCCGCATCACCGGCACCTGCCGGTACACGGTGTCCCTCTCCGGCCGTCGTCCGCCCGTGTACCGGAGTTCGCCGGCCTCTGCGCCGCCGGTGCCGGCGCCCCCGGCGGCCGGTGCGGAGACCTGCGCGAGGAGCTTGCGCAGCTCGGCGGCCATCTCCCCGACCGTTCTCATGGTCGCCAGCTGCGTGACGACCGACCGGTCGAGGCCCGCCAGGGCGGGGAACATCGGGCGCAGCGCCGCGAGGATCTGCACCCTGGTGATCGAGTCCAGGCCGAGGTCGGCCTCCAACTCCATGTGGGGCGCGAGCATGTCGGTGGGGTAGCCGGTCTTCTCCGACACCACCGACAGCACCAGGGCCTCCATCTCCGCCGCGGTCATGCCGCTCGGCGCCACCTCGCGCTGGGCGGGCAGGTCCGCCGTGCCGGCCGCGAGCGGCCGCTGCACGGGTTCGCCCGCCGCGCCCGGCCGGTTCTCCTCCACCGCCGACACGGGCGAGGGCAACGGCACGATGGCGGGTCCCGGGGCATCGGAGACGGCGCCGTGCGGTTCGGTGGGGGGCTGCCCGGCCGGTTCCGGCCATGGCGCACCGGAACCGGAGGTCAGGGCCTCCACCGACTTCTCGGCCAGCCGGAGATAAGCGGCGTGGGCCTCGGCGGTCTGCCGTTGCACCTCCAGCAGCGCCCGGACGATGTCCGTGCCCGGTCCGGCGGCGGCCGGGGGCAGCGGCACGGCCGGTGCGAAGCCGCCGGATACGGAGGGCGCGGGAGCCTCGTACGCCTCCATGGCGGGTACGTCGTACGGTGCCGGTTCCGGCGCCTGGTGCGGTGTCCGGTCCGGCGCCTCGTGCGGTGTCCGGTCCGGCGCCATGACGGGCGCCTCGGCAGTTGCCGCGACCTGACCGTCACCCGGCGTTCCGTCCGGCGTGCCGGCCGGCGCTTCGTCCGACGGGTACCGCCGGCCGTGGTTGCCGCCGCTGATGGTCATGGGCATCGAGGGGCCCGACGTCCGTACGGGGGCCGCGGCGTGCGGGGGCGCGTGATGCTCCCAGAGCCCGTCCGGCCGCAGCGGCACGCCGAGGACGGCCAGCCGCGCCAGCGCCTCGTGCAGCCCGGTCACTCCGTTGCGCCCGGCCGGCTCGCAGGCGATCGCGTGGTGCGGCGCGTCCGCGAGGATCTCGTTGATCAGACCGGTGAGCACCTGGCCGGGACCGACCTCGACGAAGGTCCGTACCCCGTCCTCGTACATCGCCCTGACCGTGTCGGTGAAGCGGACCGGCGAGGCCACCTGACGGGCGACCGCTTCGCGGATCCGGTCCGGTCGGAGAGGGTAGGGCGCGGCGTCCGCGGTGCCGTACACATCGAGCAGGGGAGCCCGGACGGTCCGGCCCTCCAGGAACCGTTCCAGCGGCTCGGCGGCCGGGGCCACCAGCGGGCAGTGGAAGGCGGTGGTCGTCTCCAGGGGGCGGACGGCCAGACCCGCGGCGGCGCAGCGTTCCGCGGCCCGGGCCGTCCCGGCCCCGGAACCGGACAGCACCACCTGCCCCGGTGCGTTGTCGGCGGTGATCCACACCTCCTCGTCGGCGCTGTCCTCGCCGAGGAGCGCGGTGACCCGCTCCGCCGGGGCGTCGACGGCCAGCATGGCGCCGGGCGCGGTGGAGGCGTCGCGCAGCAGCTCGCCGCGCCGGCGGGCCAGCCGCAGCAGGGTGTCGGCATCCCACACCCGTGCCGTGTGCAACGCGGTGAGTTCCCCGAAACTGTGTCCCGCGACGCAGTCCGGCCGTACGCCCACGGCCTCCAGGACCGCCAGCAGGGCGAGGCCGTGCGCGGCCAGCGCGGGCTGGGCCCATTCGGTGCGGGTCAGCAGCGCGCGCTGCCGCCGCCGCTCTTCCTCCTCAGGCGTGGGCGGGGGGAACACGACCTCGGTGAGCGGACGTTCGCCCAGCTCCAGCATGGCGGCGCGCTGCCACACCCGCTGCGCTGCCGGGAAGTGCAGGGCCAGATCCGTGCCCATGCCCGGGCGCTGGGTGCCCTGCCCGGGGAAGACGAAGGCGACGGGGCCGCAGGCCCGGGGCCCGGTGCGGTAGTGGATGCCGGGAGCCCGGAACGGTGCGTCCGGCTGCCGTTCGACCTGTGTCCTCGCCCGGCGCAGCAGTGCGGCGAGTTCCGCGGTGTCGGCCGCAACGACCGCCAGCCGGCAGTCCGCGGCGGCGTCGAACTCCTCCTGTGTCCGCCGGGCGAGCGTGGTCACCCCGGACAGCGCATCGGACTCCTTCTCCGCCGCCTCGGCAACCTCGCTGCAGCGGGCCAGCAGGGCACCGGTGGAGGAGGCGGACAGCGGTACCAGTTCGGACGGCCGGGCCGCACAGCGCGGCCCGGCCGGGCGGTCCACCGCTCCGGTGTACTCCTCCAGGGTGACGTGGAAGTTGGCGCCGCCGAAGCCGAAGCTGGACACCGAGGCCCGCCGGGGGCGGTCGGCGGTGTGCATCCAGGGCCGGGCCGTGGTGCTGAGGTGGAACGGGCTGCTGTGCAGGTCCAGTGCCGGATCGGGGCGGTCAGCCTTGATCGTGGGCGGCAGCACGCGGTGGTGCAGGGCGAGGGCCGCCTTGATCACTCCGGCGGCGCCCGCGGCGCCCGTGGTGTGGCCGATCTGGGACTTCACCGAGCCGAGCGCGCACCACTGCCGGTCGGTGCGGCCGGAACCGGTGAACACCTCCCGGAGGGCGGCCACCTCGGCGGCGTCACCTGCCGCCGTACCGGTGCCGTGCGCCTCGACCAGGTCCACCGTCTCCGGGCCGTAGCCTGCGGCGGCGTAGGCCCGGCGCATCGCCCGCGCCTGGCCGTCGGCCAGCGGCGCGTAGATGGCGGTGCCACTGCCGTCCGAGGACGCTCCGATGCCGCGGATCACCGCGTAGATCCGGTCGCCGTCCCGCTCGGCGTCGGCCAGTCGTCGCAGCGCCAGCAGTGCCACGCCCTCACCCAGCAGGGTGCCGTCGGCACCCTCGGCGAACGGCCGGCACTCACCGGTGCGCGACAGGGCCAGGGCTTTGCTGAAGGCGATGTAGGTCATGGGGTCGTTGAGCGTGTCCACGCCCCCGGTGATGACCAGGTCGGAGCGGCCGAGCGTCAGGTCGTCGACGGCGACGGACAGGGACGCCAGAGAGGTGGCGCAGGCCGCGTCCACCGTGAAGTTCGCGCCGTGCAGGTCGAAGACGTTGGCGACGCGCCCGGCGACCACGCTGCCCAGCAGGCCCGGGAAGGTCGCCGCCTGCCAGGGCACGCAGTGGCTCGCGATCCGGTCGCAGATCGCCTGGGTCCGCTCCTCCGGGATGCCGTGCTCGCGCAGCACCTTGTGCCAGGTGGGACGGCCGATGCGCACGCTCATCTCGCCCATGAGCTGGATGGCCACGGAGCCCAGGTAGACGCTGACCCGTTCCCGGTCCGGGCTGCCGGGGCGCGCGGAGGCGAGGTCGTCGAGCAGCCGCCGGGTGGCGACAAGGGCCAGCAACTGGGCGGTGTCGGTGGCCTCGACCACGCTGGGGCGCAGTCCGAAAGCGACCGGGTCGAACTCCACCGGCGGCAGGAAGGCGCCCCGCTTGCAATAGGTCTTGTCCTCCGCCGCCGGATCGGGGTCGTAGAAGTCCGCCACCCGCCACCGGTCGGCCGGTACCTCGGTCATCAGGTCGCGGCCTTCGATGATGGTGCGCCAGTAACCGTCGAGCTCCCGGGCCCCGGGCATGATCGTGCTCATGCCCACGATGGCGACCGGTTCCGTGGCGGCCGGCCGGGGCGGCCGGGTGTCGGTCATGCTGCGATACCTCCGGAAGGGACAGAGAGACGTCGGGTACTTCTGGCGAACGGGCGCCGGCCGGCGAGGCGTTGGGTCGCGGGGCCGGGAGCCGGGTCAGCGCAAGGGCCGCGGCCGGTAGGCGTACGCCTCGGGGGGCAGGACGAGCCCGTGGCAGCGCAACTGGTGCAGACGGGTGAGAACGGCGGCGCCCTGCATCAGGTTCAGCGCGATCTGGGTGACTGTGCGGTTCCGTGGCTCGGCCAGGAAGCTCCCCTCGGCCCACCGGTTGAACGCGCCCGCCGCAGGAGAGCACCACACCTGGTAGTCGGCCCGGCGGGCGGGCTCCCCTGCCACGGCCCACCGGCTGGAGGACCCCAGATACCACTGGAAGAGCAGTGCCATCCGGTGTTTGGGGTCCGCGTCGGCCCGGTCCAGCTCCGACGGGTCGCGGCCCGTCCAGTACGCCCGCGTCCAGGACCACACCTCCTCCAGGCGCGCCCCGAACACCTCGCGCTCCAGCGCCGCGCGCAGGGCCGCCGGAACGGCCTCCAGCGACGGGTGTGCCCGGTAGACGCGCTCCAGCCGAGCGGCTCGGCAGGCGAACAGCGTGCCCCGCCGCAGCACCTGTACCTGGGCGCCCAGCTGGAACATGTCCGCCGCAGGCGCCATCGCGGTGTCGGTCACCCGGGCTCCGGCGAGCATCGACTTGGTGTCGTCGCTGACGCCGGCCTCGACCGCCATCTGGTTCACCGTCCCGGTCACCACGTACGCCGCACCGAGCGCGAACGCCGCGGCGACCGCGGCGGGATCCCCGAGACCGCCGGCCGCGCCCACCCGTACCGGCCGGCCCAGGCGGTGCTTCGCGGCCAGCCGGTCCCGCAGGGCGGCCACCACCGGGAACAGCGCTGTCAGCGGCCGGTTGTCGGTGTGCCCGCCGCTGTCCGCCTCGACCGTGAGGTCCTCGGCGACCGGCACGTGGGCGGCCAGCCGAGCCTCCTCCTCGGTGAGTCGCCCGTCTGCCACGAGCTGCCGCAGTACCTCGGCGGGCGCGGGCAGGAGGAACCGCTCGGCCGTCTCCGGCCGGCTCACCTTGGCGAACACCGCCCTGGGACGGACGATGCGGCCCTGCCGGTCCAGGCGCAGCCCGCTGGCCGCGCAGTGCACGACCGCCGGGGTGAGGTCGAGGTACGCCGATGCCGACACCCGGGGGACACCGGCCCGTACCAGCACATCGGCGACCCGCTCCTCCAGGGCGGGGTCGCCGGGCGTGTGCAGCAGGTTCACCCCCCAGGGGCTTCGCTCCGGCAGCCGCGTGCCCAGTTCGCGCAGCGCGTTCTCGACCTCATGAGGCAGCAGTCCGCCGGCACCGAAGAAGGCCAGCGTCTCGGCTCCTGCCAGCGCCGTGACCAGCGCCGTCCCTGAGATGCCGCGAGCCATCTCCCCGGCCACGTACGGGAAGCGCACCCCGTGCGTCCGGGTGAACGACCGGTCGCCCAGCCATTCCGGATACAGCGCGGGCAGCAGCCCGGCCACGGCCAGGCCGCTTGCGGATGGCGGCTCCGGCAGCCGGGCGTCGGCCAGTCCCAGCCGCCCGTCACCGCGCCGTACGACCATCCGCACCGGCACGGTCACCTGCCGCGCCAGAGCCAGGAGGGCTTCGCCGTCGAAGGCGGCACCGTGGTCGCCAGGTGACCTCCGGGCGACGGGATGCGCGGCACCCGGGAATTCCGCGGTTCCGTTGAGCATCGGAATGTCCGTCAAAGCCGGCCGACTGCCGGTCAGAACGGTCCGAAGAACCAGTTGCCGGGCGCAGTCGGATCCTCACCCACCACGAAATCCGTGACCAATTTCAGGCATTCGGCGTAGCTGAGGGTTCTCTTTCCCGCCGGAGCCAGTTTCAGCCAGACCGCCTCGGCCTCCTCGGCGGAGAGACTCATGAACTCCGTCCCCAGCCGGAGCGCATCCTCCTTGTGGAGTTCTCCGTCCGCGTCCTGGTCGGCGAGCGCGAAGACAACATTGGTGATGAGGCCGACCATGCGGATGATCCGGTCCGGATCGTCCTCCAGACGGCACGCGAAATCGTAGGCGAACTTTTCGCGGTCACACAGCGGATCTTCTCCCGGGCCGTCCTGCTCGAACTGGTGCCAGAGCCGCCGGACGGTCTCCCCGAGCTGCGCCGCGTGCTCCTCGGCCCTGCCCCGGGCGGCCAGCTCGGCGTACCGGTCGTGGAGGCGTCCGGTCGTGAAGTAGCTGATCTCGCCGGTACGGTCCGCGTCCAACACCTGGAACAGGCGGAACAGCTTACGGCGGCGGAGGTCGGACATCGCTGCCAGCGTTTCCCGGACGGCGGTTTCCTCGGGGGATTCCGCTGCGACGGTGTCCTGGACGATGTCCTGGACGTCTTCGGTGTAGGACATGGCGTGCGGCCCTCTTCTCTCGTCGGTGAAGCAGGCTGTCATAAACGAGCACGGCCGGCGCGCTGCGCCCCGGGAAACATGCCGCATTCCGTCAAAGGTTTGCCTGTAATTTACGGTCGGAAAAGCTGTACGGTGCGATTATCGGTCGGCCGCACGGAATGCGCATCGGTCTTTCTCGGATTTCACGGAACACACGAGAACGCTCTGGCCCGTGCGGTGTGAGCCGGTTCCGGCGTAGTCGGTGAGGTCAGGAGAAGAGGATTCCCGACTCCCTCGGCAGAGCCGCCGAAATCGTTGACCTTGGTCCGACCGCCTGATCCGGCTCTTCAGGCCGGCGTCGAGCCTTTGACGGGGCGGAGAGGGCTTGCCGTCCGGCGCGGTACGTGGACCGCCCCGCGGGCGGATCAGTCGACCAGGTCCGGCACCGGGCGCAGACCGGCCGGGCGGTCGGCGGCCGGGAGGTGGTCGACGGGGAAGTAGCCGCAGCCCAGGGCCTGGGCGCCGCCGTCCGCCCGGCGGTCGTCGCCGACCATCAGGACGTCCTCCGGGGGCAGCCCCAGCTGCCGGCAGGCCACTTCGAAGATCCGCGGGTCGGGCTTCTGGATCCCGAGCTCGAAGGAGAGGACGTACGTACTGATCAGCGGGTCCAGCCCGTGTGCCCGCAGCACCGGACGCAGGTCCCAGCCGATGTTGCTGACCACGCCGGTCGCCACGCCGCGTTCGCGGAGCGTGCCCAGCACCTCGGCGGCGTCCGGGTACGGCGTCCAGGCGGCCGGTGACTTGTGGCGGACGTACAGGGTGTCGTACAACTCCTCGGCGGGCAGCGGGACCTGGCGGGCGAGCGCGGTGTAGAGGTCGCGGTGGTGCTCCGCCGTGCGGTCCCGGATCCGCCACAGCTCCGCCAGCTCGTCGGGGATCCGTTCCGGGGCGGAGCCGCCGGGCAGCGCTCCCGCGCGGTCCAGCTCCCGGGCCGTGCGCGCGAATTCCTCGTCCGTCATGGTGACACCGGCCGCGTCGAGCGCGCCGCGCAGCCAGGAGGTGACCGGCTCGATCCGCAGCAGCGTCCCGGAGAAGTCGAAGAGCACACCCTTGTACGCCATGGTCACCATCCTGTCCCGCGCGGGGCCCAGGGGCCAAGAGCGGCTTTCCGGCGAGCCGTTCAGCCCGAGCCGTTCAGTCCGACGGGGACGGGGTGGCCGCCGCTGCTGTCCTGACCCGGGTGTAGAGGCCGGCCGCCACGGCCACCAGGGCCGCGCCCAGCAGCCAGCCCGCCAGCACGTCGGACAACCAGTGGACGCCCAGGTACAGGCGTGTGCAGCCGACGCCGACCACGGACACCACGGCCAGGACACCCACCACCCGCCGCCGCACCAGGGGCGCGCCACGCTCACGCAGCACCCACAGCGCCAGCCCGCACGCGACCGCGGCGGTCATCGCGTGCCCCGAGGGGAACGAGGCGTAGTGCGCCGAGTCGACCGGGTCCGGCCAGACCGGGCGCGGGCGGTCCACCGCGGCCTTGACGCCCTGCTGGAACAGCGTCCCGGCGACGGACGTGGCCGCCACCCAGGCCGCGAGCGTGCGCACGCCCTGCCACACCAGCCACCCCACCAGCACCAGCAGCACCGCGCGCATCGTCCATGGGTCCCACACCCAGTCAGTGAGGATCCGGTTCGCCTGGGTGAGGTCCGGCGACGTACGCGCCACTCGGTGCAGCTCCCCGGCCACGGTCCGGTCCGCGTGCACCAGCGGCGCCCAGTGGACGATCACGAGGACGGCGAGGACCACGGCTACCGCGCCGAGCCACCCCGCGGTACGGAGCGCTCGTGCGGCTGCCGAGGGCCCGGGCGGCACGGCGGCCCCGGACGCGCTGCGGACCCCGGAGGACGACGAGGACGACGAGGAGGACGGGGGCGGCGGAGACGACGGAGATCCCATGTCCCGATCCTCGCGGAACCACCCCGCTCCGGGCCACCCGTGGCCACCCGCGGCCGCTCGCGCGCCGCGAACGGCCGCGAGTTGCCGTCAGGTGAGCGCGCTCAGCCCCGGCACGAAAGTGATCAGCAGGGGGACGACGGGCACCAGGGCGGCCACGGCGGTCATGCCCAGCCGGCGGCCCGGCGTGAGCCGGGGAGCGGGGGCGAGCAGCCGGTCCACCCGGGCCGGGACCTGCGCGCACTGTGCCGGGCCGGGGCCGAAGACGCCACGGTCCTCGTTCAGTTCGACCAGGGCCAGGGCGGTCGTCATCCGGCCGAAGCGCCGGGAGGCGATGTCGTCGGCGGCCAGCTCGACGAGCCGGTGCACCTGGTCCTGGAACGCGGCGAAGACCGGCACCTGCGGGAATCCGACCGCCAGCGCCGCCGCACAGTGCAGCAGCAGGTGGTGGCGGGCGCGGGCGTGGCCCTTCTCGTGCGCGATCACCGCGTCGAGCTGCTGCCCCTTCAGCCGGCGCAGCGCGGCCGTGGTGACCACCAGCTGCGGCGACAGGCCGGGCAGCCACCAGGCCTCGGCGCGCTCGCCCTCCAGCACCACGAGCGGATCGCCGGTCCGCTCCTCGCCGGGCAACAGCGGGGAGCGCAGCGCGACATCGGCGCGGCGGCGTTTGCGGCGCACCCGCGCGGCCCGCACCTCCCGCGTCAGCACGACGGCGGTCCACGCCCCGCCGCAGGCGAGCAGGACCGCCAGCGGCGCCGCCCAGGGGCCGTACGCACCGAGCGCGTACGCCTCGATGACGCCGCGCGGGGCGAGCGCGAAGACATTGCCCCGGACGGCCTCCCAGGCCGCCGCGGCGCTCAGGGACATGGCCAGCACACAGCACAGCAGCACACCGGCGACCACGCACTGCCAGACCCAGAGGGCGAGCACCGGCTCGCGGTCGGGCCAGCTCGCACGGGCCATCAGGCGCGGCGCCACCGCTGCCGCCAGCGCGCCGAGGAGGATCAGCGCGAAGGGGACCATCATGGCCGTCACTTTATGAGCGGCAGGCTACTGAGAGGTACGGTCTCGCCGAGAGAGTGACGCATGCCACCGACAGATGAGGTGCGAGCCGCTCAGTGGTGCCCCGGGACCGCGAGTGGCGCCTCGGGCGGCGTGTGCGGTCCGCCCTCACACCGCCAGCAGCATCGTGAACATCCCCATGCTCATGGCCGTACGGCAGGCGCTCAGCAGCTCGGGCCGCGGCACGGCCCGCACCCCGGCACCCGGCACGCTCCCCGCTGTCAGCACGGCGGGGGCCGGTATCAGACGGAGGCCGGAGGCGACGGCGTGCACGGCGTAGTAGGCGAGCAGCAGGCCGGTCAGTACGGGCAGGCCCGCTGCCCCGCCGTGGCCGCCGTGCCCCGCACCGGCCTGTGCCGTCGTCATCACCAGGGCCATGTAGACCATGGCGAGCGAGCCCACCGCGTGATGCGGATGGCGGGCGGCGACCGCCCACAGGCCCGTCACCCCGAAGACCGCCACGAAGGCCCACGCCGACCAGGCCGGCACCGGCACGACGGAGGCCGGCAGCGCCATCACCGCCATACCCAGTGCCATCAGCGCCTCACCGCGCGTCTGCCCGCGCCGGACGGGGCCCCCTTCCGCTCCCACGCGCGAGCGCACGAGGCAGTACGCGCCCGCCGCTGCGCACAGTACGACCAGCAGCCAGCCGGTCATCGCCGGTCCGTGCACGGCGCACCTCCCCCTGGAACACGTACGGCGTCCGTGCCGGGCCCCGGCGCGAACGATCTCTTCCGCTCGCAGGATGCCCGCCCGGAACCCGCCCCACGGGAGCGCACAGGCGCACGAGGGAGCGCGTGTGCGAATTGCCGCGGCCGCCGGGTCGCCGCCGGCCGCGGCGGGCGTCAGATCCCCGGCCGGTACCGGATCGGGTGGTCCGCCGGGACCTCGGTGAGGACGATGCGGTGGCCGTCGGGGTCGGCGATCCACATCTCGATCAGACCCCACGGCTCCTTGACCGGGGGCCGCAGGATCTCCACGCCGTTCGCCACCAGCTCCTCGTGCGCCGCCGCCGCGTCCGCGACCTGGAGCCAGAGCTGGAGCGTCGCGGTGGGCGGCTCCGCCGACCGGCCCGAGACCTCCAGGAAGCCGCCGCCGAGGAAGTACACGACCCCGCGCTCGGGTCCCGTACCGAACTCCCGGTACACCGGAAGACCCAGCGCCTTGCCGTAGAACTCCCGCGACCGCTCGGGATCGGCCGGCCGCACCAGCACTCTGCTGCTCAGTACCTGCACCATGGCACGGACCCTAAGGCTTTCCCGCTTCCAGTCCAGCGCGGCGTGCGGATCCGCGCCCTTGTTAGCCTCGACACCGGCCGCGCACCACCTGCCGCCGCGTGGCCGCCGCGCCACCCGCCGCCGTGCCGTCCGCCGCCGGGCTCCGCGGCCCGTACGCGTCGAGAGGACCCCGCCCGCCATGGCCACCACGCCAGCGCCCGAGCTGACCTTCCGCCCCGCCACCGCGTCCGACGTCCCCGCGCTCGTCGAGCTCATCGAGTCGGCGTACCGGGGCGACGCGAGCCGCGCGGGCTGGACCACGGAGGCGGACCTGCTGGCGGGCCGGCGCACCGACCCCGAGGGCGTCGCCGCGGTGGTCGAGGCGGACGGCAGCCGGCTGCTGGTCGCCGAACGGGACGGTGAGCTGGTGGCCTGCTGCCAGCTCGAACACCGCGGGGAGCACGCCTACTTCGGCATGTTCGCGGTGCGCCCCGCCCTCCAGGGCGGCGGCCTGGGCAAGGTGATCATCGCTGAGGCCGAGCGCATCGTACGCGCCGAGTGGGGCGCCCGCGAGATGCACATGACGGTCATCCGGCAGCGCACCGAGCTGATCGCCTGGTACGAGCGCCGCGGCTACGCGCGCACCGGCCGGATGACTCCCTTCCCGTACGGCGACGAGCGCTTCGGCATACCGCAGCGTGCCGACCTCGCATTCGAGCTGCTGGTCAAGAAGCTGGCCTGAGAGCCTGGCTCGCCGCGCGGCGTCACGCCGTGAAGCGCGTCGCCCGGCGGATCTCGGGGAAGTCGGTGATCACGCCGTCCAGACCGAGCCCGCGGGCGATCCGCAGCTGGTCGTGGGTGTTCACGGTCCAGGCGAGCATCCGCAGGCCCGCCGCGTGCGCACGCTCGGTCAGCTCCAGGGTGAGCCGGCGGATGTTCAGCGAGAGGTACTCGGCGCCCACCGCCTGCGCCCGGTCCACCACGTCCGTGCCGTACCGGCTGGCCACCAGGCCCGTGCGGACGCCGGGCAGCAGCGTGCGGACCTCCGCCAGCGCCTCGTCGTGGAAGGAGATCACGTCGACCCGGCCGGCGAGGTCCCGCTCGCGCAGCACGTCGGCCAGCGCGCGGGCCGCCGCCACGTCCTTGATCTCGGCCTGCAGCGGCGCCTGTACGGCCTCGACGACCTCTTCGAAGACGGGGATCCGCTCGCCCTGGCCCGCATCCATCTCACGCAGCGCGGCGAGGGTGTGGTCGGCGATCGGCCCGTGCCCGTCCGTCGTACGGTCCACCTCCGCGTCGTGCATCACGACGAGCGCACCGTCCTTGCTGAGGTGCAGGTCCAGCTCGATGATGTCGAGCCCCTCGCGTTCGGCGCGGCGGAAGGAACGCAGGGTGTTCTCCGGCTCCACGCCCATGACCCCGCGGTGTCCGATGGTCAGGAAGGACAAGGCTGCCTCGCTTCTGTGGCTGTCGGCTGTGGCTGGCGGTACGGAACCGGCAACCGGCTGGGGCACGGCTGCCGGAAACGGCGGCCAGCCTAACGGGCCACGCTGACGGTGAAGGGAACGCCGGATGTCGTCGCGGCGTGCCCCGCGCGGGCGCTCGCGACGCCGAGGACGAGACCGGTGATGACGGCGGCGACCAGCACGGTGCGGGTGCTCACGCGGGGCGACTCCCTCCGGGGCGGGCGGACCGGGGGACCCCTGTCCTGGCGGGGCGGGGCGCGGGGCGGCGCATCCGGTCACCCGTGCGTGGGCGCGTCCTCCGCGTGCTGACGCGGGAGGTCCGCCGACGGGGGGCGGCCCGGGGCGTCCACCGCCTGCCGTGGCCCATCCGGCTCCTCGTGCCCCAGTCGTTCCAGGTCGGCGAGCATGGCCTCGGCCAGCTCCAGCTCGGCCAGATGCTGCCGCTCGCTCCAGCCCAGTGCGACGCGGGGGAAGTCCCACTCCGGGGCGGCGTCGACGCCGTCCAGTGCCTTGCGTACGTTCCGCAGCCCGGCCCGGGTGCGCTCGCGGTGCTGTTCCACCAGGGTGCGCAGGGTGCCGGGCACGGTGAGGTGCCCGAGCCAGACGCGCAGGAGGAGCGGGTGCTTGAGGACCGGCGGGCCGCAGTCGCGGGTGCCGTCCGCCCAGGCGGTCAGTGCGTCGCGGCCGTTCCCGGTGATGGTGTAGCGGCGCTTGGCCCGGGGCTCCTCCGGGCCCGAGCGCCGGGAGGTGACCATGCCCAGGTCCTCCAGGCGGCGCAGCTCGGCGTAGATCTGGCTGATGGCCGGTGACCAGTAGAAGAAGCGGAGCGAGGTGTCGGCCCACTTCTTGAGGTCGTAGCCGGTGCGGTCGTCACGGAAGGAGAGCAGGCCGAGCACGGCCCAGGCGGTGACGGGGAGTCGCGGGTACGTGGTGGCCCCCTGGCGGCGGTACGGCGGGTTGGCCCGGCCATCTTCGGGGCGCGGCGGGGCGGCATGGACATGGAGCCCGAACATCTCGTCATTCCGGACGTTCCTGACCGGCCGCTGACCGCACGAGGACCGGATGGTGACCGGATCCGTCCGGACCCCGTACGGCCGTCACCCGAATGGCTGGGTATGACAGAAAACGCTGGCACACGGGTCTGTCGCAGGAAAAAACGCTCCGATAACGGGGGTACGGCAGGATGATTTCCGTTGATCCCCCTTGAGTCTCCGAAGGCTCCCTGGTTACGGTGTTCTCACCACACGATCTCCTGCCGGAGGGCAGTCATGACGGAAATTCTTTCGCCTGTGGGTGTCCGGACGGGTACCTCGACCGCTGAGCGCGTCGTCGAGCATGCGGCCTGGCCGGTGCTGAAGGACGCGATCGAGACCATCAGGCCCTGGCAGGCCAAGGACGGCTCCATAGACCTCGACGCCGAGGGCGCGCCCGCAGCGGCCACGGTCCGCCGCGAGGTGGACCGCGCGACCGCCGCGATCGAGACGCTCTCCCCGCTGCTGCCGCACGACGCCGCCTACCACCGCGCGCTCGTCGCCGACCTGCGCCGCTGGGCCGACGGCGGCTTCGCCGTGCCGGACTTCCTGGACTCGCTGCTCGCCTTCCAGCCGGCCCGCGGCCGCGAGGACGGCCTCCAGCACCTGGTCGTCTTCCCGATGTACACGCAGAACGGCAACCCCGACCGCAACTTCGAGGCCGTCGTGCTGCGCATGGTCTGGCCCGAGTGGCTCGCGGAGCTGGAGCGCACGCGCTACGACAACCCGCTGTTCTGCGGCATCACCTTCGAGGACTTCACCGCCGGGTACGACACCCACTCCGCGGTGCTCTTCCCCGAGACCATCGCGGTGCGCGAGGCGCCCGAGCGCTTCAGCTGGGGCGGCATCTTCTGCGACCGCGAGGCCGCGCGCTTCCGCCGGGTCAGCGAGGCCGCCGTGGACGTCCTCGGCATCGACCTCCCGGACGACGTCCGCGCGATGCTGGCCGACCAGAACCGCTGCCAGGAGGCGTTCGTTCTGTGGGACATGGTGCACGACCGTACGCACAGCCACGGTGACCTGCCCTTCGACCCCTTCATGATCAAGCAGCGGCAGCCGTTCTGGATGTACGGCCTGGAGGAGCTGCGCTGCGACCTCACCGCCTTCAAGGAGGCCGTGAAGCTGGAGGCGGAGGGCCTGCCGCAGGCCAGGGACGTGCAGTACGCGATGGTCTTCGACCGGATGTTCCGCTTCCCGGTCACCGGCGACCGCGTGAAGAACTACGACGGCCTCGGCGGCCAGCTGCTCTTCGCGTACCTGCACCAGCACGACGCCGTGCGCTGGACCGACAACACCCTGCACATCGACTGGGAGCGCATCCCGCAGGTCACGCAGCAGCTGTGCGGCGAGATCGAGAAGCTCTACCGCGACGGCATCGACCGCCCCAAGCTGGTCCACTGGTTCGCCGCGTACGACCTGGTCTCCACCTACCTCGCGCCGCACCCCGGCTCGGTCTGGGCCAAGGGGCCGGACGCCCTGGACCTGAGCCTGCCGCCGCGCAAACTCGTCGACGAGGTGCTTCCGGACGAATTCCCGCTGAGCATGTTCTATGAGGCCCTGCGCAAGAAGCTCCGTGAAGTGATCGCCTCCACCAAGGGCATCACGGCCGGCAGCCAGGCCGGAGCGGCGGCGTGAGCGGGGACGAGGAGCAGCGGGAGGCGGAGATGACCACTTCGATCACTTCGAGCGGTAATCAGGGCCCACTGGAGGGCGCGGTCGTCGCGGTGGCCGGCGCAGCGGGCCCGGCGGGGCGGGCCGCGCTGCTGCGGCTGGCCGAGGCGGGCGCCACCGTGGTCGCGGCGGACGCGGACGCCGAGCGGCTGGCCGAGGCGGTGGACGCCGCCCGGTACGCGCACGGCGGCGCGACCGTCACCGGCGACACCGTCGACCTGCTGGACCTGGACGCCACCCGGGAGTGGGCGGACCGTACGGAGAAGGAATTCGGCCGGATCGACGGGCTGGTGCACCTCGTGGGCGGCTGGCGGGGCTCGGCGTCCTTCGCCGAGACCGACCTCGCCGACTGGGACCTGCTGGAGAAGCTGCTGATCCGCACCGTCCAGCACACCTCGCTCGCCTTCGAGGGCGCGCTCAAGCGCAGCGGCAACGGCCGCTACCTGCTCATCAGCGCGGCGGGCGCGAGCAGGCCCACCGCCGGGAACGCCGCGTACGCCGCTTCGAAGGCCGCCGCCGAGGCCTGGACGCTCGCGCTGGCCGATGCCTTCCGCAAGGCCGGGGGCGAGGCCGGTCCGCACGCGGCGGCTGCGATCCTGGTCGTCAAGGCGCTCGTCAACGACCAGATGCGCGCCGAGCGACCGAACGCCAAATTCGCGGGCTTCACGGACGTGACAGAGCTGGCAGAGGCTGTCATCGGCGTCTGGGACCGGCCCGCCCGGGAAGTGAATGGACAGCGTCTGTGGCTGACCCCCAAGCCGTGACCGAAGCCGTGACCGAGGCCGTAGCCAAGGCTGTGAGCCGGGCCGTGGGCCCCGCCGTGCGCGAAGCGGTGGAGCAGGCGGAACGAACCACGGGACCCGCGGCGCCTGAAGGCAGGACCGACGCGCGCCGCCACCACGACCCCTCGGTACGCGGCTTCGCCAGCGACAACTACGCCGGCACGCACCCCGAGATCCTCGAAGCGCTCGCCCTCGCCAACGGCGGCCATCAGATCGCCTACGGCGGGGACGAGTACACCGAGAATCTCCAGCGCGTCATCCGCAGCCACTTCGGGCCGACCGCCGAGGCCTTCCCGGTCTTCAACGGGACCGGCGCCAACGTCGTGGCCCTCCAGGCCGTGACCGACCGCTGGGGCGCGGTGATCTGCGCCGAGTCCGCGCACATCAACGTCGACGAATGCGGCGCGCCGGAGCGGGTCGGCGGCCTGAAGCTGCTGACCGTCCCCACCCCGGACGGCAAGCTCACCCCCGAGCTGATCGACCGCGAGGCGTACGGCTGGGACGACGAGCACCGGGCCATGCCGCAGGCCGTGTCGATCACGCAGAACACCGAACTGGGCACGCTCTACACCCCCGACGAGATCCGGGCCATCTGCGAGCACGCCCATGAGCGCGGCATGGTCGTCCATCTCGACGGCTCCCGGATAGCCAACGCCGCGGCGTCGCTGGACGTTCCCATGCGGGCGTTCACCAACGCCGTGGGCGTGGACATCCTCTCGCTCGGCGGCACGAAGAACGGCGCGATCTTCGGCGAGGCCGTGGTCGTCATCAACCCCGACGCCGTGCGCGCCATGAAGCACCTGCGCAAGCTGTCGATGCAGCTGGCCTCGAAGATGCGCTTCGTGTCGGTGCAGCTGGAGGCGCTGCTCGCCAAGGACCTGTGGCTGCGCAACGCCCGGCACGCCAACACGATGGCGCAGCGGCTGGCCGAGGGCGTGCGCGCCGTCGACGGCGTGGAGATCCTCCACCCGGTCCAGGCCAACGCCGTCTTCGCGCGGCTGCCGCACGACGTGAGCGAGCGCCTGATGAAGCGCTACCGCTTCTACTTCTGGGACGAGGCGGCCGGCGACGTCCGGTGGATGTGCTCCTTCGACACCACGGAGGACGACGTGGACGGATTCGTGGCGGCGCTCCGTGAGGAGATGGGCAAGCCATGACGGACGCATGGCGTATGGTTCAGTTGGCTGCACTGAGGAGTGCAGCTTGCTGAACCGTCGCCTTGCGTGCTGGAATGCCTGCCATGAGCATCTCCGTCACCGTCTCCGATGACGTCCGGGCCCTGGCCCCCGACTTCGCGCACCTCGTCGTCGAGGCCTACGACCTGGTCAACGGGCCCAGCGACGAGGCAAGTTCGGCACTCCTGGACGAGGCGGCGGCCCGGCTCGCCGTACGTCTGGGCAGCACGCCCCCGCAGGACGAGCCGCACATCGCCGCCTGGCGCGCCGCGTACAGCGCCTTCGGCGCCAAGCCCTCGCGCACCCGCAACTCCGCCGAGGCGCTGGCCCGGCGCGCCTCGGCCGACGGCGACCTGCCCCGCGTCAACCGCCTCGTCGACGTCTACAACGCGATCAGCGTCGCGCACGTCATCCCGGTCGGCGGCGAGGACCTGGACCGCATCGAGGGCGACATGCACCTCGTACGCGCCACCGGGGACGAGCCCTTCGAGACGGCGGCCGGCGGCGAACGGGTCGTCGAGCACCCCGAGCCCGGCGAGGTCGTCTGGCGGGACGCGGCCGGCGTCACCTGCCGTCGCTGGAACTGGCGGCAGGGCGTCCGCACCCGCCTCACCGAGGACTCCACCAGCGCGCTGTTCCTCCTGGAACGGATGGCCCCGATGACGCTCGACGCGCTGGAGGAGGCGGGCGCCGAGCTCGCGGAGACGCTGGAGAAGTTCTCCCCGGGCGCGCGCATCCAGATGGGCGAGATCCGGCGCTGAACCGCCTCCGGGAGCGGCGCCGCGCGCCTCAGGGAGCCGGGGTGGCCGGCCTCAGGTTGCCGCGCCCGGCGCAGGTGCCGTGCCGCCCAGGTGGGCCGGTACCCACCAGGTGTCCTCCGGCCCCTTGGGGCGTACGGGGTACGCGCGCTGGGCCGCTTCCAGCAGGTCCTGCACACGGGTGCGCAGCCGGTCGGTGATCTTCTCCGGCTGCTCCTCGGCGGGCGCCTCGACCGGCTCGCCGACCCGGATGGTGATCGGGAAGTGGTTCCGGCCCAGGTCGCGCTTGTGGCCCTTGGTCCACAGCCGCTGGGTGCCCCACAGTGCCATCGGGAGCAGCGGCACGCCGGCCTCCTGGGCCAGCCGGGCCGCGCCGGACTTGAAGGTCTTCAAAGTGAAGGACTCGGAGATGGTGGCCTCGGGGAAGACCCCGATGATCTCGCCGCCGCGCAGCGCGCCCAGCGCGTGGCGGTAGGCGTGCACGCCCTGCGAGCGGTCCACCGGTATGTGCTTCATCGCGCGCATCAGAGGGCCGGACACCTTGTGACGGAAGACGGAGTCCTTCGCCATGAAGCGCACCAGCCGCTTGGCGGGCCGCGCCGCCAGGCCGCAGAAGATGAAGTCCAGGTATCCGATGTGGTTGCTCACCAGCACGGCGCCGCCGCGCCGCGGGATGTTCTCCGTGCCCGCGATGTCGAACTTGAGGTCGAGCGCCTTGAACGCCGTCCGGGCGAAACCGATAACGGGCGGATAGACGAGCTCTGCCATGTCGGGGGTTCCCCTTCTGTGTGCCTGGGGAGGGGTTCTCCCGGCGGGAAGTTACGCGGCCGTAGCTTTTCGGCTTTCGGGAGATCGTGCCCGAAGACGGCCGTAGGGGCTACCGCCGCGCCGCTTCGGAGCGGGAGATCCTCGTCACGTCGGTCTGCGGTGGGACTCCTTCCCGCGTACCCCCGTACGCGCGGACACCGCAGTGTCCGGCACGGCGGGCGGCCCCCGGACGGGAATGTCCGGCGGCCTGCTTACGCTGGTGCGGAAGGACGTGGCGACGCGGCGAGGGAAGGCCGAAGGTGGCAGGGCAGGCAGCAGGAGAGCAGGCGGCGGAGCGGCTGACCGCGGAGCGGATCGGTGCCGGCCTGGGGGAGCGGGCCACGCTCGTGCAGTTCTCCAGCGCCTTCTGCCAGCCGTGCCGGGCCACCCGCCGCACCTTGGAGGACGTCGCCGGGATGGTGCCCGGCGTGGCGCACGTCGAGATCGACGCCGAGGCCCACCTCGGTCTCGTACGGGAGCTCCGGATCGCGCGCACCCCGACCGTCCTGGTCCTGGACGCGGCCGGTACGGTCGTCCGGCGCGCCACCGGACAGCCCCGCAAGGCGGACGTGATCGCGGCACTGGGTGCCGCCGTGGGCGCCTGACGTCGGCCGTCGCGTGGCGTGTACACGCTGCGTGATTGTCGTCGCACCTGCCGGTGAGCGCTTGACTGCATGACGCACGCATCGTCAGTCTGACGTCATGCGGCGAGATCTCCTTCTGTACGGACGCGCCCACGTGGACCTCCTGCGCACCGCGAGTGCGCGCTGTCCGGCCGAGTGAGCAGCGACGACAGCACGGCTCCGGCCCGTACACCACAGCAGAAGGACACTTCCATGACCGCCTCGTCCGACCTCGCGGCACCCCGGCACGCCTCTCCCGAACTGCTGCGCTCGGTCTTCCGGCAGCACGCGGCGGGAGTCGCCGTGATCACCGCGCAGGGGCGCCGGGCGCCCGTCGGCTTCACCGCCACCTCCCTCACCTCCGTCGCCGCCGAACCGCCCTTGGTCTCCTTCGGGGTGGGCACCGGCAGCTCCAGCTGGCCCGTCATCGCGGAGGCGGAGTACGTCGGCGTCCACATACTCGGCGAGGACCAGGAGGAGCTGGCCGCCACCTTCGCGCGCAGCGGCGCGGACCGCTTCGCCGCGCCCACCTCCTGGCGCACCGGCCCCCAGGGGGTGCCGGTCCTCGACGGCGTGCTCGCCTGGCTGGTCGGCCGGGTCGTGGCGCGGGTGCCCGCGGGGGATCACCGGATCGTGCTGGCCGAGGTCGTCGTCGGTGACCCGACGGGCCACGGCAGGCCGTTGGTGTACCACCAGGGACGCTTCACCGCCCTACGTGACTGACGCCCCGTCCGGCGGCCCCGACACGCCGGGCCGGGGCCGTTGGCAAGGTCACAGTTCACCGAGCTTGATATCGGGGATACGCATAGGTGTACTGGCGAGTAATATTTCGGTCGGCGCGGGGAAACGCATCCGACCGGGAGCCGCCCCAACAGGCGCCTATGCTGCCAGCACAAGGCAGTTGTGAAGCGACGAAGCAGGTAGGAGAGCCGGCGTGAGCCTGAGGATCGTTGTCTGTGTGAAGTACGTGCCCGACGCCACCGGCGACCGGCACTTCGCCGAGGACCTGACCGTCGACCGTGACGACGTGGACGGTCTGCTCTCGGAGCTGGACGAGTACGCCGTGGAGCAGGCTCTCCAGATCAAGGAAGCGAACGACGACGCGGAGATCACGGTGCTCACCGTCGGTCCCGAGGACGCCAACGACGCGATCCGCAAGGCGCTGTCGATGGGTGCCGACAAGGGCGTGCACGTCGAGGACGACGACCTGCACGGCACCGACGCGGTGGGCACCTCGCTGGTGCTGGCCAAGGCCATCGAGAAGACCGGCTACGACCTGGTCGTCTGCGGTATGGCCTCCACCGACGGCACCATGGGCGTGCTGCCGGCGATGCTGGCCGAGCGCCTGGGCGTCCCGCAGGTCACCCTGCTCTCCGAGGTCTCCGTCGAGGACGGCACCGTCAAGGGCCGCCGGGATGGCGACGTCGCCACCGAGCAGCTGGAGGCCTCCCTTCCGGCCGTCGTGTCCGTCACCGACCAGTCCGGTGAGGCGCGTTACCCCTCCTTCAAGGGCATCATGGCCGCCAAGAAGAAGCCGGTGGAGTCCCTGGAGCTGGACGACCTGGACATCGACGCGGACGAGGTCGGCCTGGAGGGCGCCTGGACCAAGGTCGAGGACGCCACGGAGCGTCCGGCGCGCACCGCCGGCACGATCGTCAAGGACGAGGGCGAGGGCGCCAAGCAGCTCGCCGAGTTCCTCGCGGGCCAGAAGTTCATCTAAGGCCCCTGGGGCCGGGGTTCGCCCCGGCTCGGTCGCCCCTCAACCGCCGCATCTTTCCCGCAGGAGTGCAATCCCATGGCTGAAGTCCTTGTCTACGTCGACCACGTGGACGGCGCCGTCCGCAAGCCCACCCTCGAACTGCTCACCCTCGCCCGCCGCATCGGCGACCCGGTGGCCGTCTCCCTCGGCAACGGCGCGGCGGACACCGCCGCCGCGCTCGCCGAGCACGGCGCGGTCAAGGTCCTGACCGCGGACGCCCCGGAGTTCGCCGACTACCTCGTCGCCCCGAAGGTGGACGCCCTCCAGGCCGCGTACGAGGCCGTCTCCCCGGCCGCCGTGCTGCTGCCCTCCTCCGCCGAGGGCAAGGAGATCGGCGCCCGCCTCGCGGTGCGCATCGGCTCCGGCATCATCACCGACGCCGTCGACCTGGAGGCCGGCGACGAGGGCCCGGTGGCCACCCAGTCGGTGTTCGCCGCCTCCTACACCACCAAGTCCCGGGTCTCCAAGGGCACCCCGGTCATCACCGTCAAGCCCAACTCCGCCGCTCCGGAGGCCGCGCCGGCCGCCGGTACGGTCGAGGCCCTCGCGGTGACCGTGGCCGACGCCTCCAAGGGCACCAAGGTCGTGGCCCGTACGCCGCGTGAGTCCACCGGCCGTCCGGACCTGACCGAGGCCGCGATCGTGGTCTCCGGTGGCCGTGGCGTCAACGGCGCGGAGAACTTCCCCGTCATCGAGGCGCTGGCCGACTCCCTCGGCGCGGCCGTCGGCGCCTCGCGCGCCGCGGTGGACGCGGGCTGGTACCCGCACACCAACCAGGTCGGCCAGACCGGTAAGTCGGTCTCGCCGCAGCTGTACATCGCCGCGGGCATCTCCGGCGCGATCCAGCACCGTGCCGGTATGCAGACCTCGAAGACCATCGTGGCCATCAACAAGGACGAAGAGGCCCCGATCTTCGACCTGGTCGACTACGGCGTCGTCGGCGACCTGTTCGATGTCGTCCCCGCCCTGACCGACGAGGTCAAGGCCCGCAAGGGCTGACCTTCCGGTCCCTCCGGCGCAGCACCCGGGCCCCGTACGCATGCCGCGTACGGGGCCCGGGTGTGTGAGAGGGGTGCGCACCGTGCGCGGCGGCAAGATGGGTGTTGACCTGGACAGACGGCACGGATAGCTTCACTATGCGGAGTTCCTCTTCCATGAAGCGGAACTTACTCAACTCTTAAGCGAATCCGGGACGGAAACGTCCCCCTATCGGGAGGGTGTCGAATGCCGCAGCAGGAGCCCGTGGCCACGAGCCTTGCGAGCACCGTACGCGAGGAGATCGGAGCCGCCCTGGCCGAGGTCGACGCGGACCTCGCACGGCGCTACCCGGGCGACCCGGGCACCCGCCAGCCCGTCCACACGGTCTACGTCCCCGGTGACGTCTTCGCCGCCGACACCGTCCGCTCCTGGGGCGAGGCCGCGCGCACCGCGCTGGACGAGCACGCGCCGGACGCCGCCGCGCTCGCCTCCGTCCTCGGCATCTCCGACGAGCTCGCCGGGCCCGTGTACGACCGCGTACGGGCCAAGCTGGAGCGCGAGCCCGTCGAGGACCTGCGCGTCGACTTCGAGGACGGCTACGGCGCACGCCCGGACGCCGAGGAGGACGAGGCCGCGGCCCGCGCCGCCGCGACGATCGCCGCCGCGTACCAGGACGGCACCGCGGCCCCGTACATGGGCATCCGCATGAAGTGCATGGAGGCCGCCGTCCGCGACCGCGGCATCCGCACCCTGGACATCTTCCTCACCGGCCTCATGAAGGCCGGCGGCCTCCCCGAAGGGCTCGTGCTCACCCTCCCCAAGGTCACCTACGCCGAGCAGGTCACGGCGATGGTCCGGCTGCTGGAGGCCTTCGAGAAGCAGCACGGCCTGGCCGCGGGCCGGATCGGCTTCGAGATCCAGATCGAGACCACCCAGTCGATCCTCGGCGCCGACGGCCGCGCCACCGTCGCCCGCATGATCGAGGCGGCCGAGGGCCGCGCCACCTCGCTGCACTACGGCACCTTCGACTACAGCGCCTCCTGCGGGGTCAGTGCGGCGTACCAATCGCCGGACCACCCGGTGGCCGATCACGCCAAGGCGGTCATGCAGGTCGCGGCGGCCGGTACGGGGGTCCGGCTGTCCGACGGTTCCACGAACGTCCTCCCGGTCGGCGGCACCGCCCAGGTCCACGACGCCTGGCGGCTCCACCACGGCCTCGTACGCCGCTCGCTGGCCCGCGCGTACTACCAGGGCTGGGACATGCACCCGGCCCACCTGCCGACCCGGTACGCCGCCGTGTACGCCTTCTACCGCGAGGGCCTGGAGCAGGCCGCGGCCCGCCTCGCCGCGTACGTCTCCAAGGCCGGCGGCGCCGTGATGGACGAGCCCGCGACGGCGAAGGCGCTCAGCGGCTACCTGCTGCGCGGCCTGGACTGCGGTGCGGTCGACACCGCCGAGGTCGCCCGGCTGACCGGCCTCACGCGCGCGGACCTGGACGGGCTCGCGGGACGGCCGACGCAGGCCGGGTGACCACGGTCCCCGTACGGGGTGTCAGCCGCCCAGCTCGGCCAGGGTGGCGGACAGTTCGGCCCGCGGTGCCCGGTTGTGCGGCAGCTTGGCCAGCAGCCGGGCCATGCCGCAGGTGTCGGTGACGGCCGAGAAGACCAGCCCGCCGGCGACACCGGCCGACAGCAGCCGGGCGGCGGGCCACCGCCGCCCGGCGATCAGCCCGCTCAGGACCAGCCCGCCGGCGGCCAGTCGGACCTGCCGTTCCATGGCCCAGGCGGTGCGCGCGCCCGCGGGGTGCCGCACCTCCCGGCCGCTCCGCACCCAGCCGTCGGTCCCGCCGGCCAGGGTGGCGGCCGGTACGTCCCGCTCGGCGAGGGCGGCGCAGGCCTGCGCCGACCGGTTGCCGGAGGCGCAGACCATGAGCAGGCCGGCCCGCGTCGCGGCGCTCCGCAGCGCGGGCACGGCCTCGTCGAGACGGTCCAGCGGGACGTTGTACGCGCCGGGCAGATGCCCCGAGGCGTACTCGCCGGGCGTCCGTACGTCGATGACGGTCAGTTCGTCGAGCCGCGCACCGGCCTCGTCGGCGGTGAGCGCGGTGGGGGTGGTCGTCATGGGGTGTCGCCTTTCCTGCGTGGGTGTTTCCGACGGGTCCCGTAGGACCGGTGGTGGGTGTGGGGGTCGTGCGCGGGCCGTGGGGGCGGCCGTCGGGTCAGGTCACCGCGTCCACGGCCATGAACGCGGCCACCGCCAGCAGCGCGAGCGCGAAGGCGCGTTGCAGCAAGGGGCCGGACGCCCTGGCCGCCAGGCGTTTGCCGTCCCATGCGCCCAGGATCGCAGCCGCCGTGAAGGGCGCGATGACGGCCCAGTCGAGGCCGCCCATGGTCGTGCCGCGCGTGGCCAGCGAAGCCAGTGAGTTGGCCGAGATGACCAGCAGGCTGGTGCCGACCGCGGCCCGCATCTCGAAGGCCAGCACGGTGACCAGGGCGGGGACGGCCAGGAAGCCGCCGCCGACCCCCAGCAGCCCGGTCAGCGCGCCCAGTCCGGCGCCGCCGGCCGCGGCCCGGACGGGACGTACCGTGGGCGGCTGCCGCTCCTCGGCGTCCGGCCGGGTACGGCGCAGCATACGGACGGCTGCCAGTGCCGCCACGGCGGCGAACGCGAGGGTCAGTACCCAGTGCGGCAGCCGGGCCGCGGCCAGGCCCGCCAGCGCCGCCGGCACCAGCCCGGCGGCCGCGAACAGCGCACCGGCCCGCCACCGCACATTGCCCGTACGGGCGTGCGCGTACAGCGCGGTCAGCGAGGTGGCCGTGACGATCAGCAGGCTCGCGGTGGTCGCGGCGGCCGGGGTGAAGCCGAGGAGGTAGATCAGCGCGGGGACGGCGAGCACACTGCCCCCGCCGCCCAGCGCACCCAGCGCCAGGCCGACCACGGCCCCGGCGGCCAGGGCCAGGATCAACGCGCTCATACGGTGCGGTCATCGCTTCCCTGCCGCTCCCGGCCGGCTGCCCCGGGGCGTGCCAGCGGGAGACCGGCCGCTGCGGCGGCGTCGAAGGCGTCGTCGACGGCGACGACGTCCCGCCCCGCCGCGTCCAGCAGGGACGCCGCGATCGCCGCGCGCATACCGCCCGCGCAGTGCACCCACACGACTCCCGCCGGTATCTCTCCCGTCCGGCCGTGCAGTTCGTGGATCGGGACGTGCACGGAGCCCTCGATGTACGCTCCGGCACGCTCGGAGTCGCGCCGGACGTCCAGCACGACCAGGTCCTGCCGCTCCTTCTCGGGAACGGCCGCGAGATCGGCGAAGGTGGCCCGCGGGAAGGAGCGGAGCTCGTCGCCGTCGCGCAGCCAGCTCTCCGGGGACCCGGTGGCCGCTGCCGCCGGACGGTCGATGCCCACCCGCGCCAGCTCCCGCTGCGCGGCGGCGACCTGCTCGGGCGTTTCGGCCAGCAGCGTGACCGGCTTGCCCCAGGGGATCAGCCAGGCGAGGTACGTCGCCAGTTTGCCCTCGCCCTCGAAGTTGAACGAGCCGGCGAGGTGTCCGGCGGCGAACGCGACCCGGTTGCGCAGGTCCACCACCCACTCACCGGCCGCCAGCCGCCGCGCGAGCTCCTCGGCGTCGGCGGGCCGCGGCGGCGTGAGGTCCACCGGCGCAGGGCCCGCCGCGTTGGCCGGTCCCATGTGCGCGTAGTACGCCGGTACGTCCTCCAGGCCGGCCAGCAGCTCCGCGACGAAGGTGTCCACGTCCGTGGTCAGCGCGGCGTTGGTCCGCCGCTCGGCGCCGATCGTGGTGGCGTCCCCCTCGGCCTGGGCGGAGGAGCAGAAGCTGCCGAAGCCGTGGGTCGGCAGCACCGCCACCTCGTCGTCCAGCTCGGCGGCGAGCCGGTGCGCCGAGGCGTGCTGGGCCCGGGCCAACTGCTCCGTCAGCCGCGGCTCGACGAGGTCGGGCCGGCCGACCGTGCCGATCAGCAGCGAACCGCCGGTGAACGCGGTCACGCCACGGCCCGCCTCCTCCAGTACGTACGAGGTGTGGTGCGGGGTGTGTCCCGGGGTCGCCACCGCGCGCAGTACCAGGCCGTCGTCGACCGTCACCGTGTCGCCGTCGGCGACCGGTGTGCGCGCGAAGGAGACCGCGGCGTCGGCCGGTACCAGGTAGTGCGCGCCGGTCGTCCGGGCCAGCTCCAGCCCGCCCGTGACGTAGTCGTTGTGCACGTGGGTCTCCGCCACGTACGCGATGCGTACCCCGCGCCGCGCGGCGGCCGCGATGACCTGGTCGATGTCGCGCGGCGGGTCGATCACCACAGCGGCCGCCCGGCCGCCGGCCAGGTAGCTGCGGTTGCCCAGGCCTTCGCACTCCAGGGTGTCGACGAAGAACACGGCAGCGCCCCTTTCCTCTGTGTAGAGAAACGTGTACCCCACGTTCATTTACCCCCGGGGGTATCGGTACCCACCATAACAGCGGTACCCCCGGGGGTATTCCACAGGGTGTTCTGGGGTCTATGAGGGGATGGAGGCTGTCGTGAAGAGGGTAGGGCGACGGTGCCGGGGAGGGGGAGGGGAAAAGGAGTCAGGCAGGCGGGAGTTCACCCGAGCCGCGGGGGATCAGCCGGGTGGGGATGACCCGCTG
The DNA here is from genome assembly GCF_040907265.1 of Streptomyces sclerotialus. NCBI lineage: Bacteria > Bacillati > Actinomycetota > Actinomycetes > Kitasatosporales > Streptomycetaceae > Streptomyces > Streptomyces sclerotialus. The sequence continues at coordinate 1,600,504 of NZ_JBFOHP010000002.1, read as the reverse complement.
CTGCGGCGGCTCCTCGGCGCCGTCCAGGCGGCGGAAGAGCAGGGTCGCGGCGGTGCGGCCCAGCAGGGCCGCGTCCTGGGCGACGACCGTGATGCCGGGAGTGATCAGATCGGCCAGCTCGAAGTCGTCGAAGCCGACCAGGGCGACCGGGCGCGGGTGGCCCGCGAGGACGCGTACGGCGGTGACGGTGACGCGGTTGTTGCCCGAGAAGAGCGCGGTGACCGGTTCCGGACCGGCGAGCATCGCCTCGGCCGCCTCCCGTACCCGCTCCGGCGCGGTGGATCCCAGCGCCACCCACGCCTCGTCGACCGGCAGCCCCGCCGCCGCCATCGCCGTGCGGTAGCCGCGCAGCCGCTCCGTGGCGGTGTGGATGCGCGGCTGGTCGCCGATGAAGCCGATCCGGCGGTGGCCGTGCGCGATCAGGTGGGCCACCGCGTCCCGCGCGCCCCCGAAGCTGTCGGAGAGCACCGCGTCCGCTTCGATCTCCCCGGCCGGCCGGTCCACGAAGACCGTGGCGACCCCGGCGGCTATCTCCGGTTCGAGGTAGCGGTGGTCGTCGCCCGCCGGGATGATCACCAGTCCGTCCACCCGGCGGGCGCACAGCGCGAGCACCAGCTCCTGCTCGCGGGCCGGGTCCTCGGCGCTGGAACCGTTGATCAGCAGCGCGCCGTGGTCGCGCGCCACCTCCTCGACGGCGCGGTTCAGCGGCCCGTAGAACGGGTCGGCGAGGTCCTCCAGCACCAGTCCGATGCTGGCCGTACGGCCCTTGCGCAGCACACGTGCCGAGTCGTTGCGGCGGAAGCCGAGCGCGGTGATGGCCTCCTGCACGCGCCGCTCGGTGTCAGGGGTGACGCCCGGCTCGCCGTTCACCACGCGGGAGACCGTCTTGAGGCCGACGCCGGCGCGCGCGGCGACGTCCTTCATCGTGGGCCGGGTGCCGTAGCGGCTGGTGCTCCGGGCAATGTCGGTCACGGTGCGGTGATCCTGGTTCTGTCGGGTGCGGCGGTGTGGCGTAGAGCATAACGTCTGCACAACGCCGTCTGGACAACGTTGTCAATTGTGGTCAGACTTGCGGTCTGCACGCCGGGGCGTCCGCCCCGGGCCGCCCGCCGACCAGGAGATTCCACGCCGATGCAGACCGACCTCAACGCAGCTCTGGACATCGGCGGCACGAAGATCGCCGGGGCGCTGGTGGACGACCGGGGCCGACTGCTCGTACGCGCCACCCGGCCCACCCCCGCCCAGGAGGACGGCGCCGCCGTGATGCGCGCGGTGGCCGCGGTGCTCGACGAGCTGACCGCGGCGCCCGAGTGGTCCCGCACCTCGGTCGTCGGCATCGGCAGCGCCGGTCCCGTCGACGCCCAGGCCGGCACCGTCAGCCCGGTCAACATCCCCGGCTGGCGCGACTTCCCGCTGGTCGCGGGCGTACGCGAGCGGACCGGCGGCCTCCCCGTCGTCCTGGTCGGCGACGGCGTCGCCATGACGGCGGCCGAGCACTGGCAGGGTGCGGCACGCGGCCACCGCAACGCCCTGTGCATGGTCGTCTCCACCGGCGTCGGCGGCGGCCTCGTCCTGAACGGCCGCCCGCACCCGGGACCCACCGGTAACGCCGGCCACATCGGTCACATCAGCGTCGACCTCGACGGCGACCCGTGTCCCTGCGGCGGACGCGGCTGCGTCGAACGCATCGCCAGCGGCCCGAACATCGCCCGCCGCGCCCTCGCGGAAGGCTGGCGGCCCGGCCCGGACGGCGACGCCACCGCGGCCGCGGTCGCCGCGTCAGCGCGCGCCGGGAACGCCGTGGCGCTCCGCTCCTTCGCGCGCGCGGCCCAGGCCTTGGCGGCAGGCATAGCCGCCACCGCCACCTTGGTCGAGATCGAGATCGCGGTGATCGGCGGCGGAGTCGCAGGCGCCGGCGACATCCTCTTCACCCCGCTCCGCCGCACCCTGCGCGAGTACGCCACCCTCTCCTTCGCCCGCGACATCACCGTCGTACCGGCCCAGATGGGCACCGACGCCGGCGTCGTGGGCGCCGCGGCCGCCGCCCAGCAGTACCGGGCGGACATGCTGGCGGGGTCCTCGGCGTGAGGGCGGCCGGGGCCCGGGAGGCGACGGCGGACCGTCGTCCGGGGGCTCCCGCGCCGTGACGGTGTGCCGCCTCGTGCGCCGCTGCGCCCCCTAGTCTGTCTCCCGCCACCACGCTCGCGCGGGACGAGGGGAACGGACAGGTGTCTACGGGGGAGTACGGGTCACCGGGAGAGCACGAGCCATCGGGCCGTGGCGACCCTTCCGGGCGCGGTGCGGAGACCGGGGAGCACCGCCGGGGCGGGAGCTCCGGCACGGATCCGACCGGGCGGCTGCTGGCCGGCCGGTACCGCGTCACCGGCACGCTCGGCCGCGGCGGCATGGGCGTGGTCTGCCGAGCGGTCGACGAGGTGCTGGGCCGCGAGGTCGCGGTCAAGGTGCTGCGCGCCTTCACCGACGCCTCCGCCGCCGAACTGGCCGACCTGCGCACCCGTATGCAACGCGAGGCGCGCGCCGCCGCCCGTATCCGGCACGCCGGTGTGATCACCGTCCATGACGTGATCGACGAGTCCGGCCGGCCCGTCATCGTCATGGAACTCGTCGACGGCCCCTCCCTGGACGACGTGATGGAGCGGCGGGGCCCGCTGGACCCGCGGGAGACCGCCGGCATCGGCGCCCAGGTGCTGGACGCGCTCGACGCGGCGCACCGGGCCGGCGTACTGCACCGGGACGTCAAGCCCGGCAACGTCCTGCTCGGCCCCGACGGCCGCGTCGTGATCACTGACTTCGGCATCGCCAGCATCCAGGCCCCGGACGACGGCGCGCGTACCCACCTCACCCGAAGCGGTGAACTCGTCGGCTCGCTCGACTACCTGCCGCCCGAACGTGCCCAGGGCCAGGCCCCGGGGCCCGCCTCCGACATCTGGTCCCTGGGCATGACGCTGTACGCGGCGGTGGAGGGCGCCGCCCCCTTCCGCCGTACGTCGGTGTGGTCGACGCTCACCGCGATCGTCTCCGAACCCCTCCCCGAACCGCGGCGCGCCGGCCCCCTGGCGCCGGTGCTGCTCGCCCTGATGACCAAGGACCCGGCCGCGCGTCCGTCGGCCGGGCAGGCCCGCGACATGCTGCGGGCGGTGGCGGAAGGGCGCGCCCCGGCCGTCGCGGGCGCGTTCCGCTCACCGACCGAACGCGACGTACGGGCGGCCGGGAGCGCCCCGCCGCCGGGTTTCGGCCCCCCGCCGGACCCGGGCCCGGTCCCCGCCCCTCTTCCCCCTCCGGGCCCGGTGGGCGGCCGCGACCGCCGGCGGGTGCGGCTCGTCGCCGCGGTGGCCGCTGTGACGCTGATGGCGAGTGGCGTGGCGTACGCACTGCTCGGCCAGGGGGAGCGCAGCACCCGCACCCCCACCGCGCACGCGTCCAGCACTCCGGCCGTGACCCCGGATGCCGAAGTCCCGGACGCCGCGGTCCCGGACGCTGAAGCCTCGCCGCCGGCCTCGTCCACGGCCCCTTCCCGGCCGCCGTCGTCCCCCTCGTCCCCCTCGTCGTCCGCGTCCGCCGCCCCTTCCTGCACCTCCGCCGCGGGCGGCAAGTACCACTGCGAGGTCTGGCGCGCCGCCGACTCCTACACGGAGGACTTCGAACGGGTCGGCACGCTGGAAGCCGGCACCAACTACTTCTACTGCCAGGCCGACCTGGACCGCCGCGAGACCTACGGCCGGTGGACCAACGTCTGGTGGGCCAGAACCGACGACGACAGCGGCAACACCGGGGTCTACGTCAGCCTCGTCTACCTCAAGGGCGGCGACAACGACCGGCCGGTACCGGGCCTGCCCACCTGCTGACTCGCCCGGCCCCCGCTCCACAGCGCACGCCCGGCCCTCTTGCCGCTTCCCCCGCCCGCCCCGACGCTGCCCCCATGACGAACGCGCAAATGTGGGCCCTGATCGTCGGATTCGCCTCCCCCCTCCTGATCTCCGTCATCAACCAGCCCCACTGGAGCAGCACCGCCCGCGCCGCCGTACAGGTGGCCGTCTCCGTCCTCGTCGGCCTCGGCACGGCCTACTTCGCCGGCGACTTCGCAGGCCAGGACATCATCACCAGCATTCTCCTCGCCTCCGTCTCCGCCATCAGCGCCTACAAGGGCATCTTCAAACCCACGGGCATGTCCCCTGCCGTGGAACGCGTGACCTCCCGCGCCGCACGCCCCTGAGAGCGGGGCGTGTTGCGGGCGCCGGTGAAACCGTCCGCTGTCTTGTCGATGAATGCGCGGCGGACGGTGGTGCCGCTGCCGGCCCGGCGGGCCTTCCGGACCAGCGCCGGAAGGTCGTCGCCGGCGTCCGCCTCCGGCGGACCGAGGTCGGTGGCCGTCGCCGGCCGGCCGTCCACGGCGGCCTCGCCGAGCTGGGCCGCATACCCGAGGCGAAAGGCTTTCGGGTCCATCGCACTGGTTCCTCTCGTCCTGCATCGGGCGCGGGGTCGCTGCTGTCGGGAGGCTGCCTCGGCCGGGGTGTGGCCCCGGTGGGGGCTGACTTTGGCACACGTATGAGCACACCGGGGACGGGGAGCGGGGGCACGCAGGAGGGACGGTGGGGAGATGGCGGGAGCCGGAACGATCCGGCTTGGCGGGATGGGAGGCAATGGGCGGGTTTGCGCCGTGGGCCGGGCCGGGGCGGGACGCCGGTACCAGGCGGTGACCGCGGTCGCGAGCGGTTGACGGCGCCGGGACGACCGCGCCGTAGCCGCCGTCCGTGGCGCGTTTCCGTGGCAGGGTGTTGCGGGCAACTCACAGGGGTCTAGGGATGAGGGGGAACCGTGATCGTCTGGCTGAACGGCGCGTTCGGTGCGGGCAAGACCACCGCGGCACAGGAACTCTTGGACCTGCTCCCCGGGAGCACGCTCTACGACCCCGAGCTGGTCGGGCACGGGCTGAAGGAGATGCTCCCGGCCAAGCGGCTGGATGACGTCGACGACTACCAGGACCTGCCGTCCTGGCGCCGACTCGTCGTCGACGCGGCCGCCGCGCTGCTCACGGAGGTACCGGGTCCGCTGATCACGCCGATGACGCTGTTGCGGCAGGAGTACCGCGACGAGATCTTCGGTGGCCTCGCCTCGCGCCGTATCCCGGTACGCCATGTCCTGCTGCACGCGGAGGAAACGATCCTCCGGGAGCGGATCGCTGCCCGGGAGGCGGCAGGGACCGAACGGAACGGCCCGAGCGGGAGCGGGCCCGGCGGCGCGAACAGACCGGAGGGGCCCGGCGGGCCGGACGGGGCGTCCGGTGCCGGGCTGCCGGGGGAGGGCCCCCGTGCGGCCGTCCCGGACCTCGCCGCGGCCGTCCGTACCCGTGCCTGGAGCCTCGAGCACCTGGAGCCCTACCAGCAGGCGCTGGGCTGGCTCCGCGGAGACGCGCACGTCATCGACACCTCAGCGATCGGGCCGCGGCAGACCGCCGAGCGCATCGCCGAGGCGGTGCGGAACGGCGGCGGCGCCTGCGACATCGTGCAGACGCCCGAACCGACCGCCGAGACCCTGGCCGCCGGCGTACTGCTCTTCGACGAGGAGGACCGGGTACTGCTGGTGGACCCGACGTACAAACCCGGCTGGGAGTTTCCCGGCGGGGTCGTGGAAGCGGGCGAGCCGCCGGCCCGGGCCGGGGTACGGGAAGTGGCCGAGGAGCTGGGCATCCGGCTCCCCACGATGCCGCGTCTGCTGGTGCTGGACTGGGAGGCGCCGGTGCCGCCCGGATTCGGCGGGCTGCGGCTCCTGTTCGACGGCGGGCGGCTGCCCCAGGAGCAGATACGGGATCTGCTGCTGCCGGGTTCGGAGCTGCGCGACTGGCGGTTCGTCACGGAGGACGAGGCGGAGTCGATGCTGCCGCCGGTGCGCTGGAACCGCCTCCGGTGGGCCCTGCGCGCCCGCGCACAGGGCCGGACGCTGAACCTGGAGGCGGGCGTTCCGGTGGGGTGAGGAGCGGTGCTCACCCGACGGCACTCGGGGTGAGGCGAACCCGCCCCACCCCGCGGTGCCCGGTACCGCTACGCGCCCGCCTTGCTCCCCGCGTACTTCTGCAGGAACAGGGCCTCCGCCAGCGACAGCCGCTCCAGTTCCTCCGGGGACACGCTCTCGTTCACCGCGTGGATCTGTGCCTCCGGCTCGCTGAGCCCGATCAGCAGGATCTCCGCCTCCGGGTACAGCGCGCCGAGCGTGTTGCACAGCGGGATGGAGCCGCCCATGCCGGCCGACTGCATCTCCGTGCCGTCGTACGCCTCACGCAGCGCCGCCGCCATCGACTCGTACGCCGGACTGGTCAGGTCAGCGCTGAACGGCTGGCCCTGGCCGACCTGCTCCACCGTCACGCGGGCCCCCCACGGCGCGGCCGACTCCAGGTGCGCGGTCAGCAGCTTGGCGGCCTCGGCCGCGTCCTGGCCCGGCGGCACCCGCAGGCTGATCTGCGCCCGCGCGCTCGCCTGTACGGACGGGGTGGCGCCGACGACCGGCGGGCAGTCGATGCCGATGACGGTGACGGCCGGCCGGGCCCAGATGCGGTCCGCGACACTGCCGGAACCGATCAGCTCCACGCCGTCCAGCACCTTGGCGTCGTTGCGGAACTCGTCCTCGTCGTACTGCAGGCCGTCCCACGTGCCGTCCGCCGTCAGCCCGTCTACCGTCGTCGAACCGTCCTCGGCGCGGAGCGAGTCCAGGATGCGGATCAGCGCGGCGAGCGCGTCGGGCGCGGCACCGCCGAACTGCCCCGAGTGCAGGTTGCCCGCCAGCGTGTCCACCTGCACGCGGAGCATCGCCATGCCGCGCAGCGACGCGGTGACGGTCGGCAGGCCGACGCGGAAGTTGCCGGTGTCGCCGATCACGATGGCATCGGCGGTGAGCAGGTCGGGATGGGCCTCGGCGTACCGCTCCAGTCCGCCGGTGCCCTGCTCCTCCGAGCCCTCGACGATCACCTTCACATTGACCGGTACGCCGCCGTGCTCCTTGAGCGCGCGCAGCGCCGTCAGGTGCATGATCAGCCCGCCCTTGCAGTCGGCGGTGCCGCGGCCGTACCAGCGGCCGTCGCGCTCGGTCAGCTCGAACGGCGGGCTCAGCCAGGCGCTCTCGTCCAGCGGCGGCTGCACGTCGTAGTGCGCGTACAGCAGAACGGTGGGGGCGCCGGCCGGGCCGGGCAGGAAGCCGTACACGGACTCGGTGCCGTCCGGCGTCTCCAGTACCGCCACGTCCTCGAAGCCCTCGGCCCGCAGCGCACCCGTTATCCACCGGGCCGCCGCCTCGCACTCGCTCTTCGGGAACTGCTCGGGGTCGGCGACCGACCTGAAGGCCACCAGCTCGGTCAGTTCGGCCCTGGCGCGGGACTGCAGCGCGGCGACGGTGGTGGCGAGCGGGCTGTCAGGCATGGAACGCTCCTTCTGGGCGCGACGTTGTCCTGGTGGACGGTGTCCGCGCGGCCCGCCCGGGCCGTGGCCGGAGGGTGGAGCCAGGGCGTCCGGAGCGGCACGGTGCCGTCCGCGAGCGTCCGCACGGAACGTCTCCGTGCGTCCGTACGTTACGCGTCCGTACGTAGGGGATGGTGCCTCCGATCTTCCCACAGGCACCTCCGCGATCAGCGAGCCGTAGGATGCGGGCGGTACGCGCGAGGTGCGGGCGGTACGCGCAAGGGCGCGGCGGTACGCGCGGCGTGCGGGCGGTACGCGCAACGGAGCGCCAGTACGCGGCCAGAAATTCGTGCCAGGGATTCGTGCCAGGAATTCGTGCCAGGGATCGATCGGGAGTAGCAGCACAGGTGAGCAGCGAGAGCGCAGACCGGGACGGCCGTACGGTGTGGGACGTGGTGGTGGTCGGCGCGGGGCCGGCGGGCGCCTCGGCGGCGTACGCCGCGGCCTGTACGGGACGCCGCGTACTCATCCTGGAGAAGGCCGAACTTCCCCGTTACAAGACCTGCGGAGGAGGCATCATCGGCCCCTCGCGTGACGCGCTCCCGCCCGGCTTCGAGCTGCCCCTGCAGGACCGGGTGCACGCGGTGACGTTCTCCCTGAACGGCAAGCTGACGCGTACCCGTCGCTCCCGGCAGATGCTCTTCGGCCTCATCAACCGCCCCGAGTTCGACGCCCAGCTCGTCGAGGCCGCCCAGAAGGCGGGCGCGGAGCTGCGTACGGGCGTCACGGTCAGCCGGGTCGAGCAGCACGGCAGCGCCGTCCCGGACCGGCGTACCGTCGCGGTCGTGCTGAGCGGCGGCGAGACGGTGCTCGCGCGTGCGGTGATCGGCGCGGACGGCAGCGCGAGCCGGATAGGGGCCCACGTCGGCGTCAAGCTCGACCAGGTGGACCTGGGGCTGGAGGCGGAGATCCCGGTGCCGCCGACGGTCGCCGAGGACTGGGCGGGGCGGGTGCTCATCGACTGGGGGCCGATCCCGGGCAGCTACGGGTGGGTCTTCCCCAAGGGCGACACGCTGACCGTCGGCGTGATCTCCGCGCGCGGCGAGGGCGCGGCCACCAAGCGGTACCTGGAGGAGTTCATCGGGCGGCTGGGGCTCGCGGGCTTCGAGCCCTCGATCTCGTCCGGGCACCTGACGCGGTGCCGTGCCGAGGACTCGCCGCTGTCGCGGGGGCGCGTGCTGGTCTGCGGTGACGCGGCCGGGCTGCTGGAGCCGTGGACGCGGGAAGGCATCTCCTTCGCGCTGCGGTCGGGCCGGCTTGCGGGGGAGTGGGCGGTGCGGGTCGCCGAGGCGCACGACGCGGTCGACGCGCGGCGCCAGGCGCTCAACTACGCCTTCGCCATCAAGGCCGGGCTGGGTGTCGAGATGAGCGTGGGCCGCCGGATGCTCGGGGTCTTCTCGCGCCGCCCCGGCATGCTGCACGCGGCGATCACCGGCTTCCGCCCCGCGTGGAACGCCTTCACGAAGATCACGCGAGGCACCACCACCCTCGCCGAAATCGTCCGCACCCACCCATTGGCCCACCGGGCGCTGTCGGCACTGGATCGGTGAGGGGCGCGGACCGAGGGGTTGAGCGCTGAGGGGTTGAGCGTCGAGGGCTGAGCGGGCGAGGGCGCTCGGGCGGTTCGGGTGGTTCGGTGGCCGGCTCGGGCGACTCGGGCGACTCGGGCGGTTCCGGTGGTTCGACCGGTTCGGGTGGCTCGACCGGGCCTGTCGCCGGTACGGCACCGCTTCCCGCGCACCGTCGCATTCGGCACGGCGGTCGCGGCCACGCTCCACCTCGCCGACGGCTGTCCGTACGGTCCGGTCCTCCTGCTCGTGGCGGTCGGCTGCTTCGCCGCCGTCGTCGCGGGGCGGCGCGTCGCCGCCTGGAGCGCGGTGGCGCCGGTCCGAGCCGGGCACCTCCTCGTCGCGCACTGGCTGTACCGGTGGCTGCCGCCGGGCACCGACGGCGCCGCGCCCTGCGGGCAGGAGCTGGTCGTCACCGCATGGGCGGTGGCGACCGCCGCCGCGTCCGAACCGGGCCGTGTCCGCCGCGAACAGCTCGTCCACGGGCGGGCCGAGCGCGCCGCGGCGGAGCGGCGCCGGACCGGCGAGGAGCGGCTGCGGATCGCCACGACGCACGTCAGCCGCACGATGGTGGAGCTGGGCGCCCGGGGCCGGGCACAACTGGTGGTGCCCGGCTACGAGTCGGGACCCGTACGCCCCGGCCGGCTGGGCTGACGCCACCGCCACAGGACGCGCACCACCCGGACGGCGCAGACCGCGCCACCGAGCACGGCGGCCGCCATGAGCCAGGAGCCGCGCCAGGAGACGGGCACCACGCCCCAGAGGACAGGCGCGGCGCAGAGCAGGAAGGCGAGGCCGCCCGCGAGCGCACCGGTCACCACGGCGAAGGCGATCTCGACGGTGACGGCGTCCCGTTGGGCCTGTGAGCGGGTCGGAGACACGGTGAGAGTCTGTCATGCGCACGGGATTGCCGCTCCCCTCCGGCCGCTCATAGGGTGAGCGCGACCGGCCGGTGACCGGCCGGAACCAGCGCATGCACGGCAGTGGCGCACGCCTCGTGCCGCGGTTACGCGCGCCGGAGGAACCGGTGCCGGAGGAAGGCGAGCGGTCATGAGGCCTTGGGACGTTGCCGTACGGTCGGGTGCACGGCTGGGCGAGGGGCCCACGTGGGACTCCGCGCGGGCGCGGCTGATCTGGGTCGACATCCTCACCTGCCGGGTGCACACCTTCGACCCCGCGACCGGCCGCCGCACCGTCATGGTCACCGAACAGCACGTGGGCGCCGCGAAGCCGCGCGCGGGCGGTGGTTTGGTCGTCAACCTGCGGGACGGCGTGGGCCGCTACGACGCCGACGGGGCCTTCTCCTGGCTGGCGCACGAGGCCGTGCCGGGGCGGCGCGGCAACGACGCGGCAGTGGCCCCCGACGGCGCGCTGTGGGCCGGGACGATGCGGTACGACGAGGCGCAGGGCGGCGGCACGCTGACGCGGATCGCCCCGGACGGCAGCGAGCAGCGGGTGCTGCCGGAGGTCGCGGTCAGCAACGGCATCGACTGGAGCCCGGACGGCCGGCTGATGTACTACATCGACAGCCCGACCCGGCGGATCGACGTCTTCGACGCGGGTGGCGGGGAAGAGGACGGCCCGGCCGGGGAGTTCGTACGGAACCGGCGTCCCTTCGTGGAGATCGAGGAGGGCGCGGGCTTCCCGGACGGGATGTGCGTGGACGCGGACGGCGGTGTCTGGGTGGCGCTGTGGGAGGGCGGGCAGGTACGCCGCTACACGCCCGACGGCACTCTCGACCGCACGGTCGAACTGCCCGTACGCCGCCCGACGGCCTGCGCCTTCGGCGGCAGCGGCCTCACCGATCTCTACATCACCACGGCGCAGGAGGACACGCCGCGCCACCCGCTGGAAGGCTCGGTGCTCGTCGTCCCCGGCGCGGGCCGGGGGATCGAGCAGCCGGCCTTCGCGGGCTGACGACGGCGAGCCGTCCGGGGCGGCGGGCGTCCGGGCACGTGCCGGGGCGGTCAGACGGCGAAGAGCTCCTGCCAGAGCCGAGGGAGGGAGCCGTCGCCGGACGTCACCTTCACGGCCGCCGAACTCTGCCACGGCAGGCGGTTCCACAGCATCGCGTAGAGATCCGCCGCCGGGCCTTCGAGCACGCAGTCCGGCGCCGGGCCACCGGCAACGGCCGCGCGGCCGGGCACGCCGTCGTCCGCTCCGGTCGCCGTCACCCGCTCCGTACGCGGCGGCCCGTCCGAAAGCCGTACGCGCCAGGCGGCGTTGCCCGTGCCGTCGGCGCCGGGCGCGTCCGTGGTGCGTATGTACAACTCCTTGGCGGACGTCGTGCGTCCGCGGCCACGGTCCCGGGCGAGGAAGCCGGTCAGCAGCTCGTCGATGCCGTCGGCGGCGAACTCGGGGGCGATCGGCGAGAAGCCCGCGCCGAGGGCCGCCTCGGCGTCGATGCGGTGCATCGCGGTCTCATGGGCCTGCCGGCGCGCCCAGAACGCCAGTGGCGACGGGGCGGAGAGGAAGGTCCAGCAGGACAGGTCGGCGGGCGCGGCGGCCAGCGCCGCGACCAGCGCGCCGTGTCCTTCGCGCACCCACTCGACCAGCTTCGAGCCGTCCAGGTCGGGCGCCTCGGGCGGACGCGTACGTCCCTCCGTCGCGCCCGTGACGTACCCCGTCGCCCAGCGGTGGACGCGGCCGATGTGCGTGAGCAGGTCGCGGACCTGCCAGTCGGGGCAGGCCGGGACCGAGGCGTCGGGGCCGGCCCGGTCGGCGGCGTCCGCGAGCAACTGGCCGTCCCCGCGGAGGGTTTCGACGTAATCAGTGATCTCCATGCCGTTGAGTGTGCCAGCCGCCACTGACAACGGCCCGCGGCGCGGTGGGCCGGCCGCGCAGACCGCGGTGGACCAGGCCGAGCAGCAGCGCGTTGAGCAGTGCCGCGACGCCGAGGGTGGTGACCGTGTACCAGGCGGGCGCGCCCGCGTCGGGCCACAGCGCGTCCCCCGCGAACCACAGCGGGAAGAGGGTCGGGGAGGTGACCAGCGCGGCCCAGACTCCGGACATGGAGGCGTCCGGGTGGCCGACGAAGAGCGAGTCGACGACGGCGAAGACCACCGCCGCGGCGAACACGGCCAGATAGCCGCGCGATACGGGATTGCCGAAGGTCAGCCGTCCCGCGTCGCGCAGCCAGGCGGCCAGGTGCGCGTTCGGGCCGGTCGTCGCGGGGTCGTGGAGGCGGGCTGTCGCGTTCATGTGTCCCCCCAGGGGCGGTCCAGGTGCCGATGCAGCAGTACGGGTCCAGTCGTACGTGCTCCGGGCGGGACGGACATCCGTGTAGGTACTCACGCGACGGTGTCCGTACTCAAGTATCGAGGCGGCGCCTGCGGCTGTCAGTGCGTGGTTCCGGCCGCGTGTGCGCCGGGCGCCGGTGCGCGCCGCCGACGGCGTGCGTCCGTACGCGCGGCGGACGGGAGGTAGCGTCTCGGTGTGCGGTGCGCGACGGGGCGATTTCCGTGAGGCGGCGGGCCGTGTTTTGTTCAAGGCGGATACAAAGTCAGAATGGACGGCGTGACCCACACTCGGACGACCAGGCTGGAGCGGGGCCGCGGCGCGCTCGGACCCGCGCTGGAGCTCGTACACACCGGACGCGCGCCCACGCGTGCCGTACTGACCTCCGAACTCGGCGTGACACGCGCGACGGCCGGTGCGGTGGCCGCCGAGCTCGAGGCGCTCGGCCTCATCACCGTCGACGCGCACCCGACCGCCGCGGCGGGCACCCAGGGACGCCCCTCGCACCGGCTGTTCATCGCGGAGCGGGGACCGGTCGTCCTGGCCGTCCAGATCCACGCGGACGGTTACCGGGTGGCGCTGGTGGGCCTCGGCGGCCGGATCGTGGCCACCACGTCCGGCTGCGGCACGGTCCCCGCCGACCCCGCCCACATCCTGTCCGAGGCCGTGCAGGCCGGTTCCGGCCTGCTGCGCGACAGCGGGCGGCGCTGCCTGGGCGCGGGCCTCGCCGTGCCGTCGGCGGTCGCCGAGCCGGACGGCGAAGCGCTCAACCCGCTGCACCTCGCCTGGCCCGCCGGCGCCCCCGTACGGCAGCTGTTCCTCCAGGCGCTGGCGGACGCCGGCGTCCCCGGCGTCACCCAGGACGTGGGCTTCAGCGGCAACGATGTCAACCTCACGGCGCTCGCCGAACACCGCCACGGCGCCGGCCGCGGCGCCCGCGACCTGCTCTGCGTGGCGTCCGGCCACCGTGGCGTCGGCGGCGCGCTGGTCCTGGACGGGCGGCTGCACAGCGGCAGTTCGGGCCTGGCCCTGGAGGTCGGTCACCTCACCGTCAACCCCGAGGGCGCGCCCTGTCACTGCGGCAGCCGTGGCTGCCTGGACGTCGAGGCGGACCCGCTCGCCTTCCTCGGCGCCGCCGGCCGCACGCCCGGGCCGGAGGGCTCGCTGCTCAAGCAGGCGACCGACATGCTGCGCGAGGAGTACGCGGACCCCGCCGTGAGGGCCGCGGGGGAACTGCTGATCGACCGGCTCGGCCTGGGCATCGCCGGGCTGGTCAACATCCTCAACCCCGACCGCATCATCCTGGGCGGACTGCACCGGGCGCTCCTGGAGGCCGACCCGGAGCGGCTGCGCGCCGTGGTGGCGGACCGCAGCCTCTGGGGGCGCAGCGGCGGTGTGCCCATCCTGCCGTGCACCCTGGACCACAACGGGCTGGTCGGCGCGGCGGAACTGGCCTGGCAGCCGGTGCTGGACGACCCGCTGATCGTCCTCGGTGCCGAACCGTCCGGCTGACCTCCCGCCGCCGGCGCCTCAGGCCCGCCACTCCGTGGCGAACGCACGCGCCGGGTTGGCCGTCAGCATGCGCTCGACGGCTGCTTCCTCCAGGGTGAGTACGAGGCGGCGCCGCAGCCCGTCCACGACGTACGGCATGCCCGGCCCGCCGTCGACCGAACGGGCCGCTGCCGTGGTCGTGTCGCCGCCCAGCAGGATCCGGTCGCCGAACCCGGCGTCGACCAGCTCCGCCAGCGTCTCCGGGAGCCGCCAGTCCGTCGCGTGGTGCGTGCGTGACGGACCGTCGAAGGCGAGGTAGGCCCCCGCCCCGGCGGCCGCGCGGTGAACGGCCGTATCCGGGGAGCGGTTGAGGTGCCCGAGGACCACGCGCCGCGGCGGTACCCCCGCCGCGCCGCACAACAGGTCGAGCACGTCGAGCGCCCCTGTGCCGAGCTCCAGGTGCACGCCGATGGCGGCCCCTGTGGCGTGGTGCGCCTCGGCCGCAGCGGACAGGGTGCGCCGGGCGTGCGCGTCCAGGCCGTGGAAGCCGCCGGCCACTTTCACGAGACCGGCCCGCGGTCCTCCGGGACCGCCGATGCCCTCGGTGAGCTCGGCGACGAAGAGCCCCGCCAGGTCGCCGCCGACCCGTGCGATGACCTCGGGTGCGTAGTGCGCCGCCTGGTGCAGTCCGGTGGCCGCGACGATCCGTACGCCCGACTCCCGGGAGAGGCGTACCAGTTCGGCCGCGCGGCGCCCCATCCCGTACGGCGTCCACTGCACCACTGTGCCGCCACCCGCCTCCCTGAAGGCCCGCAGTTCGGCGGCAGCGGCGGCAGGGTCGGCCAGCTCCTGGCCGGGCAGTTGCGGGCTGGTGAGGAAGAGGTGGTCGTGGGCGTCGCACCGGCCGTGGAGGGCCGTCGGGGGCAGGTCGCCCGTGACGGTACGAAGGGCCGCGGAACGAGTCCCTGCTATGCGCTGAGGCGTGTCCATGGAAGCACTTTACATACCAGTAGTTACAGAGTTTGGTGGATGGGCGTACCCGGCTCCGTCACTTCGTCCCGTGAACGGCTGAGCGCCCGGTCCCCCGGGGGACCGGGCGCTCAGCCCACGTGGGCGCCGCCTGCGGCGCGTACTCCGCCGCTCGCTTCCGTGCGCTTCGCGCGTGGTGGTTCCGCCGGCAGGCCGGTGAGCGCGTGGCCCGGTTCCTCGCGGCCGCGGGTGAGTGCGGGGAGCGTGAACCAGACGACCTTGCCGCTGTCCTCCGGACGGGCGCCCCAGCTCTCGCTCAGCTCGGCGATCAGGGTCAGGCCCCGGCCCCCGATATCCAGCGGCCCGGCCGCGGCGGGCTGCGGCATCCTGGGGTCCAGATCGCGTACCGACACGGTCAACTGGTCCAGCAGGACCGACAGTTCGACCGTGCACTGCTTGCTGGGCAGGGCGTGCTGATGAACGTTGGCGAGCAGCTCCGTCACTCCGAGCGTCGCCGCGTCGATCAAGGCGTCGAGACGCCAGTAACGTAGCTGTGCCGATACGATTCTTCGCATCTGTCCGATGCGTGCGGGCAGGGCTTGGAGCTCCACCGCGCAGTGCCTGCTGGGCTGCCTGATCACGACCGCGACTCCCTGATGAGGCCGGGCGCGCCCGCCGCTACGGAAACGCGAGGACCGGGTCCGGCGATGTCCCGCTCACCAAGAGTCACCGCTGGTGAACCCTCGGTGATACGAGTCCAGGGTCGGCCCGCGCCCGTACTCCTGCAACCGCAGGGCTCCCGCAACCCCAGCGCGTCCCACCGGTCTTCACTCGAATGCAGTCGGCGTTCCCCCGCATGCGCACCCGTACGGTCCCGTACGCGTCCGCACGCGGCCCGTAGGCCCCGTCGTCGTGCCGTGTCCGTCCGCCGCTACGGCGTCAGGTGCGTGCCGCGCCGGCTGCTCGCACGGCGTCCATGAAGCGTTCGGGGGCTCCCATGGTCAGTGAGTAGCGGTGGCCGTTGAGCGTGGCGTAGGCGCGGTCGCGTGCCAGCAGCCGCGGGCGGTGGGCCTGTACCGACGTCAGCGGGGCACTGTCGATCTCCGTGCCGTAGCTCGTCAGCAGCGCCAGCCTGCCGTCCCTGATGATGACCTGGCCCGCACGGGTCAACGAACGCAGCCAGCGCTCGATGCGCACACCGGTCGCGTTGAACTCCAGCTCCCTCATGGAGCACCGCCTCCTCGACACACATGGCCCGGGGTGAGGCCCCCGCCCTTCATGAAGTCTGCCCGGATCGCGGCCCGGGCACCAGTTCCCCTGGTCGTGGGCTTGTCGACCACGGGTACCCGCATGGCGCCTTGGGGTTGCCCAAAGCCTTGTTTATGCAGGTGAGAAGCGTGTGGCGGATGGTTATGATCGAGCCAGGCCCGGCGGTCGCGGCGGGCCGGAGCGACCGCGAGGAGCACGTCGATGAGCACGGCACAGCACACGGACGGGCAGGACGGCGGCCTCACGCGCGACGGCGGCCCCTCCTGTGACGCGCCCGCCGCCCCCGAAGGCGGTCCGCTGCCGACCCTCGACGTGGACCGCACCGACGCCGACTACCGCAACTGGCTGAAAGATGCCGTGCGCAAGGTCCAGGCGGACGCCAACCGCAGCGCCGACACCCACCTGCTGCGCTTCCCGCTGCCCGAGCAGTGGGGCATCGACCTCTACCTGAAGGACGAATCGACGCACCCCACTGGCAGCCTCAAGCACCGCCTCGCCCGCTCCCTCTTCCTCTACGGGCTGTGCAACGGCTGGATCCGCCCCGGCAAGCCGGTCATCGAGGCGTCCAGCGGCTCCACGGCCGTCTCCGAGGCGTACTTCGCGAAGCTCATCGGTGTGCCCTTCATCGCGGTGATGCCCGCGACGACCAGCCGCGAGAAGACCCGTCTGATCGAGTTCCACGGCGGCACCTGCCACCTGGTCGCCGACCCGCGTACCGTCTACGACGTCTCCGCCCGGCTCGCGGCCGAGACCGGCGGCCACTACATGGACCAGTTCACCTACGCCGAGCGGGCCACGGACTGGCGCGGCAACAACAACATCGCCGAATCGATCTTCCAGCAGCTGCGCCTGGAGCGCTATCCGGACCCCGCCTGGATCGTGGCCACCGCCGGCACCGGCGGCACCTCGGCGACCATCGCCCGCTACGTGCACTACATGCAGCGCGACACCCGGGTGTGCGTCGCCGACCCGGAGAACAGCTGCTTCTTCGACGGCTGGCTCAACGGCGACGCCGAGACGGACTGCCGCACCGCCTCCCGTATCGAGGGCATCGGCCGGCCGCGGATGGAGCCCAGCTTCGTGCCCGGCGCGATCGACCGGATGATGAAGGTGCCGGACGCGGCCAGCGTGGCGGCCGTACGGGCCCTGGAGGCGGCCATCGGCCGCAAGGCGGGCGGCTCGACGGGTACCGGGCTGTGGAGCGCCCTGAGGATCGTCTCCGAGATGGTCGCGGCGGGCCGGACGGGCTCGGTGGTCACCCTCCTGTGCGACCCGGGCGACCGCTACCTCGACAAGTACTACTCCGACGCCTGGCTGGCCGAGCAGGGCCTGGACATCACGCCGTACGCCCGGACCCTGCAGACGTTCCTCGCCGAAGGGGTCTGGCCGGAGTGACGGGCCGGGCGCTCACACCCTGACGAGCCGCCGGTCCAGCTGCCGCATCGAGTCGCGGAAGGCGCGGCCCAGCATCGGGCGGGCCAGCTGCATCACCGTGCGGAACGGCGCGGGGCCGTCGGCGGCGAACGTCCAGCGGACGAGCGTGCCGCCGGGGCACGGGGTGAGCCGCCAGTCCTCCAGGAGGGCGCGCAGGCCCGGGGTGTTGGTCTCGTCGACGCGGTAGGCGTAGTGCTCGGGGCGCTCGGCCGCCATGATGCTCTCGCGGAAGACGGTGCCGCCCGTCAGCCGCACCGCGCGGCCCTTCCCGCCGTCGGTGGGGACGATCCGGGAGACGCCGGTGAACCATGCGCACCAGGAGCCGACGTCGTCGGCGAGCGCGGCGTACACCGCTTCCGGAGGCGCGGACAGCTCCGCCGCGAAGACCATTCGCAGTGGCGCGGACTCGGCGAAGTCGAGCCCGACCGGGCTCAGTCGGCGCATCATGGGACGAGCACCCCCTGCACACAGTGACGAAGCCGGTACTGACGGTCGAACATACCGGCGACGCACACCATAGCTGGCGTCCCGTCACATGTCTGCGTCATCCTCCGGTTCACCGGCCACCACCAGGCGCGGCGGCAACTCGGCGAACTCCGCGCGGGCCTGCGCCGGCAGCCCGGGGTCGGTGACCAGTACGTCCACCTGATCCAGCGTGGCGAACGAACTCAGGCCCACCGTGCCCCACTTCGTGTGGTCGGCGACCACGACGACCCGGCGCGCCGACCGCACGAAATGGCGATTGGTCTCCGCCTCGGCGAGATTCGGCGTCGACAGCCCGGCCTCGACGGATATGCCGTGCACACCGAGGAAGAGCACATCGAAGTGGAGCGAGCGGATCGCGGCATCGGCGACCGGGCCCACCAGGGTGTCCGACGGCGTCCGTACACCGCCCGTCAGTACGACCGTGGCCGCACCGGGACGCGGGCCGCCGGAGCCGGCCGCCGCCCGCTGCGCGGCGTAGAAGACGTCCGCCACCCGGACCGAATTCGTCACCACCGTCAGGTCCGGCACGTCCAGCAGCTGATGGGCCAGCGTGAACGCCGTCGTGCCGCCCGCCAGCGCGATCGCGCTGCCCGGCGCCGCCATCTGCGCCGCCGCCTCGGCGATGGCCTCCTTCGCCGACAGCTCCAGCGAGGACTTGGCCTCGAAACCCGGCTCGTGCGTGCTCGGCTCGCTCACCGGGACCGCGCCGCCGTGCACCTTCTCCACCACGCCCTGGCGGGCCAGCGCGTCCAGGTCCCGACGGACCGTCATGTCCGAGACGCTCAGCTTGCGGGTGAGCTCGTTGACACGGACGCCGCCGCGCCGCCGCACCTCGTCCAGGATGAGGGCACGCCGCTGCTCGGCGAGGAGGTTCTGGTTGTCGCTCACCCGGCCTGTCCCTTCGTCCCGGCTCACGCACGCCATGTCACAGGAGCGCTGCTGTCCGGGAACATCCTCGCACGAGGCACTGACACGGACTCTGCGGGCCGGATGAGGTGAATGCGGTTCCAGGGCGGGCAAGAAAGAATCCGGGACGCACATCGACGTACGGACATCGGGGGAAGCACTGTGGACACCACGCACCGGTCCGCGCCCACAGCCACGACGGACCCGGACGGCGACGGGGACACCGCCGCCCCGCACAGACCTCGCCGGATCGCCCTGGAACTCCTGGTGCACGGCGTCGGCGGCACCACGCCCGCCGAGATGCTGGACGACCCCCGGGTCGTGCGCGTCACCGGTGACGACACCGCCGCCGTCTTCCGCCGCGTCGCCGACGCGGACGCCGAGGAGCGCCCCGCGGACCAGCGGGAGGGCGACCCCGACGAGCCGGTCCGCGAGGCGTACGTCTGGTGCAACCTCACCTCGGGCAACGGCAGCCGCGCACTCTGGCTGATCCTGCTGCCCTTCATGGTCGCCAACCTCGCCCACTGGATGCGGCCCGCCGCCCCGCGCGGCCATCCGGCCCAGCGGATCTACGACGTCCTCGTACGGATCCTCGCCCTCACCCTCACCGTCCTGCTCGCCGCCGCGGCCTGCGAGGTGGCCCTGGACCTGATCGCCTGGCAGTGCGCGGGCAGCCTCGCGTGCTCGGCGGACCGCTCCTGGCTGGGCTTCCTGAACACCGCGCACGACGGCTGGTGGAGCCTGCCGGGCCGCCGCCTGGTGGTCGCCAGTGCCCTCCCGCTGTTCCTCGTGGGCCTGCTCTGGTGGCTCTCGCACCGCACGTGGAGCGCGTACGAATCCGCCTCCCCGCCGCCGCGCCGCCCCGCCACCTCGCGCGACACGCCGCCCTCGGAACGCCCCACGCTGTGCCTGGACGGCTTCTGGTACGGCCGCCGGGTCGTCGCCCGGCTGCGCTCCGCGCACGCCGCCGCTGGACTGCTCACCCTCGCCACCGCCCTGCTGCTCACCACGCACGACGCCGACGCCCGGTCCGGCGCCGACGCGACGCTGCGCTGGGCCGGGTACGCGCTGACCACGCTGGTCGCCGTGCTCGCGGCGCTCAGCGTCGTCATCGTGTGCCGTACGGCGCGCAGCGAGGCGGAGCCCGACGTGGAGACCGACCGGCCCGTCGTGCGGTGGCTGCCGTACGCCGCGCTCGGCACCCTGCTCCTGACCTTCGTGCACACCGGCTGGGCGCGCCCCGGCTGGACCTCCTCCGGACACCTCCCCGGGGCCGGCGCCTTCGCCGTCCTCGCCGTCCTCCAGGGCGCCCTGGTCGTCGGGCTGCTGCTGACCGCCGCCGTGCTCCAGCGGGCCGCACGCGGCACGGAACGCACCGCCCTCGCGGGCCTGGCCGGCGCCTCCGTCGCGCTGCTGGCCTGCGCGCTGGGAGGAGTGCTCTCTGGGGGAGTGGCGCAGCGTGCCGCCGACTGGCTGGACCGCGGCGCCACCCCGGGAGACCCGCACGCCCCGATGGCGGGCCCGCCCGTGCTGCTCTCCTGGCAGGCCTCGGTCATCCCCGTCCTGCTGATCGTCGTCCTGCTGCTCGTCGTGGTGGCCGGCCTGCAGGTGCTCGCCGTCCGTCGCAAGGTCGTCCCGGACATCCCCGGGCTGTACGAGAGCGAGGAGAAGCCCGACGCGCAGCGCGCCCGGCGGATCGCGGGCACGATCGCCCGCGCCGGGCTCACCGACCGGGCGCCGGTGCTGATCGGCGTGATCACCGCCGTCACGTTCGTGCTCGGTACGGGCGCGGTGTTCGGCGCCCGGCTCACGGGGCTGCCGCCGGGCCGCGCCCTGGACGGTGCGCCCGTCTTCGTGGACGCCGTCGCCGAGACGGCACAGGCGCTCGGCTCCTGGCTGATGGGCGCGGGCGTGGTCCTGATGCTCGCCATGGGACGCCGCGCCTACAAGGACGCCTCGGCGCGCCGCACCATCGGCATCCTCTGGGACGTCGGCACCTTCTGGCCGCGCGCCGCGCACCCCTTCGCGCCCCCGTGCTACGCCGAGCGGGCCGTACCGGACCTGACCTGGCGGATGGCCACCTGGACCGAGACGCACGACGGGCGTCTGGTCCTCTCCGGGCACTCCCAGGGCAGCGTCCTCGCGGCCGCCGCCGTCTGGCAGCTGGACCCGGTGACGCGCAGCCGGGTCGCGCTCCTCACGTACGGCTCACCGCTGGAGCGCCTCTACGGGCGCTGGTTCCCCGCGTTCTTCGGGCCGCCCGCGCTCACCGGGCTGCACCGCGAGATGGACGCCTGGCGCAACTTGTGGCGGTTCACCGACCCCATCGGGGGCCCCGTCCGGCTCACCTGTGAGGACGGCGCCGCGGTCGACCGCGGGCCGCTCCGTGACCCGCTGGTCTTCGGGCGCACGCTCCAGCATCCGCTGCCCGCCCAGATCCTCGGCCACGGCGACTACCAGACCGACCCGGAGTTCGACGTGGCCCGCGCCGAACTCCTCGCCCATCTGGCGCCGGGGATACCGCAGCAGCCCGCCGGGCCCGGCATCGAGGAGGACTCCGGGGAGCGGCCCGCCGCGCCTCAGGGCAGCGCGGGCAGATCCTCGGCATAGAGGTGCGTGAGGTCGTCGGTGCTCGGGTCGGGGAGCTGCGCCACCCGGCCCGCGTGCCGCTCGACCATCGCCTCGAACGTCTGCCGGGCAGTACGCCCGTTGCCGAACGACGGTCCCTTCGGGAGCGCGGTGAAGTACTTCAGCAGCGCCTCGGAGGTGCCGTCCGCGAGGTGGTACTCCTGCTCCTCGGCCTGCTGCCCGACGATCCGGAGCAGCTCCTCGGGGTCGTAGTCGCCGAACGTGATGGTCCGCGAGAAGCGGGAGGCGACGCCGGGGTTGACCGCGAGGAAGCGCTCCATCTCGGCGGTGTAGCCCGCCACGATGACGACCACCGCGTCCCGGTGGTCCTCCATCAGCTTCACCAGGGTGTCGATCGCCTCGCGCCCGAAGTCCCGCCCGGAGTCCTCCGGGGACAGCGCGTACGCCTCGTCGATGAAGAGCACCCCGCCGCGCGCCCGGTCGAACGCCTCCTGGGTACGGATGGCCGTCGATCCGATGTGCTCGCCCACCAGGTCCACCCGGGAGACCTCCACGAGGTGGCCCCGCTCCAGCACGCCCAGGGACGCCAGGATCTCGCCGTACAGCCGGGCGACGGTGGTCTTGCCCGTACCGGGGGAGCCGGTGAAGACCAGGTGGCGGCGGACCGAGGCGGCCTTCAGGCCCGCCTGCTGCCGGCGGCGCCCCACCTCGATCATGTTGATCAGGCTGCGCACCTCACGCTTGACGCTCTCCAGCCCGACCAGGGTGTCCAGTTCGCCGAGCACCTCCTCGGAGGGGCGGGTGTCCGGGACCGGCTCGGCGGTCGCCGTGGGCGCTCCGGCGGCCGCCGGTGCGCCGCCCAGCAGGCCCGCAGTGCCCACGGGCCGGGCGGCGGGCGCGGTCGCCGGGGGAGCCGTCGGCGGGGGCGGGACGGACGGTGCCGCGACGGCCGCGGACTGGGTCATCCGGCTCTCGTCGCTCGTGCAGTCCACCGCGGTCGGCCCGTCCTCGGCGAACTCGTAACCGCCGCGCGCGCACCGCTCCGTACGGCACCGCGTCAGCGTCGTACGGCAGCCGTCGATCACGTGGAAGCCGTATCCGGAGCTGCCCATGACCCGGCAGTTGTGGAAGGCGCCGCGGCCCTCTGCGGACACGTAGAAGCCCGCCTCCGCCGGCGTGCTCACCGTGCACCGCTCGACACTCGGGTCGGCGCCCTTGGTGACGATCACGCCGGTCTGGACGTTCTCGATCGTGCAGCCCGCGAGCGTCCCCCCGCTGCCGTGGTCGCGGAACCACGCACCGGTCGCGGCCTCCCGGATGCGGCAGTCGTCCAGCTGCACCGTCGCGCCGTCGCTGACCGAGACGGCGGTGTTGCGTACCTGTGCGAGATCGGAGTCGACCACGTCGGCCCGGGAGCCGCGGTCCAGCACGAAGAGCGCGTCCGGCACGTCGTGCACCCGGGTCGAGTCCAGCACGGCCGTCGCGCCGTCGCTCACCCACACCGCCGGGTAGTCGCCCGTACTGTCGTGGATCTCGCACTGGTTGGCGTCCACCCGGGTGCCCGGGTCCCATACGGACAGGCCGTTGCGCCCGAAGTGCCGCACCCGGCTGCGGGTCAGCGTCAGCACCGAACGCGACCGCAGGTCCAGCGCGTTCTCCGGTATGTCGTGGATGTCGCAGTCGGCGACCGTGAGGACCGCGTCCGTGTCGAGTGTGACGCCGTCCGCGGACGTGCGGTGCACCGTGCAGTCGGTGAGATGCCCGGTGGCGCGCGAGGCGACCTGCACGCCCGCGCCCTTGATCTCGTACAGCTCGCAGCCGACCGCCTCGACCGCGCTGCCCTCGCCGTTCACCGACAGACCGGCACCGCTCGCGTGATGCACGCGGCAGCGCTCCAGCCGCGGGTGCGCCCCGCCGCGCACCGCTACGCCCGCCTGCCCGGCCGCCAGTACCTCGCACTCCTCGAAGACGCCGCCCGCCTCGTCCAGCACGCTGATGCCCACGCCGCCCGGATTGTCGACCGTGCAGCGCCGCACCGTGGGCCGGGCGCCACCGCGCACCTCGATGCCGGCCGCCGACCGCGTCACCACGCGCAGCCCGGCCAGCTCCGGTGCGCCGTCCTCCACCAGCAGCGCGGGCGCCGCCGAGTCCTGCGCCTCCACGTGCAGGTCCTGCACGGTCGCCGAGGCCCGTACGGTCAGCGCGACACCGTCCGCGGGAGCGATCCGTACCGAGCCGCGCGCCCCGTCGGGCCCGCGCAGCGTCACCGCACGGCGCAGCACGAGGTTCTCGCGGTACGTGCCGGCCGCGACGGTCAGCACATCACCGTCCCCGGCGGCTTCGAGGGCGGCGGCCAGGGAGCTGTACTCCCCTGTACGACGCCGCCAGCGCGACGTCCCGGAGTGCGTGACCTGGACCGAGCCCTGTGCCATGGCGATGTCGTGTCCCCACCTCGTGCGGCTGATTCCGGCCCGCGGTGGTACGCGCGTGTATGTCCGCGTACGGGCTTCGCAGGCCCCAGCCGAGCGGCTGGCTGCACCACCGTAGCGCGCTCCAGGCACGGTAGTTGACGTGGTCGTCGGCTTGCCGCACGAGGGGGCGACGGCGGCTCAGCTGCCGGCGCCGGCCCGCCCCCAGTCCTGGCCGGCGCGCTCCCACGCCTCGTCCCAGCGGCGGTACCGGCGGCGCATCAGCCGCCACAGCGCCAGCCGGCGGCCGCCCTCGACCGCGGCACCGGCCAGCGCGCCGGCGCCCAGCCCGGCGAGCACCGCATGGGAGTTCGCGGTCGTCACATCCATCGGACGGGCCATGACCCGGCCCCGGCCGTCGGTCCAGATGCGGAAGCGGTCACCGGGCTCCACCGGACGCGGTGCCGCGACCGGCCCGAGATGGCGGCTGCCGTCCACG
This sequence comes from Streptomyces sclerotialus, assembly GCF_040907265.1. NCBI lineage: Bacteria > Bacillati > Actinomycetota > Actinomycetes > Kitasatosporales > Streptomycetaceae > Streptomyces > Streptomyces sclerotialus. Next base: position 1,576,182 of record NZ_JBFOHP010000002.1, on the reverse strand, counting down.
CCACGCCAGGTGGCCAGCACCCGGCGGTGAGCGTCGCGCTGCGTGGCCGTCTCGGGGTCGGGGTCCACGGGGGGCTGCGGCAGCAGCCGGTCCACCTGCACCCACACCAGGTGCCGCTGGGCGTGCTGGGCCCGCACCGACTCCAGGAGGGCGTCGCCGGTGGCCCGAGTGGTCGCCCAGCCGACCGCCGAGCCCCCGAGGAGGATCAGGAGGGCGGCGGCGAGCGCCAGCCATGCCTCGGCGAGATCGGTCCTGCGCCGCAGCGGATTACCTCGCCACCGCCACAGTCCACTCATCGCTCGCACGGTCCGGTCCCCCCTTCCCCTTCCGTGTGCGTAACTACCTTATTCCGGTCCCTTCATGCACGGTTTCCGTGAAGTGGAGAGCAAAATCACCGGACATGACCGGGCTCCGCGGCGGCCGCGGTGAGGTGGCACGCGGTGCGGGAGGGGCAAGGTGCTGCGGGGTGCGCGACGTCCGGCGCCCCCACCCGGTCCGGGCCGTCATCCTAGCGCCGCCGGTGGGAGCGGCCGTGGGGCGGGGAGGGCGGCAGAAGGCCGTGAGCGGGCCCGGATCGCCGGCAGGGTCCCCGGGCGGCAGGAGGTCGTCCAAGAGCGCTGAGCGGCCGCCCAGCCGCCTTGCCGCGCGCGCTCAGGACAGCCGTACCGCCAGCGTGACCACCGCGCCGTCCTGCGGGCCGGCGGCGATCGTCAGCCGGTCGGCGACCAGCCGGGCCATCCACAGCCCGCGCCCCGTGGGCGCACCGTCCAGGCCCGGCAGCAGCTCGGGGATGACGGCCTCCGTGAAGCCGGGGCCCGAGTCGATGACCAGGCACTCCAGTTCGTCGTCGATCCGGCGCAGGACCAGCCGGCCGCTGCCGCCCGCATGCTCCACGGCGTTGCCCGCCACCTCGTCCACCGCCAGCACGAACTCCCCGCGCCGCGGCTCGGTGAGCCCTTCACGGGCCGCGCACTCCTCGACGAGCAGCCGTACCTGCGGGAGCAGCCGGGCGGTGAAGCGGCGCTGCAGCAGGTATCTGACGCCTGATTCGTCACTGGTGCCCTGGGGGTGAGCGGACTCGGGGATCAGCACGGTCGCGCCACCTCCGACAACGTCAGCCGCGAAATCGATGCCGCACCCAGCCGCTGGAGGAGCTTGTGCTGCACCGGGCCGCAGCGGACGTCGACCCGGTGGTGCCCGTTCGCGTCCTGGACGAGTGTGAGGAGGCCGGTGGCGCAGCCGACCGACAGGAAGTGCAGCCGGTTCAGGTCCAGGACGAGCCGGCCCGCGCCCGCGCTCTGCGCCAGGGCCAGTTCCAGGGTGGTGAGGAAGAGTTGTTTCGTCGCGGTGTCGGCCTCGCCCACGAGGCACAGCGCACCGTCCGGGGCCCGCTCCGTATGCAGCGCGCCGAGCCGTTCGAGGAGGTTGCGGGGGTGCGCCTCAGCCATGGCGGCCAGCACCTCCGGGGTGAACCAGCGCCGGTCGTACGCACAGATCTCGCTGTACGGGCGGCCCTTGAACAGGTCGTCGGCGTTCGACTCGCGGTGCATCATCGTGTGCACGTCCGCGCCCAGTTCCGGCACCCAGTGCATGTCGATGAACGTCCGCAGGCCCGTGTAACCGTCCGCGACGGCCTGCGCGGTCTCCTCGCGCAGCCGGCTCCACTGCCGGTCCGCCGTGAAGGCGGGGTCGGGGCTGATGAGCCGGCGCATGCTGCTGAGCACCAACTGTCCTTCGACGCGGGCGGCCGCCGTCGTGCGGTGGGGGAAGTCCAGCCGGGCCAGCACCTCTTCCTCGCGGAGCCCCGGGTGCGGGAAGACGATGACCCGCTCGCCGCGCGCCAGGCCGAGCCGTGTGAAGGCGGTCAGGACCTCCCAGCGGATCTCGTCGTCGTCGTAACCGACGAAGGCGTGGTCCCCAGGGCGCATATGGTGCACCGGGATGAGGCGCTCCTGTGCCGCGTCCCCGGCGGGCATTCGCAAGTGAATCTCCCTGTCGCCACCTCGATGCGCTCACCTTATGCAGGCCGGGCAGGGCCTCGCAATGCGGCCGACAGGGGGTGTGCGGTGCGGACAGCAACGGGCGTAGCCCGGCTGCGCCGCACCGTCGGCAGTGCGCGCAGCGGGGCGTGGCAGCGTCGTCGCGTCGGGGTGAGAACACGTGCTGACGTCAGCTCAGGACCTCGAAGGGGTCGCCGGCCCGGAGCGTGCCGCGCGATTCGGGTATGAGGTTCTGTCCGAACACGAGGTCGTCACCGAAGCGGCGGTGGCGCGCGAGCGTGCGCAGCGGCTCCTTGCCGCGCTCGGCGGTGCGCTGGTCGGTGGTGGTCACCACGCAGCGGTCGCAGGGCTTGACGACCTGGAAGGTCACCTCGCCGATCCGCACCCGCTCCCAGTCGTCCTCGGCCCACGGCGCGGTGCCCTCGATGACGACGTTCGGCCGGAAGCGGTCCATCGGCAGCGGGCCCTCGTCGGCGTGGTCGCCCTGGGCGATCAGGGAGTTGAGGGCGTCCAGCGAGGAGGAGGTGGTGAGCAGCAGCGGGAAGGCGTCGGCGAAGCTCACCGTGTCGCCGGGCCGCGCGAAATCCTGGCGCACGGCCCGGCGGACGGCCGGATCATCCATGTGAACGAGCGAGACCTCGGTGCCCAGGTACGTGCTGAACCACTCGGCGGCCGCAGGGGACGCGGGCACGGCGTCCACCTTGTCGCGCCAGACCTGCACCGGCACGGTCGCGACGGGAGCGGGGACCTCCACGGACAGGTCTTCCATCCCCGGCGCCGCGACCCTGATTCCCCCGTCGGGCAGCGCCTGCGCGACGGCCAACGCCAGCTGCGGCCGGGACCGCTGCGTGACGAGCCGGCGCTGCTCGTCGACCAGCAGCCAGCGCCGGTCCCCGGCCAGGCCCCATGGCTCCACGGCGGCCGAGTCCGGGGAGGTCCCCGCGAGCGACTTCACCGGATACAGCTGGAGGGCACGGAGGCATGAGTTCGGCATGGGCCCATCCTGCCAGCCGGGTCGGACAATTGGCCGGGCGCCCGGACACATGGCCGGGCGCCGGGGTCAGTAACCGCGCGGGTGCTGAGGGCGGCCGTACTGGTCCTCGTACGGAGCGGGGCGCGGCGCGACCGGGGCCGCCGGGCGCATCGCTTCGTATCCCGTACTCATCGGGCGCCGGGGCTGCTGCTGGCCCGAGTAGCCCTGGGGGCCCGCGGACTGCTGCGGGATGTAGGGCGTGGGCGCGGGCTGCATCGGCGCCTGCGCGGGGTACCCCTGCTGGGCGGGGGTGTGCGAGGGGCCGGAGGGGGAGGGCGGGCAGGGCCGGGAGGGCCGGTGACGAGTACGAGGACGACGAGCCGATGTCGTACGGAGGCTGGACCCTGATCGGCGCGATCTGGGGGGTGCCGCGCTCGGCGACGAGGCTGTCGTAGATCGGGGTGTCCGGGAAGGAGGGCGAAGCGTAGTAGCCGCCGCCGTAGGTAGAGCGGGGGGAGGTCATGCCTCTTAAGTTAAGCCCACGATGTGCTGGTTGGGGAGCCTGAAAAGAGGGTTGTTTTACGTGTCGGTAGTGGCTGCGGTTCACTAATGCGGGTGAACCCGGGAAAATCGGTCGCCAACACCCGTTTGAAACGTGTAAAGCGCGGCTCACCGGCAGGTGAAATCTTGCCTTCGTCGGTGGGGACTGCGCACGTCGGCGACCCCCTAGGTTGGGAGGCGGCGCGCCGCGAAGCGGGAGCGCGAATCCGAAGGAGGCGGCCATGTCGATGCCCAAGGGGGGCAACGCTCCGGTGGAGGCCGGCGCGGTACGGATCGAGCTGAGCTGGCGGACCGGTCCCGGCGTCCCCGACGTGGACGCCTCCGCGCTGCTGCTGAGCGGCGGCAAGGTGCGGGACGACGGCGACTTCGTGTTCTACAACCAGCCGGTGCACGCCGCGGGCGCCGTGCGCCACGAGGGCAAGCGGACGGCGGACGGCACGACGGCCGACACCCTCGCCGTCGACCTCGCCGCCATGGAGCCGGCGGTCGACCGGGTGGTGCTCGCGGCCTCCGCGGACGGCGGAACGTTCGGGCAGGTGCCGGGGCTGAGCGTACGGGTCCTCGACGCGACGGGCGCACCTACGGGAAGCTCGGGCGCGGGCTCCGGTGGTGCTGCGGCCGCGGGCCCCGGTGGTGCCGAACTCGTCCGGTTCGACAGCCAGGACGCCACCGTGGAGACCGCCTTCGTGCTCGGCGAGCTCTACCGGCGACAGGGCGGCTGGAAGTTCCGCGCGGTCGGCCAGGGCTACGACCGCGGACTGGCCGGTCTGGCGACGGACTACGGGATCACCGTGGACGATCCGGGCCCGGCGCCCGCCGTCCCTGTGCCCCCGGGAGCGCCCGCTGCCGTCCCGGAAGCTCCCGAGGCCACGCCGGAGCACACGGCGCCCCAAGGTCAACTCGGTGCGTCAACCCGCACGCCCCCGGCGCGCACCGCGAGCGCGCCCGCCCCCACCCCCGTACGTCTCTCGAAAGTCACCCTGACGAAGGAAGCGCCCGCCGTTTCGCTGACGAAACAAGGGGGCACCTCGGGCGCGCTGCGGGTGAACCTCAACTGGCGGACGCGCCAGGCACCCGCGGGATCGGGCTGGGGCCGCAAGCTGACCCGGGCGCTCGCCGGTCCCGCGGCGCTCGACCTCGACCTGGGCGCGCTGTACGAACTGACCGACGGCAGCAAGGGCGTCGTACAGGCCCTGGGCAACGCCTTCGGCTCCCTGCACGCCCCGCCGTACATCCACCTCGACGGGGACGACCGCACCGGCGCCGTGGCCTCCGGCGAGAACCTCACGGTCAGCCTCGACCACCAGCACCTCATCAAGCGGATCCTGTTCTTCGTCACCATCTACGAAGGCGCGCGCAGCTTCGGCGACCTGAACGCCACGGTCACCCTCACCCCGCAGCGCGGCGCGCCCGTCGACTTCTCCCTCGACGAGTGCACCGTCCCGTCCAACGTCTGCGCGCTGGCGCTGCTCATCAACACCGGCAGCGAACTGGTCGTCCAGCGTGAGGCCCGCTACCTCGTCCCCGAGCGGGGCGTCAGCCCGCAGCGCACGGTGGACCAGGCGTACGGGTGGGGGATGCGGTGGGCACCGGGCCGGAAATGAGGCGCGTACCTCCGCGCCCTCGGGCGGCACGCGCCTCCGCACCTTCGGACGGTGCGTGCCTCCGAGCCTTCGGACGGTGCGACCGTGCGTGTCTACGCGCCCTCGGAGGCCTCTCCTGAGGCGGCCCCCGCCCCCGTAGGCGGCGCCCCGTACGTCCGTCCCTTCCACGCGGCGCCGCGCCCGCGGTAGTGCTGCACGGCCGAGTCCACCGTCATCAGGAGGTACAGCAGCGCCGTGAACGGCAACAGGGGCGCCGTCCACGGGGGCTGCCGGTAGTAGCGCAGCATCGGCAGATACGTCCCCGCCATCACCGCCCACGCCAGGCCCCCGAGGACCGCGGCCGGCGCGCCGCCGCCGATCAGGCCCGCGACCAGCGCGACCGGCGGCACCAGATAGACCAGCGCGAGACCCAGGACCGTGCCCGCCAACAGCAACGGACTGTGCAGGAGTTGTGCGTACGCGCTGCGCGCCACCATCCGCCACAGGTCGGCCAGGCGCGGATACGGCCGCACGCTCTCCACGTGGTCCGCGAGTCCCAGCCAGATCCGCCCCGAGCCCGGCCCGCGCCGGCCTCCGGAGCGCTTCACGGCGCGGGCCAGCGTCACGTCGTCGATCACCGCGTGCCGGATGCGCTCCGGGATCCCGGCCCGCTCGGCGGCGTCCCGGCGCAGCAGTACGCAGCCGCCGGCCGCCGCCGCGGTACGTGCGCCGGGCCGGTTCACCCAGCGGAACGGGTACAGCTGGCCGAAGAAGTACACGAACGCCGGGACGATCAGCCGTTCCCAGAAGTCCGCCACCCGCAGCCGCGCCATCTGTGACACCAGGTCCAGGTCGGCCGCACGGGCGGCGGACACGAGGGCACGCAGGCTGTCCGGCCCGTGCGCGATGTCCGCGTCGGTCAGCAGCAGGTAGTCCGCGTCCGTGCGCTCCCGGGCGAGCGCCGTGCCGTGCCGCACCGCCCACAGCTTGCCCGTCCACCCCGGGGCCGGCTCACCCGGCGAGGTCACGGTCAGCGGCAGTCCGCCGTGCCCGGCGGCCAGCGCGCGGGCCAGCGCCCCGGTGCCGTCCGTGCTGCCGTCGTCGACGAGGAAGACCTCGGCCCGCCCCGGATACTCCTGCGCCAGCAGCGACGGCAGGCTCACCGGCAGCACCTCCGCCTCGTCCCGCGCCGGGACGACGACGGCCACGGAGGGCCAGTCCCCGGACGCCTCGCCGGGCCCTTGCGCGGGCTCCGTGCGGCCGTACGGCCGCCGCTGCGCCGTGCCGGGCGGCAGGCGCACGTCCGTCCGCCAGAAGAAGCCCTGGCCCGCCAGCAGCCAGACCCACGCCGCCAGCGACACCCCCGCGATCCACGCCATCTCAGCCACTCCGGCAGTGTGCCGCACGGCGCACCGCCCACCGGGGAAGCGGCCCGGTGCGGCCCGCACCGGGCCCGGCTGAGTAAAGTGTCCGGGTGAAGATCGCGCTCATGGACTCCGGCTCCGGCCTGCTCGCGGCCGCCGCGGCCGTACGGCGGCTGCGGCCCGACGCCGGTCTCGTGCTCTCCTCCGACCCCGACGGCATGCCATGGGGCCCGCGTACCGCCGCGGACCTCACCGAGCGCGCGCTCGCGGTCGCCAGGAACGCCGCGGTGCACCGTCCGGACGCCCTGATCGTCGCCTGCAACACCGCCTCCGTCCACGCGCTGCCCACGCTCCGCGCCGAGCTGGAGCCGGACCTGCCGGTGATCGGGACCGTTCCCGCGATCAAGCCGGCGGCGGCCGGCGGCGGCCCGGTGGCGATCTGGGCCACCCCCGCCACGACCGGCAGCCCGTACCAGCGCGGGCTGATCCGCTCCTTCGCGGCGGACACCGAGGTCGCCGAGGTGCCGTGCCCCGGCCTCGCCGACGCCGTGGAGACCGCCGACGAGACGGCGATCACCGCGGCGATCACCGCGGCGGCGGCGCTCACTCCACCGGACGTACGGTCCGTCGTCCTCGGCTGCACGCACTACGAGCTGGTCGCCGACCGCATCAGGGACGCGCTGCAGCGTCCGGACGGGCCCGCGCTCACGCTCCACGGTTCCGCGGACGCGGTCGCCGCCCAGGCGCTGCGCCGCATCGGTGCCGAACCGGCGCCCGCCGCCACCCCGAGCAGCGACCTGACCGTCCTCCTCAGCGGGCGCACCGGTGCGCTCCCGGAGGCGGCGCTGGCGTACGAGGAGGGCAGACTGCTCTCCGGTATCGGGGCCGGCCTCCGTGGCGGGGCCGCCGTCCCCGCGCCCGGCGAACCGGCCGCGGAACCGGCCCGCTGAGCAACGCCCTTCGGGGGGGGCAGCGGCTCGCCCCCAGGGGCGGTACGCAACGGAGCGGACCCGTTACGGAACGCGTCAACTGAACGATCGGCTCCGCCTCCGTGGACGCAGTCGGCGCCCCGCGTCCCACCCGTCACGGAGGGCCACGGCGCCCGCTGCCGGGCGAGGCGAATACGCGTACGCTGCGAAGCATGAGGGACCACCCCCAGGAGGGGGCAGCAGCCCCCCACAGTGACGGCGCGCAGGACTCGCCCTGCGGCTCCGTACCCGAGGTCTGGCACGGACGGGCCACCAACCGCTTCCAGTGGCTGCTGGCCGCCGCCGGGGCCGCGTGCATGGCGCTGGGCATCGAGCTGGCGGTCGACGACGCCTGGACGTCGGGCTCGACTCCGCTGGTGATGGCCGTCGTCGGCTGCGTCGCCGCCGGACTGCTCGTCCTCTTCGGCACGCTCGCCTTCGTGCACGTGGCCGTGCGGGTCGACAAGGACTGTCTTGAGGTGCGCTGCGGCCACATCGGACTGCCCCGCCGCCGCATCCCGCTCTCGCACGTGGTCGACGTCGACTTCGCGCCCCGCGTCACGCCCTGCCACTGGGGCGGCTGGGGCTACCGATGGCGCCCGGAACAGGGCACGGGGGTGATCGTGCGCCGCGGTGAGGCGGTGATCCTCCGGCTCGGTGACGGCCGTACGTTCACGGTCACCGTCGACGACGCGGAGGCCGCGGTCCGCTGCATCCGCTCCCGGCTGGGCCTGCAGCCGAAACCCGCCCGGGGCGCCGCCTGAGCCGGTCGGCGGCACCGGGCCCGGACGGCCCGGACGGCCTGCCGGTAAGGCTCCCGAAGCATTTCGTCCCCGCGCCGGGCGCTCGCTAAGGTGCGGGGCATGGCGACACCCGACTTCATCCGCGAAATCCGCGCGACCGCCGGCCACCAGCTGCTCTGGATGCCCGGCGTCAGCGCGATCGTCTTCGACGACGAGCGGCGGGTGCTGCTGGGGCGCCGCGTCGACAGCGGCCGCTGGTCGATCATCGGGGGCATCCCCGAGCCGGGCGAACAGCCCGCCGTCTGCGCCGTGCGCGAGGTCTTCGAGGAGACCGCCGTCCACTGCGTCCCGGAGCGTCTCCTTCTGGTCCAGGCGCTGGAGCCGGTCACCTACCCCAACGGCGACCGCTGCCAGTTCATGGACATCTGCTTCCTCTGCCGCGCCACCGGCGGCGAGGCGCGCGTGAACGATGACGAGTCCCTGGAGGTCGGCTGGTTCGAGCTGGACGCGCTGCCCCCGATGGAGGCGTTCGCGCTCGACCGGATCAAGCAGGCCACGGAAGACGCCCCCACGTGGTTCGAGGGCGCAGGGAAGGCCTGAGGACCGGCGATGAGTGACGACAACGACGACAGCGGGGCGGGCTCTTCGGGGAGCAGCGGTCGAGGTTCGATGCCGGACCTGCGCACCCTCAGGCGCGCGATGCGCTGGGAGACGCCGGCCGTGCTGCTCCTTCTGATCGTGCTGGCCGCCGTGTTCTCCTGAGCGGGCGCTCTCGAGGGCCGGCGAGCGCGAGAGCCCTTGAGGGGCGGCGTGCGCGCCGCAGGGGAGGCCGTCGGGGCCCGCTCTGCAGAGCGGCGGGGGAGCGCCTACGTTGGGGCGTATGACGGACGTGTGGAGCCCCCTGGGTGAGGGCCTGCTCACCGGCAAGGTGCGGCGCGGGCAGGAGACGCCGGACACCACCCGGCAGGGCACCGACTGGCCCGAACCGCACGTCACCGACTGGGACCGGGCGTACGACATCATCGACGCGCTCGACGGCATCGCCCGGGAGCGCGGTGTCTCCGTGCCCCGGGTCGTGCTCGCCTGGCTCCTGGGGCGCCCCGGCGTCACCGGCATCGTCCTCGGAGCGCGTACCGAGGAGCAGCTGCGTGACAATCTCGCGGCGGCGGACCTGGAGCTGACCGACGAGGAACGCGAGACCGTCACCCGTGTGTCGCAGCTGCCGGCCTACTACCCGTGGTGGCACCGCGCCCTCAATGCGACCGACCGGCCCGATCCGGCCGAGGAGCCCTACCTCACGGAGTTCCGTACGTACGCGGCACGCGGCTAGGAAGCGCCTCCGGCGTCACCCGGACGGCGGAACGGTGCCCTGCCCGTGTCCGCGTCGCGGGGCGCGGCCGGCGCCGCGCCTGGCGCGCCGGATCCGTTTCGGTTCGGAGCGGACGGTTACCCACGTCGTATGGCACGGACAACGCGACCGGGGGGCCAGGAGGGCCCCGCTCACCGCGCCGGTGCAGGTCCCGGGGAACCGGAGGCCCGGGTGCCCGAGGCGCGGCAGGAGGCAGGCCAGGGACCGGCTGCAAGCCCGGGGCCGGATCCGCTCGTCAAGCGGCAGGAGCCCGACGAGCTGACGGACCTGCCCAAGAAGTCCTGGTGGGCCGTGCTGCGTGGCACGGTCAAGGAGTTCCAGAAGGACGAACTGGTCGACCGGGCGGCGGCGCTGACGTACTACGGGGTGCTCTCGCTGTTCCCCGCGCTGCTCGTCCTGGTCTCGCTGCTGGGCCTCGTGGGGGAGTCGACCGCCCAGAGGGTGGTGAGCACGCTCCAGCAGCTGGCCCCCGGCGCCGTACGGCAGGTGATCGCCAATGCCGTACAGCAGCTGCAGGGCAATGCCGGAGTCGGCTCACTGGTGGCCGTCGTCGGTCTGCTGGTGGCGGTGTGGACCGCCTCCGGGTACGTGGCGGCGTTCATCCGCAGCTCCAACGTCGTGTACGACATCGCCGAGGGACGGCCGCTGGGCAAGGTGCTCGTGGTACGGCTGGGTCTTACGGTGGTACTGATGTTGCTGTCTCTCCTCAGTGCGCTCATCGTGGTGTTCACCGGCAACTTCGCGCAGCAGGCGGGTGAGGCACTGGGCTTCGGCGGCACGGCATTGACGGTCTGGTCGATCGCCAAGTGGCCGGTCCTGCTGATCCTGGTGACGACCATGATCGCGATCCTCTACTGGGGCGCGCCCAACGTGAAGGGCCGCGGCCTGCGGTGGGTGAGCCCCGGGAGCTTCCTGGCCCTGCTCATCTGGCTGGTGGCCTCCGCCGGCTTCGCGGTGTACGTGGGGAACTTCGCCTCCTACAACAAGACCTACGGCACCCTCGCCGGCGTGATCATCTTCCTTGTCTGGCTGTGGATCACCAATCTGGCCATCCTGCTCGGCCTGGAATTCGACGCCGAGATGGCACGGGAACGGGCCGTCGTCGGGGGCCACCCCGACGGGGACGAGCCGTACCTCGAACCGCGTGACACCAAAGCCTGGAGCGAGGAGGAACGCCGGAAGGCCGAGAGCCCGGGGGAAGTGTGATCCGCGCAGGACGCGGCCACGGAAAGGCAGTTGATCGGTGATGAGTACTACTGAGGACCGCACGGTGACGAGGACCGCCGAGGACCGTACGGTGCGCATCCGTACGTCCCCCGCCACGGCCTCGCACTCCCGCCACACCGAGGAGTCGGTGGGCGAGCTGGTCTCCCGCGCCTCCCAGCAGCTCTCGCAGCTGGTGCGTGAGGAGATGCAGCTGGCGCAGGCGGAGATGGTGCGGAAGGGCAAACGGTTCGGCGTCGGCGGCGGGCTGTTCGGCGGCGCGGGCGTGGTCGGCTTCCTCGCGCTCGAAGCGCTCGTGGTCACCGCGATCGCCGCCCTGGCGCTGGTACTGCCGGTATGGGCGTCGGCCCTGATCATCACCGGCGCGCTCCTCGCGCTCGCCGGGATTCTGGCGCTGACCGGCAAGAAGCAGATCGGCCGCGCGACCCCGCTGGCACCCGAGCAGGCGATCGCCGGCGTCAAGGCCGATGTCGCGGAGGTGAAGGAGAAGGCGCACCGATGACCGCTGAATCCCAGGACAGGAAAGAGTCCCGGTCCCTCACGCCCGAACAGCTGCGGGAGCGGGTGGAGCACACCCGTGAGGAGCTGGGCCGGACCGTCGAGGAGCTGGCCGCCAAGGCGGACGTGAAGGCGCGGGCGAAGGAGAAGGCCGGCGACGCCAGGGCGAAGGTCCACGACGTCGTCGTCCATTCGCGGGCACGGGTCCAGGACCGGACCGCCCGCACGGCGCAACGGGGCCTCGTTCCGGCGCTCGCGGTGACCGCCGCCGCGGCGGTCGCCGTCTGGCTGCAGGTCCGCCGGCACGGCCACGGCGGCGGCAAGGGACGCGGCCGGCTCGCCGCTGCCTCCCGCGGCGGCCCGTGCGGCATCGGGCCACGCCGCCGCGGCAGCCGTACCAGGAGGTTCCGATGAACGCAGCGAAGATCGTCTACACGCCGGTGGGCGTGGCCCTCGGCGCCTGCAGCGGCATGATCGCCGGGGCGCTGTTCAAGCAGACGTGGAAGAAGCTCGGGCACGAGGGGGACACCCCGAGTGCAAGAGACGAAGAGCGCACCTGGCGGGAGGTGCTGCTGGCAGCGGCCCTGCAAGGAGCCATCTTCGCCGTCGTCAAGGCGGCCATGGACCGCAGCGGTGCCACCGCCACGCGGCGGCTGACCGGTACCTGGCCCGGCTGACGGCCCGGCTCCCCGGATGCGGGGCGGCCGGAGAGCTGATTCGCTGAAAGAGCCCGCGCTTCTTCCACGCGCGGGTGTCTCGGACGTGGTGTCTCGGACGTGCAAGGAGTGGACATGGGCATGGACGGTGAGGTCGGCGGCCGGATCCGGCAGATGCGGGACAAGGCCAAGGAGCTGTCGGAGGCGGCGGAACGGACGGACGATCCGCAGGACCGCAAGCGGCTCCAGGACAAGGCCCGCAAGCTGGAGAGCCAGGCGGAGCAGGAGTCGACCATGGGCAGCGGGGACATCTTCCCGATGCAGTAGCCCTCGTACAGTGACGTCCGCCCTCCCGGTCGCGGAGGGCGGACGTTCGCGTGCGCACCGTCCGTCCGGTGGCGGGCGGCTGCGCGGCACCCTGAGGGGCAGCCGTTAAACTGGGGAAGGCGGTGACCACTCGGTCCCGCGCGGCGGTGGGGCCCGCCGTACCCGAACCGCGGCAGCGACGCCGCCAACGGTCCCTGCTTGCGATGCGCACCGGTGGGCGCATGCCCGGGCGCGCGTACCCGGCCGGTGCTCCCGGCGAGTAGGAGACAGGACACGTGTCAGAGGCCCGCCCCGCCACCCCCTCCGTGCTGAACGAACCGGTCGACCCCGACGTCGATCTGCACGTCCCGCCGCGGCCGCCCGCCGCACGGCGGGAACGGCAGGGCCCCGTCGTGGCCGCCGTCGCGCTCGGCGGCGCCCTGGGAGCGGTGGCGCGCTACGGCTCCTCGCTGCTGTGGCCCACGGCGCCCGGCGCTTTCCCGTGGACGACCATGGCCGTCAACACGGCCGGCTGCGCCCTCATCGGCGTCCTCATGGCGGTGCTCGGCGCGGCCCGGACCGCGCACACCCTGACCCGGCCCTTCCTGGGCACCGGCGTGCTCGGCGGCTTCACCACCTTCTCCACGTACGCCGTGGACATCCAGCGCCTGGTCGAGGACGGGAAGGCCGCCACGGGACTGGCGTACCTGGCGCTGACCCTGCTCGCGGCGCTGGCCGCGGTGTGGGCCGCCGCCACCGGAACCCGCCGCGTCCTCTGCCGGAGACGGCGCGTACTCGAAGAACGGCGGCGCGCACTCGAAGAACGGCGGCGTGCACCGGAAGAGTGCGGCGAAGGAGGCCGTACGCGGTGAACTGGCTGCTCGTGATCGCCGGGGCCATGGTCGGGGCCCCGCTGCGCTACCTCACCGACCGTGCGGTCCAGTCCCGCCACGACACCGTCTTCCCCTGGGGGACCTTCACCGTCAACGTCGCCGGATGCCTGGTACTCGGGCTGGTGACCGGCGCGGTCGCCGCCGGCGCCGCCTCCTCCCAGGTGCAGCTGCTCGTCGGTACCGGCCTGTGCGGGGCGCTGACCACGTACTCGACGTTCTCGTACGAGACGCTGCGGCTGGCCGAGGGCGGCGCCCGCTTCTTCGCCGTGGCCAACGCGGCGGGCAGCGTGGTGGCCGGGCTCGGCTCCGCCTTCGTGGGCGCCGCCGTCGCACAGGCCGGGTGGGGATGACCGCCTCCGAGGGGCGGCCTGCGCCGCCCCTCGGAGGCCGGGCGCTACTCGGTGATGTCGATCTTCCCGTTGGCCGCGGCGGGCCCGCCGTCGGCCGGTGCGGGCACCGGGGCGCCGCGCCGCGCGGTGATCCCCTTCAGGAGGTCCGCCAGGTCCACCCCGGTGGTCGAGCCGAGCAGCTCGACGCCCTGGGCGACGTTGTCGGCGACCGCACGGGGGAGCCGGCCCGCGCCGTCCGTGGAGATCACGGTCATCTTGTCCACCGCGCCCAGCGGTTCGGACGCCTTGCCGACGACGTCCGGCAGCACCTCCACCAGCATCTGCAGCACCGCGGCGTCCCCGTACCGCGCGAACGCGTCCGCCTTCTTCTGCATGGCCTCGGCCTCCGCCGCCCCCTTCGCGCCGATCGCGGCGGCCTCCGCCTCGCCTTCGATGCGCACCGCCTCGGCGAGCGCCGCACGCTGCGCCTTCTCGCCCTCACCGGTGAGCCGGGCCCGCTCGGCCGTCGCCTCGGCCTCCTTGACCAGCGCGATACGACGGGCCTCGGCCTCCTGCTCGGCCTGGTAACGGGCGGCGTCGGCGGGCTTGCGCACCTTCGTGTCCAGCTCGCGGTCGGTCAGTGCGGCCTGCCGCTGCGCCACCTTCTCCTGCTCACTGAGGACTTCCTGGCGCCGCGCGGCCTCGGCCAGCGGTCCGGCCGCGTCGGCCCGCGCCGCGGCCTCGTCCGTCTCGGCCTTGATCTCCGCCTGCCGCAGCGCGAACGTCCGCTGCGCGACGGCGATCTCCTCCTCGGCCTTCAGCCGGGCCTGTTCGGCCGCGCGCCGGGCCACCGCCTCGGCGATGTCGGCCTCCTGCTTGGCGCGGGCGGCCTCGGGCCGGCCGAGGTCCTCCAGGTACGAGCCCTCGGTGGTGATGTCGTGGATCTGGAAGGCGTCCAGCACCAGGCCCTGGCCCGACAGGCTGGCCTCGGCCTCCTCGGCGACCTGCCCGGCGAACGCGGCCCGGTCCCGTATGACGTCCTCCACGGACATCCGGCCCACGATGGCCCGCAGCGCGCCGGAGAGGACCTCCTGCGTGAAGCCGACGATCTCGTCCTGCTGCTGGAGGAACCGCTGGGCCGCGGCCCGGATGCAGTCCTCGGTGCCGCCGACCTTGACGATCGCGACGCCTTCGAGGTTGGCCTTCACGCCGCGCAGGGTGACCGCGCCGCGTACGGCGACGGGGATCTGCCGGCTGGAGAGGTCCAGCGTGAACTTCTGCTGGACGAACGGCACGACGAAGACGCCGCCGCCGACCACGACCTTCTGGCCGCTGTTGTCGGTGAACACCCGGCCGGTCTCGGGGTCGGTGGCCTTCTTGCCGCGCCGCCCGGTGACGATGAACGCCTCGCTGGGGCCGGCGACCTTGTAGCGCGTGATGACGACCAGCGCGAGCAGGACGAGCAGGACGACGATGCCGGCGACCGCCGTGAGGACTGGACTCATATGGAATTTCCCCCCTGCCCCCGTGGGACGGACGGCAGATCGGTGCGGTTGGTTCGATGTGAAAGGGAGAGAAGGAGGCGCGTGGGGGCGCGGGTCAGCGCTCGACGGGGCGGACCGCCACGGACGTCGGGGACAGCGTGGCCGCCACCCAGATCTCGGCGCCGCGTTCGATGGGCACCTCGCCCTTGGCCGCCAGCTTCACCGGCTGGCCCGCGAGCCGCAGCAGCACCTCGCCGTAGCCGTCGGCCGGGATGGCGGTGACGACCGAGCCGGCGGTACCGATCAGATCGTCCCCCTGGGGAGTCGCCGCGGTCTGCTCGCGCATCAGGGCCCGGCAGGTCCGCCAGGTCAGCCACCCGGCGGCGAGGCCGGCGACCGTCCCGGCCGCGGCGGCGGCGCCGGCTCCGAGGCCGGTCGTGCCGAGGACGAGCGCGCCTCCGAAGCCGAGCATCGAGACGAAGCCGGCGATCACCGGCAGCGACAGCAGTCCGTCGAAGAGGCCGTCGAGCACGCCGAGGCCGTCGAAGAGCCCTTCCAGTACGCCGTCGAGGACGAGCGAGAGAGCCAGTACCACGATCCCCGCGATGCCGAGGCCGAGAAACCAGGCCATCGGAACACCTCCCCCGTCGCACGTTCTTTCCCTGGTCGCCGCAATGTTTTCAGGTGTTCACCGAAACCGTCATTGCCGGAACCCGGCAATCTTTATGCGTTCTTGATGCCGGGTCACCGACGAGCCGGGGGGCCGCGCGTCGGGGCACATGCCCGTTTCCACGGTGGGCCGCGACGCGCGACGGGTGCGTGGCAGGATGCCGGTACAAGTACGGGGTAGGTGGGCCAATGGCAGACATCGAAGAGACCTTGCGGAACATCGTGCGCATCGACGGGGTGCTCGGCGCCTCCGTGGTCGATTACTTCAGCCGTCTGACGCTCGGTGCCGTCGGCAAGGCGGGGCCGGACCTGGAGAAGGCGGCGGCGGGCGACACCGACGTCGTGCGCGCCAAGCTCTTCACCCTCGAAATGCTCGGCTACCGGCCGGAACGGATAGAGGACATCCTCGTCACGCTGGACAGTGAGTACCACCTCATCCGCCCCCTCGTGCGCAGTCGTTACGAGGGCGTCTTCCTCTACCTGGTGCTGGACCGCTCCCGGACGGACCCCGTCGTCGCCAGGGACTGGCTGCGCGCGGCCGAGGAGCGGCTGGAGCTCTGACGCGCGGCAGCGGTGCCCGGCCGCCCGCGCTCCGGCCGCGTTGTCAGTGGCGGGTGCCAGACTGCGCCCATGACCGAAAACGTGCAGGGCCCCGCGAGTTACTTCCCGTCGATCGAGAAGAAGTACGGCCGGCCGATAGCGGAGTGGCAGGACCTCATCCGCACCTCCCCGCTGACGAAGCACATGGAGCTGGTCGCATGGCTCAAGAGCGCACACGGCCTGGGGCACGGCCACGCCAACGCCCTCGTCGCGCACACGCTCGCCGAGGCCCGCGGCAAGTAGCGTCCCCGGCCGGGGAGATGCGGCCGGGCCCGAGGGCGCGGGCCCGGTCAGGCGGTGCGGTAGCGGACCAGCAGCATCGCGGCGTCGTCGTGCAGCGGACCGCCGGTGTGCGCCACCAGATCCGCGCGGATGGCGTCCACCGCGGCCTGCGGGTCCGCCTCCTTCAGCAGTCCGGCCCGCTCGTCCAGCGGGTAGAAGTGCCCGTCGCCGTCCCGCGCCTCGGTCACCCCGTCCGTGTAGAACAGCACCTGGTCGCCCGGCGCGAAGCCGACGTCGTACGGTTCCGGGCCGTCCTCGCCGTGCGCGGTGAGGCCGAGCGGCAGGGCCCGGCGCGGCGGCTCCAGGTACGCCACGGCACCCTCCGGGCGGACGGCCAGCGGCGCGGGGTGGCCGTAGTTCAGCAGCGTCATCGTGTGGCCCGTGCCGGTCTCGGCGAGCACGGCGGTGACGAACTTCTCGTCCGACAGGTGCCGTTCCAGGGCGCGTTCGAGGCGGGCGCCGACGGCGGCGATGTCCGGCTCGTCGTACGCCGCCTCGCGGAAGGCACCGACCACGACGGCGGCCGTCTCCACCGCCTCCAGGCCCTTGCCCTGCACGTCCCCGATGAGCGCCCGCACACCGTACGGCGAGGCCACGACCTCGTAGAGGTCCCCGCCGATCCGCGCCTCGGCGACCGCGGAGGTGTACGAGACGGCCACGCTCAGCCGGCCCGCACCGCGCGGCACGGGACGCAGCAGGACGCGCTGCGCGACCTCGGCGATGGAGCGTACGTTCGCGAGCTCCGCCTCCCGGCGCCGCCGCATCACGGCCGCCGCGACGCCCGCGACCGTGACGCCGGCGACCGAGATCAGGGCGGTGTACCCGCGGCGCCCGGCGAAGAGCCCGTCGTACACCCCGAGGACGAGGCAGAGGACGAAGGAGAGCACACCGATCAGGGCGGTGCGCCGCCAGCTGCCGGTCAGCCCCGCGAAGGCCGGTCCGAGCGAGACCAGCGGCAGGAAGCCGGCGGCCGGTCCGACAGTGAGGTCCACCAGCGTGACCAGGGCCATCACCGCGTAGGGGAGGGCACCCAGGGCCGCGGTGGCCGGATGTACGCGCCGTGTCACCGCTCGTTCCGCTCCGCAGCTCGCTCCACGCGCATCCGCTCCCGTTCGACAGTCCCCTCACGTAGGGGCGGCCCGGGTGACCGGCGGCTCCGGGTCCACCGCCAAAGTTACTTTAAGCAACATTTGCACTGTCGAACCAACACAATTCCTTCACCGTTATCGAACCGAAGCCGATCTCCGGCAGCGGGAAGGGACAGGCAGGCGGCCCGGCGGCGGCCGAGCGCCCGGCCGCCGCCCCGGAGGGGGCGGCCGGGGACACGACCGCAGTGTCGGACGGTGCGCATCAGTGTCGGACGGTGCGGATGAGTGTCAGACGGTGCGGATCGCCGGGTCGCTGACGCCTGGTTCGCCGGTCTCGACGTGGCCGGCGAAGCGGCGCAGGAATGCCGCGTCGCCCTCCGAGGTCACCGACAGGTCGTACCAGCGCTTGCTCGGGCGCAGGTCGACGGTGTGGGTGACGGTGGCGCCGGCCCGGACCTTGAACGTCTGCGCGGGGCTGCCGTAGGCGTCGGCCAGCGTGAGGTCCGCGTCGGTACGGCCGCGGTTGGTGAAGGTCAGCTTCACGTTGCCGGTGGTGGCGTCGTGGCGCGCGGTCACCTCCGGGCCCGCGGTCCTCCCCGGTCCCTTGAAGACGCGCAGGAAGCCGTTCGGGCCGAACACAGACAGGTCGTACCGGCCCTCGGAGTAGGCGGTGTTCCAGGTGTCGGAGACCGGCCTGCCCGCGGCGGCGGTGTACGTCCAGGGGCCGTCGCCGCGGTTCCCCGCGGTGACGTAGAAGGCGGCCCCCGCCTTGTCGCCGCCGCTGAGGGTGAGCGTGTACTTCCCCGCCGCGGGGTCGGCCGCGCCGTCGGCGTACGGGGCGTAGGGCAGGGCGCGGGCCGGGCGGGAGCCCTTCTCCTGGCGGGGGAGGGACGGTTCGGCGGGCGGCTTCGGGACGTAGTCGTCGTGCCGGTCGCCGTCCGGCGGGCGGTAGCCCTCGGTGTCCGGGAGGGCGACCGGCCGGGTGTCGGGGTGCGCGAAGTCGAAGGCCGAGGTCAGGTCGCCGCAGATGGCCCGCCGCCAGGGCGAGATGTGCGGCTCGTGGACGCCGAAGCGGCGCTCCATGAAGCGGATGACGGAGGTGTGGTCGAAGGTCTCGGAGCAGACGTAGCCGCCCTTGCTCCAGGGCGAGAGGACCAGCATCGGCACGCGCTGGCCCAGGCCGTACGGCCCTGCGGCGTAGCCCTTGCCGCCCTCGTAGAGGTCGGGGCCGACGTCCACGGTGGAGCGGCCCTGCGCGTCGGAGGACGGCGGGTACGGCGGCACGACGTGGTCGAAGAAGCCGTCGTTCTCGTCGTAGGTGACGAAGAGGGCGGTCCTGCTCCACACGTCGGGGTCGGAGGTGAGCGCGTCCAGGATCTGGGAGATGTACCAGGCGCCGTAGTTCGCGGGCCAGTTGGGGTGCTCGGTGAACGCCTCGGGCGCCACGATCCAGGAGATCTTCGGCAGCTTGCCGCCCTTGACGTCGGCCCGGAGCTGGTCGAAGAGGCCGCCGCCCGCCTTGATGTCCGTGCCCGTGCGGGCCTTGTCGTACAGCGGGTCGCCGGGCTTCGCGTTCCGGTACTGGTCGAAGTACAGCAGCGAGTTGTCGCCGTACGTGCCGCGGTAGGCGTCGTCGATCCAGCCCCACTTGCCGTCCGCGTCGAGCCCGTCGCCGATGTCCTGGTAGATCTTCCAGGAGACGCCCGCCTTCTCCAGCCGCTCGGGGTAGGTGGTCCAGCTGTAGCCGGCCTCTTCGTTGCCGAGGACCGGGCCGCCGCCGGTGCCGTCGTTGCCGGTGTACCCGGTCCACAGGTAGTAGCGATTGGGGTCGGTGGAGCCGATCAGCGAGCAGTGGTACGCGTCGCAGATCGTGAAGGTGTCGGCGAGGGCGTAGTGGAAGGGGATGTCCGCACGCGTCAGGTACGCCATGGTCGTCGCCGACTTGGCGGGTATCCACTGGTCGTACTTGCCCTCGTTCCACGCCCGGTGGCTGCCGGCCCAGTCGTGGTTGAGGTCCTGGATGAACTGCAGGCCCAGGTTGTCGGCCTCCGGCCGGAAGGGCAGTACCTCCTTCGTGCCGTCCGACTGGTGCCACACCGGCTTGCCGCTGGGCAGCGTCACGGGGCGCGGGTCGCCGAAGCCGCGTACGCCGCGGAGCGAGCCGAAGTAGTGGTCGAAGGAACGGTTCTCCTGCATCAGTACGACGATGTGCTCGACGTCGTCGATGGTGCCGGAGCGGTGCCGGGCCGGGATCGCGGCGGCGCGGGCGATGCTGCCCGAGAGCGCGGTGAAGGCCGCGGTGCCTCCGGCGAGTTGCAGGAAGCGGCGGCGGTCCAGATGCGGCATGGGCGGGTGACCTCTTCGTCGGTGGGGGGCTGGCGAGGCGCATGATGCGCAGGGCAATTCTTGCGGTGTACGAGGACGCAGCGAAACCCCGTCTCGCGATCATTGCGTGACCAGGCGGTGCCGATGACCTGACCGTGCGCCGAACCGTGGGTGCTCCTTACGGGTGGCGGCCGGGCGCCGTGCGCCGCGGTTCGCGGGAAACACCGCCGGTGGTGACAGGCTGACGGGGACGGACCGGTCGGACGGAGGCAATCGGTGGTCCACGTTGAGCGGCAGGCGCGCGCGGAGGCCGCCGCGGCGCGCCGTGTCGAGACCGGCAGCCGCATCCGCGGCTGGCTGACCACCACCGACCACAAGGTGATCGGCAACCTCTACCTCGTGACCGCCTTCGCGTTCTTCCTGTTCGCCGGGGCGCTGGCGATGCTGATGCGGACCGAACTGGCCCGCCCGGGGATGCAGCTGGTCTCGTCCGAGCAGTACAACCAGCTGTTCACGATCCACGGCACGATCATGATGCTGCTCTTCGCGACGCCGATGTTCGCCGGGTTCGCCAACGCCGTCATGCCGCTGCAGATCGGCGCCCCGGACGTCGCCTTCCCCCGGCTGAACGCGCTCACCTACTGGCTGTTCCTCCTCGGCGGCCTGATGGTCGTCGCCGGCTTCCTCACCCCGCAGGGCGCCGCGTCCTTCGGGTGGTTCGCGTACGCGCCGCTCAACGGGGCCGTGCGCACGCCGGGGGAGGGCGGCGACCTGTGGGCGACGGGCCTGATCCTCTCCGGGCTCAGCACGACGCTGGGCTCGGTGAACTTCATCGCGACCATCATGTGCCTGCGCGCGCCCGGCATGACGATGTTCCGGATGCCGATCTTCACCTGGAACGTGCTGTTCACCTCGATCCTCGCCCTGCTGGCCTTCCCGGTCCTCACGGCCGCGCTCTTCGCGCTGCTCGCGGACCGGAAGTTCGGGGCGCACGTCTTCGACGCGGCGAACGGCGGGGCGGTCCTGTGGCAGCACCTGTTCTGGTTCTTCGGACACCCCGAGGTCTACATCGTGGCGCTGCCGTTCTTCGGGGTGATCACCGAGATCGTGCCGGTCTTCAGCCGCAAGCCGGTCTTCGGCTACGTCGGCATGGTCGGTGCGACCATCGCCATCACGATGCTCTCGGCGACCGTCTGGGCGCACCACATGTTCGCCACCGGCGCGGTGCTGCTGCCGTTCTTCTCGCTGATGTCGTTCCTGATCGCGGCGCCCACGGGGGTGAAGTTCTTCAACTGGATCGGCACGATGTGGCGCGGCAGCCTCTCCTTCGAGACGCCGATGCTGTGGGCCGGCGGCTTCCTGGTGACGTTCCTGCTCGGCGGGCTGAGCGGGGTGCTGATCGCCTCGCCGCCGCTGGACCTCCACGTCACCGACACCTACTTCATCGTCGCTCACCTGCACTACGTCCTCTTCGGGACGGTGGTCTTCGCGATGTTCGGCGGCTTCTACTTCTGGTGGCCCAAGCTGACCGGCCGGATGCTCGACGAACGGCTCGGGAAGATCCATTTCTGGACGCTGTTCGCGGGCTTCCAGCTCACCTTCCTGGTCCAGCACTGGCTGGGCTCCGAGGGCATGCCCCGGCGGTACGCCGACTACCTCGCGGCCGACGGCTTCACCACCCTCAACACCCTCTCCTCCCTCGGTGCCTTCCTCCTCGGCCTGTCGACGCTGCCGTTCCTGTACAACGTCTGGAGGACCGCCAAGTACGCCGCGAAGGTGCAGGCCGACGACCCCTGGGGCTGGGGCAGGTCGCTGGAGTGGGCCACCTCCTGCCCGCCGCCGCGGCACAACTTCCACACGCTGCCCCGCGTGCGCTCCGACTCGCCCGCCTTCGACCTGCACCACCCCGAGGCGTACCGGCTGCCCGCCGGCGAGCACGGCGCGCAGGAACCGACCCCCGACCCGCACGGAGAGCCCAGCGCATGAAGATCGAGGCCTACCTCTTCGGCGGCGTCGCGGTGTTCTTCCTCGTCGTCGACGTCGTCTACGCGCTGCTGTCGCTGGAGCCCGCGGGGGTGGCGGCGCTGACCGTGTCCTGCCTGATGGCGGCTCTGGTGTCCGCCTTCTGCACGGCGAACCACCGGCGCCGGGGCGCCCGGCCGGAGGACGACAAGCAGGGGGAGATCCGGGAGCGGGCCGGGCGGCTGGCCTTCTTCCCGCCGAAGAGCGGATACCCGCCGCTGACCGCGCTCGGCGCCGCGGTGGCGGGCCTGGGCATCGTCTATGGTCTGTGGCTCTTCCTCATCGGCTTCGGGCTGCTGGTGGCCGGCGCCTTCGGGATGGTCTTCGAGTTCAACGACCGGTAGCGGGCGGCGGGGCTACCGCGCGGAGTCCGGCGGCCCGGCCGTCTCCCGCGCCGGGCCCGCGGTCCGCTCGGCGATCTCCCGCCGCTGTCCGGGGGCGACCGGCAGCGGCACGTGATCGCGGTAGTACCAGCCGCTCAGCGCGATCCGCAGCCGCTGCCCGCGTGCCGTACGGCCGTCCGCAGGGCGCGGCAGCGGCTCGGGGACGTCGCGTACGAGGATGCGGTACGCGCGGTCGGCTGAGATGCCGGTGCGGCCACCACTCAGCTCGCCATGGACGTGCTGCGTGACCTCGCCGGTCTCCTCGCCTTCGGTGAGCAGCTCGCGGTCGGCCGCCTGGAGGGCGAGGCAGAGCCGCTTGGTGAGCCGGAAGGCGAGCACCGGGGCCACCACGAGGGCGACGCGCAGGACCCAGGTGAGCGCGTTCACCGAGACCCGGAAGCTGTAGGCGATCACGTCGTTGCCGCCGCCCAGCAGCAGGACGGCGTAGAAGACGACGGCGGCCACGCCCAGCGCGGTGCGGGTGGGCCGGTTCCGGGGCCGGTCGCACAGGTGGTGTTCGGCGCGGTCCCCGGTCACCCAGCGCTCGAAGAACGGATACAGGTACAGCGTGAGGAAGAGCAGGCCGGGGAGCACCAGAGTGGGAACGAAGACGTTCCACATCACGGTATGGCCCCACAGATTCGTCTCGAAAGGCGGCATGAGCCGCAGGCCGCCTTCCAGGAATCCCACGTACCAGTCGGGCTGGGCGTCGGTGGCCACCTGGTCCGGGCGGTACGGACCGTAATCCCAGACCGGATTGATCTGGGCCACCGCACCGAGGCAGGCCAGTACGCCGGAAATCATCATGAAGAGGCCGGTGGACTTCATGGTGAACTGCGGGACCATCGGCTGGCCGACGACGTTCCGGTTGGTGTGGCCGCGCTTGTTCCAGTGCGTGTGTTTGAGGACGACCACGAGCATCAGGTGCAGGGCGACCAGCGCGAGGATGATTCCCGGAATGAGGAGGATGTGCAGCACGTAGAGCCGCGGAATGAGGCCCGTCCCGGGATAGGCGCCCTGCCAGAGGAAGAAATTCAGATAGCTGCCGACGAGGGGAATGGAAGAGACGATCGCGTTGGCCGTGCGCAGTCCCGTACCGGACAGTGAATCGTCCGGGAGGGAGTAGCCGGCGAAACCCTCCAGCAGCGCCAGCATGAACAGCGTCACGCCGATCATCCAGTTCACTTCGCGGGGCCGCCGGAAAGCCCCGGTGAAAAAGACACGGAGCAGGTGCACACCGACCGCGGCCACGAACACCAGCGACGACCAGTGGTGGATCTGCCGGATCAGCAGACCGCCGCGCACCTCGAAACTGATGTCGAGGGTGGAGGCGTACGCATGGGACATCCGCGTACCGTCGAGCGCAATGTGGCGGCCGTGGTAAACGGTCTCCGCCGTGCTCGGGTCGAAGAACAGCGTGAGATAGGTGCCGGTCAGTACCAGCACCAGGAAGCTGTAGAGCGCGAGCTCCCCGAGCAGGAAGGACCAGTGGTCGGGGAAGGCCTTGCGAAGCAGTGCCCGGGCGCCTTCGACGAGGGGAAGCCGCTGGTCAAGGGCGGTGAACGCGGTGGCGGCCGCCCCTTCGGCCCGGTACGCAGGCCGGGCTCCGCGCCGTCGGAACACCTGCACCGAACTCCCTCCGGGGCCCATGGGGCGGCTGCGCATGCCTCGCTCGCATGGCTAACCGGAAGGGCGCCGGAACAATCCGGGAAATACCCGGGCCACCGCTTTCCGGCCGCGGGATTCATCCGTTCGGCGGAGCGGCCGGGCAGGTCTGGGAGCGGCCGGTCACGTTCTCCGTGAACGGCCGCTCCGGAAGGGCGGCGGCACTGCGCCCCGAGGCGTCAGCCGTTACCGAAGGAGCCGCTGTGGCCTTCCTGCCATTTCGGCGGTTCACCGCCGTCCGACGGGCGGGTGCCACGCGTCTGGTCGAACTCGTACGGCATCCGGCGGTGACCGTCGGCGGTCACCTCGTCATCCGTACGCATTCCCGTTTCGTACCCGCCTGCCATGGGCGCGCTCGGCTGATTGGGGGCCGGCTGCGAACGACGCCGCTTGCGCCGCAGACCGTAGCCCACGGCACCGATGAGAAGGAGCACGACGACGAGGCCCGCGACGAACGGACCGATGCCGACGAGCAGGTCACGGTTGGGAGCCGCCAAGGACTCGAAGCTGGTCATGTCGGCCGGGTACCCGGATGTACCGGAAACGACACGTGTCACACATTCGGACCAGCGCGGGCTTTCCCGGCCGGGGCCGGGCGTACGCCGGGTGGCGCCGGGTGCGGCGCAGGCCGTGATGCACCGGGAGAGCGGCGGGGGAATGCCGCATCCGCGTGCACCGGACGGTGAAGTGAGAAAATGTGGGCAGCGAACCGAGGGTTCGCTGCCGGGCGGTCCCGTCCTGCCCGGTGGTCGGCGCCGATGGTTTGCGGAAACGAGTGTTTTAGCTGGAAAACAGAACTGTCCGGCAGTCGGGGCGCGGGCAGTAATTGCACGCTGTTCCTGGTGATTCTGCCGGTGCCGGAATCCCGGCCGGAAGGGAAGGGCCATGGCCGCCTCCACCGCGCTCCGCCGCCATCCGGATGCCCCGGACACCGATGCCGCCTTCGCCCGGCTGGCCCAGCTGCCGGACTGCCCGGCCAGGAAGCAGCTGCGGGAGGGCATCGTCTGCGACTGGCTGCCGATGGCCAATCGCCTCGCGCGCCGCTACAGCGGCCGCGGCGAGACGGAGGAGGACCTGCGGCAGGTCGCCGCGGTCGGCCTCCTCAAAGCCGTCGACCGGTTCGATCCCGCCTCGGGCACGCCCTTCCCGGCGTACGCGATCCCCACCATCCTGGGCGAACTGCGGCGGCACTTCCGGGACGACCTGTGGGCCGTCCACGTACCGCGCCGCACGCAGGAGCTGCGCGCCACCGTCCACCAGGCACGCGAGCAGCTGGAATTCCGCAACGGCTCCGCCACCCTCACCATCGGCGACCTGGCCGAGCACACCGGCCTGTCCGAGGACGACGTGGTGCTGGGGCTGGAGGCGCAGGGCGCGTACACGGCGCTGTCGCTGGAATGCCCCATGAGCACGGACGCCGGCCACTCCTTCCACCTCGCCGACTTCCTCGGCGACGAGGACCCGGAGCTGGAGCTGGTCGAGGAGCGGCTGTGCGCGGCCCCCGTGCTGCGAGCCCTGCCGCAGCGCGAACGGGTCATCCTCTACCTGCGGTTCTTCCGCGACATGACCCAGAGCCAGATCGCCGAGGAGGTGGGCATCTCGCAGATGCACGTCTCCCGCATCCTCCAGCGGTGCTGCCACCTGGTGCGGGTCGAGGTGACACCGCAGCCGTGAGGGGCACTCGGCGGCGGTGAGAGTCACCGACCGTGTTCAGGGGTGGAGAAGAGTGATGAGCGACGAGCTGACCGGGCCGGAGCTGCCGCGCGACCGGGGGCCGGTCTCGGCAGCCGTGATCGGTGCGCTGCGCGACGGTGGCGCGCCGGACGCGGGCGACGCGGCCGCGACGGCGGACCCGTACGGCGACGACCTGCAGCTGGCGCTGTACGTGGCGTACGAGCTGCACTACCGCGGCTTCGCCGGGGTGGACCCGGCGCGTGAGTGGGACCCGGAGCTGCTGCGGGTGAGGGCCGTACTGGAGCGGCGCTTCCTCGACGCGCTGCGCGCCGACGCCACCGCACACGAGAGCGCGGCGGACGCCCTGGACGGCCTGCTCGTCGAACCGGTCGGCGGGGACGGTGTCTCCCATGTCCTGGAGCGCTCCGGCACCCGTTCCCAGCTGCGCGAATACGCCGCCCAGCGGAGCCTGTACCACCTGAAGGAGGCCGACCCGCACGCCTGGGTGCTGCCGCGGCTGTGGGGGCGGGCCAAGGCGGGCATGGCGGCGGTGGAGTTCGACGAGTTCGGCGGCGGGCGCCCCGAGCGGGTGCACGCCCAGCTCTTCGCCGACCTGATGACCGACCTCGGCCTGGACACCGCCTACGGGCGCTATCTCGAAGCGGCCGGTGCGGAGATGCTGGCCGTGGTCAACCTGATGTCCCTCTTCGGGCTGCACCGGGCGCTGCGCGGGGCGCTCGTCGGGCACTTCGCCGCCGTCGAGGTGACCTCCTCGCCCGCCTCCCGGCGGCTGGCCGGGGCGATGCGGCGGGCCGGCGCCGGCCCGGCGGCGGAGTTCTTCTACACCGAGCACGTGGAGGCCGACGCGGTGCACGAGCAGGTCGTACGGCACGAGGTCGTCGACGGGCTGCTGGCGGCCGAGCCGCACCTGGAGCGGGACGTCGCCTTCGGGATCGACGCCACCGGCTTCCTGGACGACCGCTTCGGTGAACGGCTGCTCACCGCCTGGCGGGCGGGCGAGTCGTCACTGCGGGTGGCCATCGAGCCCGATCTCGCATCCGTACGGTGAGGCCCGTACGCCGGCCGTTGAAATGGATTTATCCGGGTACTCCTGTTTTGTGCCTTTCATAACACTTCCCGGGGTCTACGCCCCGCAGGACGACACGGCCCTGCTGGCCGACGCGCTGCGGCACGAGCCGCTGGCGCCGGGTGCGCGGGTGCTGGACATCGGCACCGGCACCGGCGCACTGGCCCTCGCGGCCGCCCGGCGCGGCGGCGAGGTCACCGCCGTCGACATCTCCCGGCGCGCGGTGCTCGCGGCCCGGCTGAACGCCCGGCTCGCGGGCCTTCCCGTACGCGTGGTGCGCGGCAATCTCCTCACCCCCGTCACCGGCCGCTCCTTCGACCTGATCCTCACCAATCCGCCGTACGTCCCGGCACCCGCCGCCGTGCTGCCCCGGCGCGGCAGCGCACGGGCCTGGGACGCCGGACACGACGGGCGGCTGCTGCTGGACCGGATCTGCCGGGACGCACCGGGCCTGCTGGCGCCCGGCGGGGCGCTGCTCATGGTGCACTCGGCGCTCAGCGGTACCGAGCCGACCCTGCGGATGCTGCGCGCCGCCGGACTGGAGACCCTGCTGGTCGAGCAGCGCTCCGTACCCTTCGGGCCCGTGCTGCGGTCCCGGCAGAGCTGGCTGCACAGCCAGGGCCTGACGGCGCCGGACGAGGAGAAGGAAGAGCTGGTGGTGATCCGTGCCGAGCGAAGCGCCTGAGCCCGCGGCGGCGGCCGGCCCGGCAGCGGCCGGGGACGTCCGCCGCGTCACCCTCCAGAAGGAGGGCCCCGTGCTCGTGGAGGGCCCGGTCGAGGTGCGGCTGGCGGACGGCAGCGTGGTGACCTCCGACCGGTTCTGCGTGGCCCTGTGCATGTGCCGCCGCAGCCGCCGTTACCCGTGGTGCGACACCAGCCACCGGCGGCGCAAGCGGGACGGGTAGCCGGTGGTCCACGGTGACGCGAAGGGCGGGCGGTCCGCGGACCGCCCGCCCTTCGCGTCACCGTGCCGCGGTCAGCGCCGCAGCGGCGGCCGGTTGCGGTGCCGGTGGGCGCCGACCGCTTCGATGAAGGCCTGCGCGAACTGCTCGCTGGCCGGGCCGACCGGGTGGTGCGTGACGACCCCCTCGTCGGACACGGTGTGCTCGTGCTCGTCGGCGGTCCGCAGCCGGGCCGGCTCCAGCATCTTCAGTACGTCGATGCCGGTGCCCAGCGCGGCGATGGCCTTGCCGTGCCGGTAGGAGTCCCGGACGAACTTCAGCACCGCCGGGTCCTGCGCCGTACGGGGTACGGAGGAGGGGTCACCGGGGAGTACCACCGCGTCGTAGAGGACCGAGGCGACGGTGGGCAGTGCGCGGTCCACGGGGTGGGTGACCCCGTCGGAGCCGGTGAACTCGCCGTCGTGCTGCGCGAGCACCTCGACGTTCGCGCCCTGCGCCGAGAGCGCGGAGCGGATCGTGTCGACCTGGTCGGCGTCCACGCCGTCCGAGACGAGCACGGCGATCTGGCGGGTCGCGATGGAGCCGTCGCCGCGGTTGTTCTCGAAGCTGAGCGCGGGGGACGGCGTCACGTCCGGGGTCTCCTGACGCTCCGGCGGGGCCACGCCGACGCCCTCGGCGACCGCGACGGCGAGGGCGTGGTCGACCCGGGAGAGCTGCTCGACGGTCCGGGCCCGGACCTCCTTCGCCTTCACCTTGCCCAGCTCGAAGCGGAACGCCTCGATGATGTGCTGCTTCTCCCACTCGGCCATGGACTGCCAGAACATCGCGGCCTGGCTGTAGTGGTCCTGGAAGCTGTCGCTGCGCCGGCGGATCTTGCGGCCGTCGACCCGCTCGGTCAGGTGCCGGAAGGCGGACTCGTCGGCCCCGGCCAGCGCCGGGCAGCCGCCGCCCAGGGAGTTCTTGGTGTAGCTGGTGGTGCCGCGGTGGATCTCGCCCTGGTGGTAGCCGTCGCGCTGGTTGTTGCGGACCGGCGCGACCGGCCGGTTGACCGGGATCTGTGCGAAGTTCGGGCCGCCGAGCCGGATCAGCTGGGTGTCCAGGTAGGAGAAGTTGCGGGCCTGGAGCAGCGGATCGTTGGTGAAGTCGATACCGGGGACCACGTTCGCCGTGTGGAAGGCGACCTGCTCGGTCTCGGCGAAGAAATTGTCGGGGTTGCGGTTCAGGACCATCCGCCCGATCGGCCGGACCGGCACCTGCTCCTCGGGAATGATCTTCGTGGCGTCGAGCAGGTCGAAGTCGAAGCTGTGCTCGTCCTCCTCCGGCACCAGCTGCACGCCCAGCTCGTACTCCGGGTAGTCACCGGCCTCGATGCAGTCCCACAGGTCGCGGCGGTTGAAGTCCGGGTCGCGGCCCATCGTCTCCTGCGCCTCGTCCCACACCAGCGAGTGCACGCCCAGCTTCGGCTTCCAGTGGAACTTCACGAACGTGCCCTTGCCCTGGGCGTTCACGAAGCGGAAGGTGTGCACGCCGAAGCCCTGCATCATGCGGTAGCTGCGCGGGATCGCGCGGTCCGACATCAGCCACATGATCGTGTGCAGCGTCTCGGGCTGCAGCGAGACGAAGTCCCACAGCGTGTCGTGGGCCGACGCGCCGGTGGGCATCTCGTTGTGCGGCTCCATCTTCACCGCGTGCACGAAGTCCGGGAACTTGATGCCGTCCTGGATGAAGAAGACCGGGAAGTTGTTGCCGACCAGGTCGTAATTGCCTTCGGAGGTGAAGAACTTGGTGGCGAACCCGCGGACGTCACGTACCGTGTCGGCGGAGCCGCGCGGCCCCTGGACGGTGGAGAAGCGGACGAACACCGGCGTCCTGACCTCAGGGTCCTGGAGGAACGCCGCGCTGGTGAATTCCGCGCACGACCGGTACGGCTGGAAGTAGCCGTACGCACCCGAGCCCCGCGCGTGCACCACCCGCTCCGGGATCCGCTCATGGTCGAAGCGGGTGATCTTCTCGCGGAAGTGGAAGTCCTCCATCAGCGTGGGACCGCGCTCGCCCGCCTGGAGGGAGTCGTCGGTGTGGTCGACCGGCACGCCCTGGTCGGTGGTCAGTGGGCCGTCACTGAGGTCGTGCGCGTAGAACCGCTCCCGTTGCTCCTGTTTCCTGTCCGCCATCTCCGAAGGCTCCTTCCCGCTCCACGCCGTGCTGGAGTCGCCGACGAGGGCGTCCGGTCATGTGTCTCGGCTCGCCAGGTAACCGTTATCCGAGGCGGAGAAACCTCACTGGACCAGAAGGGGGAGCGCCGCGAACCGTGGGGTACCGGGCCTGTGGCGCGCTCCGAGGTGCCCGTCGGACCGGCGAGGTGCAGCGGAGACGAACTGCATGAATAGTGGCAATCAGGGCACCCCGAAGAGTGATGTACCCACCGCAGCGACGACGCCCCTGGAGAGCGGCATCCCCCGGCCCGCGAAGTCCTCCTTCGTGGCCCCGTACCTGGTGAACGCCCCATTCCGAGGAGGAAGCGCCATGCGACTCTCGCTCCTGCAACCGCTCATCGAACGACCTGGCCCTTGGGCGTCCGTCTACGCCGATGTCAGCCATGACACGGAGGACGCGGCCAAACAGCAGGAGCTGTCGGCGCGCAACGCGGCCGAACAGCTGTCGGCCCTCGGCGCCGACGAGGCCACCTGCCGCGCCGTGCACGACTGCCTGACCACGCTGCGCCGCCCCGGACAGTCGCTGTCCCACTCGGGCCGCGCCGTGTTCGCCACCGGCGGCGAGGTCGTCCTGGACACCCCGCTCGCCGGGCCGCCCACCGACCGCGGCGTGACCTGGTCCCCGGTGCCGCGGCTCGCCCCCCTGCTGGACGCGCTGGGCGAGAACCCCGTCTGCCTGGTGGTGTACGTGGACCGCACCGGAGCCGACTTCGAGCTGCGCAGCGACACGGCGCGGGACAGCGCCGGCAAGGTCAGCGGTGACGACTACCCGGTGCACCGGACCGCCACCGGCGACTGGTCCGAGCGCCACTTCCAGCTCAGGGTCGAGAACACCTGGGAGCAGAACGCCGCCGAGATCGCCGATGCCGCGGCCCAGGCCTTCGCGCACTCCGGCGCTGACCTGATCCTGCTGGCCGGGGACGCCCGCGAGCGCCGCTCCGTGCGCGACCGGCTGCCCGAGCAGCTGCGCGCCGTGGCGTACGAGAGCGAGCACGGCGGCCGGGCCGCAGGTGCCGACAGCACCCGGCTGGAGCGCGACATCGCCCACGTACGCGCCGGGCTCGAACTGGATCACACGACCGACGTCATCCAGCGCTTCCAGGCCGGGGCCGGCCGCAGCGACGGCGAGGCCGACGTCACCGCCGGCGTGCCCAACCTGGTCGAGGCCGCCCGCGAGCACCGCATCGACACGCTGCTCATCAGCCCCGACGGCGGGGACGCCGGCCGCGAGGTCTGGGTCGGCCCCGACCCCGACCAGCTGGCCGTACGCGGCACGGAGATGCAGTACCTGGGCGAGGTGCATCCGGAGCGGGCCCGCGCCGACGACGCCCTGCTGCGGTCCGCCGTGGCCAACGGGGCGCAGGCCGTGGTGCTGCACCACACCGACGAGGTGCCGCCCGGCGGGCTCGGCGCGCTGCTGCGCTGGTCCACGCCGGTGACCCACTGACCGGACCGGTTCGGCGGCCGGGTGTTAGGGGCGGGACCCGGCGGGCACCCGTGGGGCGCCGGCGGGTCGGCGGGCAGGCGTACTGCCCCCGCCCCCGCCCTGGCGCCGGCCGCAGCCGCACACCCTCGCTGGAGGACCCGTGACCACGCCGCAGCCGCCGGGACGCCCCGGCCCCACCCGTCCCGATCCGGTACCGCCGACACCGGGACCCGGCCCGGGGTCGCCCGGACCGGAACCCGGCCCCGCGCCCGGACCGGTGCCGGCCCCCGGTCCCGATCCGGTGCCGCCGGCCCCGACGCCCACTCCCGACCCGGACCCGGTGCCGCCGAACCCGGCACCGCCGACGCCGGGCCCGGAGCCCGGACCCGCGCCCGACCCGCTTCCGCCCCCGCACACCCCCGAGGAGTCCGGGCCGGCCGGCTGACGCCGGTTCCCCGGCCTCCGCGCAAGGAGTCCGCCGATGAGCCAGGCCCAGACCGTCGTCGTCACCGGAGCGAGCGCGGGCGTCGGCCGCGCGGTCGTCCGCGAGTTCGCCCGCCGGGGCGCACGCATCGGGCTGCTGGCACGCGGGGAGGCCGGGCTCGACGCGGCCGCCGGTGAGGTCGAGGCGGCCGGTGGCCGGGCCCTGGCACTGCCCACCGACGTCGCCGACCCGGTGCAGGTCGAGGCCGCCGCCGACGCCGTCGAGGCGGCGTTCGGGCCCATCGACGTCTGGGTCAACTGTGCCTTCACCGGGGTCTTCGCACCCTTCACGGAGGTGCGCCCGGAGGAGTTCAAGCGGGTCACCGAGGTGACGTACCTGGGCTTCGTGCACGGTACGCGGACCGCGCTGGCCCGGATGATGCCGCGCGACGCGGGCACGATCGTGCAGGCCGGCTCCGCGCTGGGGGAGCGGTCCATCCCGCTCCAGTCCGCCTACTGCGGGGCGAAGCACGCCATCCTGGGATTCACGTCCTCCGTGCGCACCGAGCTGATGCACGAGAAGAGCAACGTACGGATCACCGTCGTCCAGCTGCCGGCCGTCAACACCCCGCAGTTCTCCTGGGTCCTCTCCCGGCTGCCGCGCCGCCCGCGGCCGGTGGCGCCCGTCTACCAGCCGGAGGTCGCCGCGCGGGGCATCGTGCACGCCGCCGAGCACCCCCGGCGCAGGCAGTACTGCGTGGGCGGCTCGACCCTGGCGACGGTGCTCGCCAACCGGGTCGTCCCCGGGCTGCTGGACCGCTATCTGGCGCGTACGGGACACGACGCGCAGCAGACGGACCAGGAGTCCGGGCGGTACCCGGACAACCTCTGGAAGCCGGTCGACAGCGCGGACGGCCGGGACCACGGGGCCCACGGCTCCTTCGACGACGCGTCGCACGGACGCTCCGCCCAGCTGTGGGCCACCGAGCACGCACGCGCCCTGATCGCGGCCACAGCCGGGGCGCTGGCCGCCGCCGGGATCGCGCGGCGGACCAGGAACACGAGGAGCTTTCGATGACGGAATACGGCTATTTCCTCTCCTGCGAGGAGCACGACCCGCGCGCACTGGTGGAACAGGCACGCATGGCGGAGCAGGCCGGATTCACCTCGCTGTGGATCTCCGACCATTTCCACCCGTGGAATGACGAACAAGGGCAGGCGCCTTTCGTCTGGTCGGTGATCGGTGCGCTCGCCGAGGCCACGTCATTGCCGGTGGAGACCGCTGTGACCTGCCCGACCAAGCGCCTGCATCCGGTGATCACGGCACAGGCGGCGGCTACCAGCGCGGTGCTGCTGAACGGCCGTTTCCGGCTCGGCGTGGGCAGCGGCGAAGCGCTCAACGAACAGGTCGTGGGCGGTGAATGGCCGCAGGCCTCGGTCCGGCTGGAAATGCTGGAGGAAGCGATCCAGGTGATGCGCTCCCTCTTCGAGGGCAAGGAAGTCAGTCACCACGGAAAGCACTACACCGTACAGAACGCACGGCTCTACACCGTTCCCGAGGAACCGGTGCGCATCGATGTCTCCGGCTTCGGGCCGGCCGCCACGGAACTCGCCGCGCGGATCGGTGACGGATTCGTCACCATGGCGCCGGACGCGGAGGCGATCGAGCGGTTCCGGCGCGGCGGCGGCGGTGGCAAACCGGTACACGGCGGCCTCAAGGTCTGCTGGGGGACCGACAAGGACGAGGCCGTCCGCACCGCGCACCGGCTCTGGGCCAACGAGCAACTGCCCGGCGAACTGGGTCAGGTACTGCCGACCCCGCGCCATTTCGAGCAGGCCTCGACCCTGGTCACCCGTGAGCAGGTGGAGTCCGCAGTGACCTGCGGCGACGATGTGGACGCACATGTCGCGGCGCTGAGCGAGTACGCGCACGCCGGATTCGACACCGTCTACGTGAACCAGATAGGCCAGGATCAGCGCGGTTTCTTCGACTTCTATCGCACAAAGGTATTGCCTCAGCTGCAGGACTGAACCGGCCGCGTACCGGGAAGAAAACCACGGGGCGCATACGCATCGAATGCCGGGTGGCGGCGGGCCCTGCGGTGGCGGGGTATCGGCCCGCCGCCCTACCGTGGAATTCCCGAGCACGAGTGACCGGATATCCGAACGGCACATCAATGCTGCGGACCACGCGGGGCACATGAATTCCCTGCCGGTGCGGCGCGCCGGCCCGGCCGTTCAGGAGCAGTGATGCCGAGTCCTCCCCGGACCCCTTGGTGCAGTCAGTCGGGCGGCGGTGCCGTGGTGCTCCGCCCGCCGGAGTTCGACTGCGCCCGCGTCGTCCAGGCCCGCGAGGAGATGCTCATCCTCCTCAACAGGGGCGCCGCGAGCCTCCTGGTGGACCTCGCGGCCTGCTCCACGGTGTGCGCCTGCTGCGGGGTGCCCGCACTCGTCCGGGTCTTCCGGCGGGCCCGTGCGCTGGGCACCGCCTTCCACGTCATCGCGCCGCGGAACACACAGGCCCGGCGGGCGCTGGACGACGCGCAACGGGTGAGCCGGGAGCCGTTCCCGCTGGTGTCCACGAGCGAGGCATGACGACCTGAGCCGGGGCGCGCACGAACTCGTGCGCGCCCCGTGTGCTGTGCGGTGCGCTGCGCTCCCGGAGGAGCGGATCAGTACGGCCGGGCCCGCTCCCGGAACTCCTTCGCCGGCCGGGCCGAGGCCGACTCCGGGTACGAGACGCGGTCCGGGTCGCCGTCCGAGGTGTACCGCTTCACCGCACCGCTGCGCAGCTCGTCCAGCCAGTGCGCGGACCCGAATTGGGCGTCCTTGTCGTGCGGGCCCGCCGACCGGATGCGGGGTATGCCGACCGGGTCGAAGGCGGCGGCGTACGGCGAGGGGGCCGGCCCCGCGCCCACGAGGTAGGCGCCGTCGTACGCGTACCGCACCCCGTCCGCCGCACCCTTGATGTCCAGCTCGGCGGGGTTCGGCTGGACGCCGAACGGCAGGGCCATCGAGGACACCTTCGCACCCGGCGCGCTCTTGGTGATGAGCTGCTGGCCGGCGGCTATCTGGTGCTGCGCCCGTCCGGCCGGCACGTCGCGCAGGTTGGCGTGGTCCAGGGTGTGGTTGCCGATCTCGAAGCCGTGCGCGTGCAGCCAGCGCAGCGCCTTCTTCGTACCCGTGGCGGGGAACGCGTCGCCGTTCACGAAGAGCGTGGCGGCCGGTGCGAAGCCGGGGTGCTTCCGGGCCACGTCGAGCAGGATGCCGATCGCGCAGTCCGGGTCCGGGCGGCCGTCCTTGCCGAGCGCGAACTGGCCGTCGGTGGAGTCGTCGAAGGTGAGGACGACCGGGTGCCGCCCGGCCGGTATGTCGATCTTCCCGGTGCTGTACGCCGCCGCGGTCACCGGCACGTAGCCCTCCCTCGCCAGCCGCTCCAGCTCGGCGCGGAACTCCGCCGGCTCGCGGTCGTAGGGGCCGCGCGGGTCCTTGACGACCTGGTGGTACATCAGGACCGGTACGGAACCGAGCTCGTCGGCGTGCACCGAGGCGGGGGACTTCGGCCGCGCGGGGTGTTCCGGCAGGGCCGAGGGGGAATCCTGCCGACCACCGGTGGTTTTCGGAGCCGAGGGTTCCGGCGGTGGCGCACCGCCGCGGGACTCGGCGCAGGAGACGGCCGTCGCGACCAGCGTCAGCAGGGACAGGACGACGAGGCCGGGACGGCGGAGGGGGACGGGACGACGGCGACGGAGATGCACGAGACCTCCTGGAAGGGCGTGGTCATGCGGATCGACTGGAAGAAGCTTTTCCGCTACACCTCGGACGCAACACCCGCGTCCGATTCCTCCGCTTCCCCTGTTTCCGCCGAGTCCTCCCGTAGCCGTTCCCCGCGCAGACCGCTCGTCATTCTTCTGGCCGGTGTCCTGGCCATGGCCCTGGCCGTCGGCGGCGTCCTCCTCGTACGGCAGCAGAGCGGCGCCGGCTTCCGGCTGGCCGGAGCCTCCGACGGCGGCGTGGTGAACGCCGCCGACCTCGACAAGGGCGGGCTGGAGGTGACCGCACCCGAAGGGGAGGCGCTGGACGGCGCCGAAGTCACCGTGGACGGCGAGCGAGTGCCCGTGCAGACGGCGGGGCGCCATCTGACGGTGGGTCTGGACGGCCTGCGGGACGGCACGCACGAGCTGAAGGTGGCCACCGAGGGTTCCATGCTCGGCGGCGCCGAACTCACCCGTGAGCTGACCGTCGACACCACACCGCCGAAGCTCGCGGTCGCCGACACCGAGGGCCGCAGCCTGCGCGGCCCGGTCACGGTCGAGGGCCGCGCCCAGGACGCCACCGGAGTGACCGTCGCGGGCAGGAAGGCCCGCGTCGCGAAGGACGGCACGTTCGCCGTGACCCTCCCGCGGCCGCCGGCGAAGGCCACCGCCGTCGCCACCGACGAGGCCGGGAACACCACACGGGAGGACGCGGTGGTCACCGTGCGGCGGCCGACCCTGCGCGCGGTGCACGTCAGCGGCCAGGCCTGGGCCTCCGACCAGCTCCGCAAGCCGGTGCTGAAGCTGCTGAAGGAGGGCAAGCTCAACGCCGTCCAGCTCGACATCAAGGACGAGCTGGGCGAGATCAGCTACGACTCGAAGGTGCCGCTCGCCCGGCGGATCGGCGCGGCCAAGGGCTACTACGACGCGAAGCAGGCCGTCAAGGAGATCCACGCGGCGGGCGGCGCGGTCGTCGGCCGCATCGTTGCCTTCCGCGACCCGGTCCTGGCCTCGGCCTCCTGGAAGGACGGCCACCGCGACCGCGTCGTCCGCACCCCCGACGGCGGCCCGTACGGCGCCGGCTCCAAGTACGGCGCCCTGTCCTTCACCAACTTCGCGAACGAGGACGTCCGCCGGTACCACCTCGACCTCGCCGCCGAAGCCGCGGAGCTCGGCTTCGACGACATCCTCTACGACTACATCCGCCGCCCCGACGGCAAGCTCAGCGGCATGTCCTTCCCCGGCCTCGGCGGGACCTCGCCCGAGGACTCGATAACGGACCTGGTCGCGCGGACCCGTACGGTCGCCCGCGAGCACGGCGCCTTCCTCGGCGTCTCGGTCTTCGGCGTCGCGGTCACCCGCCCGAAGGAGATCGCCCAGGACATCGGCAAGCTCGCGAAGGAATGCGACTACATCGCGCCGATGGTCTACCCCTCGCACTGGGCCGCCGGCGAGTACGGCGTCTCCGACCCCAACTCCCACCCGTACCCCATCACCAAGAAGTCCCTCGCCGACTTCGTGAAGAAGACCCGTCACACCGACGCCCGGATCGTCCCCTGGCTCCAGGACTTCTCCCTGGGCGTCTCCTACGGCGACGCCGAAGTGGCCGCCCAGATCCGCGCCGCGGCGGACAACGGCATCCACTCCTTCCTCCTCTGGAACCCAGCGGTCCGCTACCACGGCGGGGCGCTGGAACGGATGGGGTGACGACCGGCCCGGGCGCCGGCCCGGGCCGCTGTTAGGCTGCCGGTGTGTCCCGTGGGGGAAGTCCGGTGAGAGTCCGGCGCTGACCCGCAACGGTGTTCGCGAGTGCGCGGCCGGGCCTGTCGTAAGGGTCCGGGGCGTCGCTCGGGTGAGTCCGATGACCCGCGGGGTGGCACAACTCCCTACTGCTCGCCGCGGACTGCGAGAGGGATGACGCACGGACGCCCGGCCGGCGCTGCGCCGTTTCCCTGCGCGCACGGACGCGGCCCGAGGCGAAGGACGCCCGCCCGTGCCCGCCATGACCACAGCCCCGGCACCCGCCGCGGCCGGACCGCCCGTGCCCCGCCGGCTGCCGGTCCCCGCCACCGCCGCCGTGCTCGCCGTCCTGCTGCTCGGCTCCCTCGTGTGCGGGGTCGGCCTCGGCTCCGCCGGGGTGTCGTGGGGCGAGACGCTGCACTTCCTGACGGCCGGGCTGACCGGCGGGACGATAGGGCCGGAGGAGACCGGCGGGTACACCATCGTCTGGGAGATACGGCTGCCGCGCGCCGTCCTCGCGGCCGTGGTCGGCGCGGGGCTCGCCTCGGTCGGGGTGGCCGTGCAGGCGCTGGTGCGCAACGCGCTCGCCGACCCCTTCGTGCTCGGCGTCTCCTCCGGTGCCGCGGTCGGCGCCAACGCCGTCCTGCTGCTGGGCGCGTTCGCCGCGCTGGGCGTGTGGGCGCTGTCGGTGTCCGCGTTCGTCTCGGCGCTCGCGGCGATGGTGCTCGTCTACGTGACGGCGCGTACCGCGTACGGGCTGACGCCGCTGCGGCTGGTGCTGTCCGGTACCGCGCTGTCGTACGGGTTCTCCGCCGTCACCACGCTGATGGTCTTCCGGGCCGAGCGCGGCGAGGCGGCCAGGTCCGCGATGATGTGGCTGCTCGGCAGCCTGGGCGGGGCGACCTGGGGCTCGGTGCCGCTCGCCGCCGTCACCGTGCTCGCCGGGACGGTGTACCTCGGCGCCCGGGCCGGGCAGCTCAACGCGCTCGCGATGGGCGACGAGACCGCGGCGGCACTCGGCGTGCGCGCGGGCCGGCTGCGCACCGAGCTGTTCGTGGTCACCGCCGCCGTCACCGCGACGGTCGTCGCCGTGTCCGGCGCGATCGGGTTCGTCGGCCTGATGGTGCCGCACGTCGTACGGATGCTGGTCGGCGCCGACCACCGGCGGGTGCTGCTCCTCGCGCCGCTCGCCGGCGCCGTGCTGCTGGTCTGGGCGGACATCGTCTCCCGGCTGCTGCTGGCGCCCGCCGAGATCCCGGTCGGTGTGGTCACCGCGGTACTCGGGGTGCCGTGCTTCCTGCTGCTGATGCGGCGCGGCGGCTACGCGTTCGGGGGCGGCCGCTGATGCGCGTCGACGTCGAAGGGGTGACGGTCGAGCTGGCGGGCAGCCGGATCGTCGAGGACATCACGCTGCGCGCCGAGGGCGGGCAGGTCGTCGGGGTGGTCGGGCCGAACGGCAGCGGCAAGTCCACGCTGCTGCGGTGCGTGTACCGGGCGCTGCGGCCCACGGCGGGCACGGTACGGCTGGCCGGCGACGATCTGCACGCGCTGGACGCGCGGGAGGGCGCGCGCCGGCTGGCCGCGCTGCCCCAGGAGTCCGGCGCCGAGTTCGACTTCACCGCGGCCGAGGTGGTGGCGATGGGGCGGCTGCCGCACCACCGGGGCTCCCCGTTCGCGGGCCGGTCCGCCGCCGACGCCGCGCTGTGCGCGGCCGCGCTGAACCGGGTCGGTGCGGGGCACCTCGCCGCACGCGGCTTCCGCTCGCTCTCCGGCGGCGAGAAGCAGCGCGTCCTGATCGCCCGCGCGCTGGCCCAGCAGCCGCAGGTCCTCGTCCTCGACGAACCGACCAACCACCTGGACATCGCCCACCAGCTGGAGGTGCTGTCCCTGGTACGCGGCAGTGGCCTCACGGTGCTCGCCGCACTGCACGACCTGAACCTCGCCGCGAGCCACTGCGACGTGCTGTACGTGCTCGACGGCGGCCGCGTCGTGGCCGCCGGCCCGCCGGAGGACGTCCTCAGCGCCGAGCTGCTGGCCGAGGTCTTCGGCGTACGGGCGCACCGCGTCGCCCACCCCGTGACCGGCGCACTCCAGCTCCTCTTCGACCTCGCCGACTGACCCCTTACGGAGATCCCATGCGCGTCCTGCGCCCGGCGGCCTGCGCGGCCGCCGCCCTCGCCCTCACCGCCTCGCTCACCGGCTGCGGAGCCCGCATCGCCGGTGGCGGGGACGGCAAGGCGGCCGAGAACACCGTCACCATCGAGAACTGCGGCAGGAAGGTCACCTTCGACAAGGCCCCCGAACGCGTCGTCACCAACGACGTCGGCATCACCGAGATCATGTTCGCGCTGGGCCTGGAGGACCGGATGGCCGGGTACGTCATGCCGGACGACAAGGGGGACCTGGACCACGTGCCCTGGAAGGACGCGTACAAGAAGACGAGGTGGCTGTCGAAGCAGGCGATCACCAAGGAGATGGCCGTCGACGCCCACGCCGACCTGGTATTCGCGGGCTGGGGCTACGGCTTCGGCGAGAACGGGATCACCCCGGCGGCCCTGAAGAAGCTCGGCATCGACGCGTACGTCCTCACCGAGTCCTGCCGCAACGGCCACGGCGCGGCACGCGGTGTCATGCCGCCGCTGGACGCCCTCTACACCGACCTCACCCAGCTCGGAAAGCTGTTCGGCGTGGAGGACCGGGCACGGAAGCTGATCGCGGACTTCCGGAGCCGGGTCGCGGACGTACGGAAGAAGGCGCCGAAGGGGGACGCCCGGCCGAGCGTGTTCCTCTACGACAGCGGCCAGGACAAGCCGTTCACGGCGGGCCGGTACGCGGCGCCCGACGAGATCATCACCAAGGCGGGCGGCCGCAGCATCACCCACGACCTCGCGGACTCCTGGACCACGGTCGGCTGGGAGACCGTCGTCGAACGCGACCCCGACGTGATCGTCGTCAACGACTACGGGGACACCACGGCCGAGCAGAAGAAGCGGTTCCTGCTCCACTACAAGCCACTGGCGAACGTCTCCGCGGTCAAACACCGCCGCATCATCACGCTGGACTACGCGGACCTGGTGGAGAGCCCGCGCAATCCCGCGGCAATCGAGCGCTTGGGCGCCTACCTGCGGTAGCAGGGGCGCGGGGAACTGCGCGCCCAGCCACGACGGCGCGTGACCGGGGCGGTTCCCCGCACCCCTACGGCGGCTACGCCGGCTGTCCGTCCGCCTCGGCGGACACCGGCTTCGGGATGAGGAACGACGCCGCGAACGCCGCCGCGATGATGACGACACCCGCGATCATCGCCGCGGTGTAGCCCGTCGTCGACGCCGGATCGGCCGGAACCACGGCGGTCTTGACCGCGTACAGGACCGCGAAGCTGAGGCCGGCCCCCAGGTTGAACGCACCCGCGTTCAGCCCCGGCAGGAAGCCGGGGTTCTCGCGTGGCGAGAGCACGATGCCCAGGCCGTTGAGGACGATGTTGGCCACGCCCGCGTACGCGATGCCCACCAGGACGGACATCAGCAGGAGCAGCACCCGGGAGTGACTGCCGCTGGTGACGATCATCAGCACGATCGTCACCACCGTACCGACGAGCCCGAACCGCAGAATGCGCCCGTACCCGAACGTCGCGGAGAGCCGGCCCGCCACCGGCCCCATCGCCAGCCCCGCGAGCGCGTACGGCGTCAGCGTCCACCAGGCCGACGCCTCGGCCGACATGCCCAGGCCCGCGTGGGCGTCCTGCGCGAGTGCCGGGATCAGCCCGTTCATGACGGCGAAGACGCCGGTCATGGTGAGCACGGTGGTCAGCAGCAGGGCCCAGGTCGAGCGCTGCTTGAGGTGGTGGGTGGCGACCAGCGGGTGGCCGCTGCGGCTCTCCGTACGCCAGAACAGCGCGAAGGCGATCGCGGCGATCACGACGAGCACGGCGATCAGCGGCCAGTTCGCGGCGGCCAGCTTGCCCGCCTCGTTGAACGCCGTCAGCAGGGTGCCGACCGAGATGACGAGGAGCAGCACACCGGGCCAGTCCATCCGGCTCTTCACGGGCGCGGTGGA
Source organism: Streptomyces sclerotialus (assembly GCF_040907265.1). Lineage (NCBI taxonomy): Bacteria > Bacillati > Actinomycetota > Actinomycetes > Kitasatosporales > Streptomycetaceae > Streptomyces > Streptomyces sclerotialus. The sequence continues at coordinate 1,534,924 of NZ_JBFOHP010000002.1, read as the reverse complement.
CTCCCGGGTGAGGGTGGCCACCAGCGCGGCGGCGACCGCCGCGACGACCGCCATCGCCCAGAAGACCGCGCCGAAGCCGTAGTGGTCGGCGAGGTAGCCGCCGGCGAGCGAGTCCACGCCCGCGATGCCGCCGTTGACCGCGGTGATCACGCCGAGCAGGGTGCCGTACTTCTTCGGCTCGGGCACCTCCACCCGCAGCATGATCAGGCACAGCGGTACGGTCGGACCGCTCACGCCCTGGATGACCCGGCCCACGAAGAGCATCGGCACGCTCGTCGCCAGCGCCGCGATGACACAGCCGATCACCATCAGCGCCATCATCCCGGCCAGCACCTTGCGGCGGCCGATGACGTCACCGAGCCGCGGCAGGAACAGCGAGAAGAGCGCGGCCGAGGTGAAGAACGCGGTCTGGGTGAGGCCGACCTCCGCCGAGGTGGCACCGAGGCTGTCCTCGATGCTCTTCAGCGCGGGGCTCAGCATGGACGCGTTGAGCTGGAAGGCGAAGCACGCCGCCAGCAGCGCGGTGAGCAGGACGCCGACCCGTACGGCGGGTCTCTCGGTCAGGCCGCCGGGGGGCGGCCCCGACGTGGTGGATGCGTTCATGCGAGGACGTCCCCAGGCTTCTGCGGGTTCTCGCCGATCAGCTCCGGGTCGCCGATCCGCTCCAGGGCGTCCACGACGAGGTCCCAGAAGCGGCCGTGGTCCAGCTTCACCGCGACCTGGGTCCTGCAGTCGGCGGGCGCGGGGGCGCGGAAGTCCGTCACGGTCATGCCCTTGGTCAGGGTGCCGGTCAGCTCGATGTCGACCGGGGCCCGGCGCACGGTCATCACGTCCGGGTCGATCACGTACGCGACGGCGCACGGGTCGTGCACCGGCGGCGACTCGAAGCCCTGGTGATCGCGGTAGGCGGTGCCGAAGAACTCCAGCAGCTCCCCGACGAACTTGCCGGGCCCGGTGCCCAGCGCGGCGATCCGCTCGGCCACCTCGGGCGTCGCGAGCGCCTGGTGGGTGAGGTCCAGGCCGACCATGGTGACCGGCCAGCCCGCGTTGAAGACGATGTGCGCGGCCTCGGGGTCGATGACGATGTTGAACTCGGCGACCGCGCTCCAGTTGCCCTCGTGGTAGCCGCCGCCCATCAGGACGACCTCGCGGACCCGCTCGACGATGCGCGGCTCCTTGCGGGCGGCCAGCGCGATGTTGGTCAGGCCCGCGGTCGGGACGATGGTGATCTCGCCCGGCTCGTGGGACATGACGGTGTCGATGATGAGGTCCACGGCGTGCCGCTCATCCAGGACGCACGTGGGGTCGGGGAGCACCGGCCCGTCCAGGCCGGTCTCGCCGTGGATGTCACCGGCGGTCTCGATGTTCCGTACGAGAGGGCGCGGGCAGCCGGCGGCGAAGGGCACGTCGGTGATGCCCGCGATCCGCGCCACGGACAGCGCGTTACGGGTGACCTTCTCCAGCGTCTGGTTGCCGACGACGGTGGTCACGGCGACCAGCTCGATGTCGGGGTTGCCGTGGGCCAGCAGCATGGCGATCGCGTCGTCGTGCCCCGGGTCGCAGTCGAGGATGATCTTTCTGGCCAACGGATGAGCCCCTTTGCCCTGTTGAACGGTGGTGCGGTGGCCTTCGGGAGAGGAGATGGGAAATCGTTCTCCAACGTGCCGCGAAGAGTTCACCCGCATACCGGGGCGCTTGTCAATGATTCATCCCACAGAGTCGGGCGACCACCCGGTGATAACGTTTGCCCGCCGTTTCCGCAGGGTACGCCGGTGCGGGCGGCGCAGCCGAGCCGAGCGAAGGGCACGACCGTGGCCGAAGTCACCCTCAAGGACGTCGCCCGCGCCTCGGGCTGCTCCGTCGCCACCGTCTCCCGCGTGCTCGCCGGGACCCGCCCCGTCGGCACCGAGACCGCCCGCACCGTACGGGAAGCCGCCGAGCGCCTCGGCTACCGCCCCAACCACGTCGCCCGCGCGCTGCGCCGCCGCGCGACGGGCACGGTCGGCCTGGTCCTGCCGCAGATCACCAATCCCTTCTTCCCCGCGCTCGTGCGCGAGCTGGAGCACGCGCTGCACGCGGCGGGCCGGGCCGTCCTGCTCGCCGACTGCGACGACGACCCGGCGACCGAGGCGGCCCGGATCGCGGAGTTCCTGGACCGGCAGGTGGACGCGCTGCTGCTGATACCGGTCGACGAGCGGCGCAGCCGGGAGGCGGTGGCGGACGCCGCACGGCGGGTGCCGGTGGTGCTGCTGGACCGTGGCTGCGGACCGGGTGTCGCCGATTCGGTCGCGGTGGACAACGCGGCCGGCATGGCGCTGGTACTGGACCACCTGGCGGCCGCGGGCCGCCGCCGCCCGTGGTTCGTGGGCGCGGCCGGTACGACGTCGACCGCGGCCGAGCGGCGCGCGGCGTACGAGGCGGGCGCCGCCGCCTTCGGCCCGTCGGCCCCCGGGCGGGTCGAACTCGGCGATTTCTCCGTGGCGTTCGGGCGCGAGGCGATCGACCGGATCTGGCCGTCCCGCCCGGACGCCGTCGTCTGCGCCAACGACCTCATCGCGGTCGGCGCGCTCCAGCGGCTGCGCCAACTGGGCGCCGACGTGCCCGGCGAGGTCGCGGTCACCGGCTTCGACGACGTGCCCCTCGCGGGCCTGGCCGACCCGGCGCTCACCACGGTCCGCCAGCCCGTCACCGAACTGGCGGCGGAGGCCGCCCGGTTGCTCGCCGACCGCTCGGACGACGGCACACCACCGGGGGAAGCGCCCCCGAGCCGCGCCGTCCGCCTCGCCCCGCGCCTGGTCGTACGGGCCTCCGGCTGACCAGCCGGAAGACCGGCGCCTCGTCCCCGGCCGGCGCCTCGTCCCCGGCCGACCGGCGCCCCGTCCTGGCCGGCCGGTGCCCTGCCCCCGGCCGGCCAGGACGGTCCGGCGGGCCGGACCGGTGCGGCGGCGCCCCGGTCCACAGCGCCTGCGGTACGGGGCCCGGCCGCCGGCCGTGCGCGGTGAGCCGGTTGTCCGACGGTGGACGGCCGCCCGCGGTGCGCTCCTGCTCGACCACGCCTGACACGACGAGCCGGCGCGGCCGGTCACTGAGCACCTTGTCGGAGAGGGCGAGACGGGCGGCGAGGACGATCTCCGTACGTCCGCGGCGCGTTCACGACGCCGGTGACATCGCTCTGCTGAGCGTGGACCGGGGGATCGCGGACAAGGCATCGGGAACGGTCACGCACGTGGCCCGGCGGGGCGCCTCGTACCGCATGTGCGGTGCTCGATACCTGAGAATGACGCCGGTGAAGTGCCTGGCACCCGAGCGGGTGCCGCACAAGAGCGGGATCGGCGGTTCCGCCGGATAATGTGCACATGACGGACGACATGTTGGATCCCGTGACATTGGCCGTACGGCCCGTGGTGTGCCCGGTGTGGTGCCGCCGTGTGCACACCGCGGCCGAGGCCGGCGGCCGGGAGGGCATCATGCATCTGGCGGAACCGGTCAGCTGGAACATTTCGGCACAGCCGGAGCGGAGCTTCCCGCAGCTCCTCTTTCACATCATGTGCGAAGAAGGCACGTCGGGCCGGACCTCCCCGGTGGTCGAGGTGGGCGTGATCGAGGCGGAGGGGCGCATGCCGTACTCCTGCGACGCGCGCACCGCCGGCGAGCTGGACCGGATCGTCGGCGAGCTGGAACGGGTGCTGGAGACGCTGCGGGGCTGGCGCGCCGCGCTGCCCGGCGGGGTCTCGGTGTCCTGACGCCCGGGGTGTGAACGTATGTACGCATCCCCGCGGGCGCCGTCACCCGCCCGGGGTTGAGCCGCGCAGACCGTTTTCAAAGAATCTGCACATCGCCCGCGCATCGGCGGCACAGCGTGTGTCCGTCCGTGCGCAGCCGTGCCCGGACGTCCGGGGCTTGGCGCGGGTATGTCCGAATGGGTCCGGCGTGCGTGCGCGGCCGCTCCGTCGCACGCAATGGACGTTGTGAAGGAGTCGTCACCAATGCGTGCACAAAACTGCACGCGATCGTCCGGTGACGGTGAAATATGCCGAGTGACCGCTGCAAGCGAGTTGGCCGCGTTGCCAGTTGGCATGCTTGGATCATTTCGACGCGAGGGTCCGGCGAATGCCCCCCGGTTTCCGTTCGGTTAATGCCCGGTATGGCTGCCCGGTTATGTTCTGCCGACGACCTCCGTGTTATTCGAGTATGACCCACAGCAATTGAAGGGATTCCCCTCATGGACTTCACCCCCCAGGTCGAGACCGCTGAGATCGCCGACGCCGAGCTGGACAACATCGCCGGTGGCCTCGGCGTCGTCGGCCCCGTCGCCGACTCCGTCGTCGGCACCGTCGACGGCGTGACCGGCGGCACCGTCGGCAACGTGCTCGGCACCGTGACCGGCACCGTGCAGCAGGCCACCGGCGTCAACGTGAACGGCGTCGTCGCGGGCCTCTGAGTCCCGCAGTCGCTGTCGGTGTCATCGCCGCAGGCTTGACTCGACCTATGGGTACATGTCCGTATCCGTAGGTCCCCGTGCGCCCCGGAGTAATTGCTCCGGGGCGCACGGATGCCATCGGCCGGTATTCTCCCGTCACGTGCGGGCTTTTCCGCCTGTGTTACGGTCATGCCTTGGCATGCCCGAACGGCGGGCATTTTCATGCTCATTGGTGCGCCATGTCGCGCGTGTCCCATTGGGTCGCCTTTCTGAGCGCGCTGCCCCTGGGCGCACGCTTCGGCATCGAATGAGACAAAAGCAGTCGAGGGAAAAGTTCCGTGCAGTTCCGGCAAAAGGCGCTGGCCAAGCTCCAGTCGCCTGAAGAGCTCGACCTGCCCGTGCGCTACGCCCGGCCGCAGGGCGGCCTCGTCCTCGCCGTCACCGTCGTCGTGATGGCCGTCGCCGCCTTCTGGGCGGTCACCGGGTCCGTGTCCTCCAAACTGACCTCACCCGGCATCCTCACCCACCCCCAGGGCAGCTACGTCCTGCAGAGCCCGGTCGCCGGCCAGGTCACCCAGGTCTTCGCCAAGGAAGGCCAGACGCTGCGCGCCGGAGCGCCGGTCCTGAAGGTCCGCACCGCACAGGGCGACCGCGCGGTCCGTGCCGTCGCCGCGGGCCGCGTCACCAGTCTGGTCGGCAAGATCGGTTCGGTGGTCACCGTCGGCGCCGACGTCGCGAGCGTCGAGCGCGTCACCAGCGCCCGTGAACCGCTGGTGGCGATGGTCTACGTACCCAGCCGCAGCGCCGCCACCGTCCCCGTCGGCGCCACCGTCGACCTCACGGTCCAGTCCGTGCCCACGCAGCAGTACGGAGTGCTGCGCGGCAAGGTCAAGGCGGTCGGCCGGGCGCCGCAGAGCAGCCGCCAGATCGCCGGCTTCCTCGGCGACCGCGAACTCGGCGAGCAGTTCACCGCGAAGGGCCAGCCCGTCGCCGTCCTGGTCGAGCTGGACCGCGCGGACACCAAGTCCGGCTACCGGTGGTCCACCGCCGACGGCCCGCCGAACGCGATCGGCTCCATGACGCCCGTCACCGGTGCGGTCCACCTGACCGCGCAGCGTCCGATCGATTGGCTCCTCCCGTGACCGCGCAGCCCGAAGCACCGGCGACGCCCCCGCTGCCGCCCGGCGGCCGCGGCCGGCACCGCCCGAACGCCAAGCCGGCCCGGCGCCGTACCGACCCCACGCCCGCCAAGGGCACGGGCCGTACCGTCCGTACCCCCACCGTCCTTCAGATGGAGGCCGTGGAGTGCGGCGCCGCCTCGCTCTCCATGGTCCTCGCCCACTACGGCCGGCACGTCCCGCTGGAGGAGCTGCGCATCGCCTGCGGTGTCTCCCGCGACGGTTCCCGCGCCTCCAACCTCCTCAAGGCCGCCCGCTCCTACGGCCTGAAGGCCAAGGGCATGCAGATGGAGCCGGCCGCGCTCGCCGAGGTGCGGGCCCCGGCCATCCTCTTCTGGGAGTTCAACCACTACGTCGTCTTCGAGGGCATGGGGCGCCGCCTCGGCCGCAGGGGCGCGTTCATCAACGACCCCGACCGGGGCCGCCGCTTCGTGCCCGCCGAGGACTTCGACACCAGCTTCACCGGCGTCGTGCTGACCTTCGAGCCCGGCGAGGACTTCCGCAAGGGTGGCCGCAAGCCGGGCGTCCTCGGCGCGCTGCCGCCCCGGCTGCGCGGTACCTCCGGCACCATGCTCGCCGCCGTCCTCGCCAGCTTCCTGCTGGTCGTGGTCGGTGCGACGGTGCCCGCGCTGAGCCGTACGTACATCGACATGTTCCTGATCGGCGACCAGACGTCGCTGCTCGGGGTGCTCTTCGCGTCGATGGGCACCACCCTCGTCCTGACTGCCGCGCTCACCGCGCTGCAACAGGCGAACCTGCTGCGCGGCCGCATCATCTCCTCCACCCTGAGCAGCGCCCGCTTCCTGCGCCATCTGCTCCGGCTGCCGGTCACCTTCTTCGCGCAACGCAACCCCGCCGACCTCGTCCAGCGCCTGCAGTCCAACGACACCGTCGCCGAGACCCTCGCCCGCGACCTGGCGGCGGCCGGCGTGGACGCCGTCGTCGTCATCCTCTACGCCTTCCTGCTGTGGTCGTACGACCCGCAGCTCACCCTCATCGGCGTGGCCGTCGCGCTGCTCAACGTCGCAGCGATGCGCATCGTCGTACGGCTGCGCGCCACCGGCACCCAGAAGCTGCGCGCCGACACCGCCCGGCTGACCAACACCTCCTACAGCGGCCTCCAGCTCATCGAGACGATGAAGGCCACCGGCGGCGAGAACGGCTACTTCCGCCGCTGGGCCGGGCAGCACGCCGTCACCCTGGACGGGCAGCAGCGGCTCGGTGTGCCCACCGCCTGGCTCGCCGTCGTCGCGCCCACCCTCGCCGCCCTCAACAGCGCCTGCATCCTGCTCATCGGCGGGCTGCGCGCCGTCGAAGGCCATATGTCGGTGGGTCTCCTCGTCGCCTTCCAGGCGCTGGTCACCAACTTCACCGCGCCCATCACCCGGCTCAACGGCATGGCGGGCCGCATCCAGGACTTCGCCGCCGACGTGGCCCGACTGAAGGACGTCGAGTCCTTCCCCGTCGACTCCCTCTACACCCGTCCCGAGCCGGTCGCCAGCACCCGCCGCCTCAAGGGCCACGTGGAGCTGACGAACATCACCTTCGGCTACAGCCCGCTGGACAAGCCGCTGCTCACCGACTTCTCGCTGACCGTCGGCCCCGGGCAGCAGGTCGCCCTCGTCGGCGGCTCCGGCAGCGGCAAGTCCACCGTCTCCCGCCTCATCTCCGGCCTGTACCGGCCGTGGGAGGGCACCATCCACATCGACGGGCAGCGGCTGGAGGACATCTCCCGCGGTGCGCTGGCCTCCTCGGTGTCCTTCGTCGACCAGGACGTCTTCCTCTTCGAGGGCACCGTCCGGGACAACGTCGCGCTGTGGGACCCCTCGATCCCCGACGAGGCCGTGATCGAGGCGCTGAAGAACGCCGCGGCCTACGACGTGGTCGCCCGCCGCCCCGGCGGCATCCACAGCCGCGTCGAGCAGGACGGACGCAACTTCTCCGGCGGTCAGCGGCAGCGCCTGGAGATCGCCCGGGCCCTGGTCCGGCGCCCCTCCATCCTCGTCCTGGACGAGGTCACCAGCGCCCTGGACGCGGAGACCGAACAGCTCATCATGGACAACCTGCGGCGCCTGGGCTGCGCCTGCGTCGTCATCGCGCACCGGCTGAGCACCGTGCGCGACAGCGACGAGATCGTGGTCCTGGACCACGGCACGGTCGTCGAGCGCGGGCGGCACGAGGACCTGGTCGCCGCCCAGGGCGCCTACGCGGAACTGGTCAAGGAGTCCTGAGGTGACGACCCCTCATCCCGCGGCCACCGGCACGGCCGCCGACGACAGCGTGCTGCACGCCCTCGGCGGACTCGGCACCGAGGCCGACCTCACGGGCCTGCGCAACCTCCCGCTCGAAGGCCCGCACGTCCTCTGGCTGGTCACCGCCGGCGCCATGGACCTCTTCGCGGTCGACGCCGCCCAGCAGGGCCACTGGTACTTCCTCGGCCGGCTGGCCCCCGGCACCCTCCTGCTCGGCCCCGTCGAGGGCCCGCAGCACACCCTCGTCGCCCGGCCGCTCCAGGGCTGCGCGGTCCGCCGTATCCAGCTGCGCGAACTCTTCCGGCCCGAGTACGGCGGCTACGCGGAGTACGACGCGTACGGCCGGTACGTCGGGCAGGCCCCGTACCCCGGTGACCCCGCGTACGACGGCACGCTCAGCCCGCTGGAGGACGCCTTCGCGCGCGGGGTCGGCCGCAGCCAGCGGGTGCTGTTCGAAGCGCCCCTCGACGGCGAGTACGAGACCCCCGAGGCGGCTGCGGCCCCCGACCCGCAGGGCACGGCCGACGAGAACATCCTGTGGATGCCGGTCGAGCCGGGCAGCCTCCAGTACGGCGCCCACTACAGCGCCGAGGCCGCCGCCGACCTGCTCATCGACGGCACGATGTGGCAGCGGATGGTCGACCAGCAGTACCGGCTGCTGTCGGCCCTGGACCGCTGGATCGAGCGGCTGGAGCGCGCCCACGAGGACCGCACGGCGGCCGGCATCGAGGCGGGCGAGGCCGCCCGCTCCCAGGCCGACCGGACCCTGATCTCCTCCATCGGCACGCGGGGCCGCGGCAGCGCGCGCACCGGCGCGACCGACGACGCCACCCTCGCCGTCTGCCGCCGGGTCGCCGACGCCGCCGGCATCACGCTCACCTCGCCCAAGGAGGGCGGTACGGCGAACGACCGGCTGAGCCCCGTCGAGCGGATCGCCGTCAGCTCCCGCATCCGTACCCGCGTCGTCAAGCTCGACGGCCGGTGGTGGCGCGAGAACAGCGGCCCGCTCGTCGGCCACCGGTCCGGGACCGGCGAACCCGTCGCGCTCCTGTGGCGCCGCGGCCGCTACGAAGCGGTCGAGGCGGACGGCGGGCGCACCCGCCTCGATGCCGGGACCGCAGCGGCGATCGAGCCCCGCGGCGTCATGCTCTACCCGCCGCTGCCCGACCGCCCGATGGGCCCGCTGCGGCTGGCCCGCTTCGCCATGCGCGGCACCCGCCTGGACCTGCGCAACCTCGTCCTCGGCGGGCTGGTGGCCGTGGTGCTGGGGGCGCTGGTGCCGATCGCCACCGGCAAGGTGCTGGGCGAGTACGTGCCCAACGCCGAGCGCGGCCTCATCGTCCAGACGACGATCGCGCTGATCGTCACCAGCCTGGTCTCCGCCGTCTTCATGCTGCTGGAGAACACCTCCATCCTGCGCATCGAAGGACGCATCGAGTCCACCCTCCAGCCGGCCGTCTGGGACCGGCTGCTGCGGCTGCCCACCCGGTTCTTCAGCGCGCGCTCCACCGGCGAGCTGGCCAGCGCCGCCATGGGCATCAGCGGCATCCGCCGCATCCTGTCCGGCATCGGCTCGATCGCCGTACAGGCCGGCACGGTCGGCACCATGAACCTCGTCCTGCTGCTGGTCTACAGCGTGAAGCTGGCCGTCGTCGCGATCGCCATGCTGCTCTGCATCGCCGCGGTCTTCCTGCTCCTCGGACTGTGGCAGCTGCGCTACCAGCGCCGCCTCATCGAGCTGAACAACAAGCTCAACAACCAGGCCTTCCAGACCCTGCGGGGACTGCCGAAGCTGCGCGTCGCGGCAGCCGAGAGCTTCGCCTACGGGGCGTGGGCCGGAGAGTTCGCGCGCAGCCGGGAGCTCCAGCAGAAGGTCGGCCGGATCAAGAACCTCACCACCACGCTCAACGCGGTCTACCTGCCGCTGTGCACCCTGGTGATGTTCATGCTGCTCGCGGGCCCGGCCCGTGGCGTGCTGTCGGCCGCCGCGTTCCTCACCTTCAACACCGCCGTGACGATGATGCTGACGTCGGTGACCCAGCTGACCGGCGCGTTCCTCCAGGCCGCCGCCGTGCTGCCGATGTTCGAGCAGATCAAGCCGGTGCTCGACGAGCGGCCCGAGGTACGCGGCGGCTCCACCCAGCCCGGTACCCTCACCGGCGCGCTGGAGGCCCGCGGCCTGTCCTTCCGGTACTCCGACGACGGGCCGCTGGTCCTGGACGACGTGTCCTTCCAGGTACGGCCCGGCGAGTTCGTCGCCGTGGTCGGCGCGAGCGGCTGCGGCAAGTCCACCCTGCTCCGCCTCCTCATCGGCTTCGACCGGCCGGCCGCCGGCAGCGTCCTGTACGACGGGCAGGACCTGGCGGCGCTGGACCAGGCCGCGGTACGCCGCCAGTGCGGCGTGGTGCTCCAGAACGCGCAGCCCTTCAACGGTTCGATCCTGGACTGCATCTGCGGCGCCGAGATGTTCACGCAGGAGGAGGCCTGGGCGGCCGCGGAGATGGCGGGCCTGGCCGAGGACATCAAACGGATGCCGATGGGCATGCACACCATGCTCTCCGACGGCGGCGGCTCGATCTCCGGCGGGCAGCGGCAGCGCCTGATGATCGCCCAGGCGCTGATCCGGCGGCCGCGCATCCTCTTCTTCGACGAGGCCACCAGCGCGCTGGACAACGAGACGCAGCGGGTGGTCACCGAGAGCACCCGCAAACTGAACGCCACCCGTGTCGTCATCGCCCACCGGCTCTCCACGGTCATGGATGCCGACCGGGTGATCGTCATGGCGGACGGCAAGGTCGCCCAGCAGGGCACCCCGGCCGACCTGCTCGCCGACACCGGCGGCCTCTTCCACGAGCTGGTCCGCCGCCAGATCAGCTGACCGCGTGCCGGCCGCGGGCCGCGCCCCGGCGGCGCGGCCGGCCCGCAGTGCGGAACGTCACGGCCCACGTCGCCGTCCGCACGTAAGAATGCCGTGTGCTCCAGCAACTCTTCACGCCCACCGTCCAGCACACGCTCGACCTCATCGGCATCTTCGTCTTCGCGATCTCCGGCGCGCTGCTCGCCGTACGCAAGAACTTCGACATCTTCGGCATCGCCGTGCTCGCCGAGGTGACCGCGCTGGGCGGCGGGCTGTTCCGCGACCTGATCATCGGGGCCGTGCCGCCGGCCGCCTTCACCGACCTCGGCTACTTCGTGACCCCGCTGGTCGCGGCGGTCCTCGTCTTCTTCCTGCACCCCCAGGTCCAGCGGATCCAGACCGGGGTGAACGTCTTCGACGCGGCCGGCCTCGGCCTCTTCTGCGTCGCGGGCACCACCAAGGCGTACGAGTACGGGCTGGGCCTCACCGCTTCCGCCACCCTGGGCATGGCCACGGCCGTCGGCGGCGGCGTGCTGCGCGACATCATCGCCAACGAGGTGCCCTCCCTCGTCCGCTGGGACCGCGACCTCTACGCCGTGCCCGCCATCGTCGGCGCGGCCATCGTCGCCCTGTGCATCCGCTTCCAGACCCTGAACCCCACGACCAGCGCGCTCGCCGCCGTCGTGGCCTTCGCGGTCCGGCTGCTCGCGCTGCGCTACCACTGGCGCGCCCCCCGGGCCTGGAACCGCCGCTCCACCGCGGTGGAGGTGGACGAGAGCACCCAGGGGGCGGGCCAGGTGGCAGCTGACCGCTAGGCGGCCGGAGTGCTTGTCGGCGCCGGGAAGCCGTCCCGGCCGTCGTTGACGGCGTCCGGGTCGACGCCGAGGGTGATCGCCGCGTGCACGCCGCGGCCCACCCGCCGCTCGTCGTACCGCAGCGCGAGCATCCCGTCGGCCGCGGTGTCGCCCGTGTAGAGCATGTCCTCGGCGTTGGTGGTGCGCTCGGTGGTGTTGGTGGCGTACGGGTCCAGCCGTGCGACGGCCTGGATGGCCGGCTCGGGGAAGTACAGCTGGCCGGTGTGGCAGTCGGTGCCGCCCTCGTACTTGCCGTGCGTGAACGTGCCGTCGACGTGCACCTTGGTGTGGATGTGCACGGCCCGGCCCCGGTACCAGCCGGGGAAGACCGTACGGAAGGTGACCCAGCCGGCCCGGTCGGTCATCTGGAAGCCGCGCAGGTAGGTCGTGTCGCTGTCCGGCTCGGCGTGCCCGCCGCCACCGCCGGGCGGCGGGCCGGTGGGCACGGCGGTCGGGGTGCCGGTGGGCGGCGTCGGGGTGCCACCGCCGCCGGAGGACTGTTCCTCGTAGCTGGAGTAGACGCCGAGCGCGTCGCAGTGCCAGATGTCGACGGCGACCCGGGAGAGGGGGCGGCAGTGCACGGAGTCGATGACGCGGATGCGGAGCGTCAGCGGGACGCCCGGCTTCCCCTCGGTGACGTCGGAGCGGTACTTGTCGTAGTCGAGGTAGTACGGGCCCTCGATGGACTCCTTGGTGAGCCGCAGGCAATCCGTGGTGGCGGGCTCCTCGGCCGACGCGCTGCCGGACAGGGCGGCCCCGCCGAGGCCCGCGACGGCGATACCGGCGCCGCCCGCGGCAAGTAACCGGCGACGGCTGAGACGAGGTGTGCTCTCTTCTGTCATGGGGCTCAAGGTACTGAGGAAAGCTGGGGAACTCCTGTGAACTTCCCTATGGCATAAGGCCGTTGAAAGCCAGTGGGGTCCGGCACGGCGGGGATCGGGATCTTCTTCCGGCCGCCCTCCCGAATTCGGCGATCTCGTATGTCAGTTCGACCCCTGGGTGTAGGGTTCGCGGCATGGCGCTGCAACTTGTTCAGGTGAATTTCAAAGCCGGCGACGACTCGGCGCTGGGCCGGTTCTGGGCGGAGGCGCTCGGCTGGGGCGTCTCCAGCGAGGCACCCGGTGTGACCAACGTCGAGCCCGTGGGTTTCGCGTGGCCGGACCCCTCCGCCGTCTGCATCGATGTCGTCACCGTCCCGGACCCCGAAACGGTGGAGTACCACGCGCACATCGAACTCGCCACCACTTCCGCGGCCCATCACGCGGAGTTGGTCGCGCGCCTGAAGGAGCTCGGCGCTACGCCCGCCGACGGGGGCCGAGGCGACCTTCCGTGGACGGTGCTGGCCGACCCGGAGGGCAACGAGTTCTGCGTCCTGGAGCCTCGGGAGATCTACCGGGACACCGGACCGATCGCCGCGGTGGTCGTCGACTGCGCGGACCCGAGGGCCATGGCCCGGTTCTGGGGCGAGGCGATGGACTGGACGCTGCACCAGGTGACCGACGACCGTGCGCTGCTGCGCTCCGCCAAGGGCGTCGGCCCATATCTGGAGTTCCGCCGCACGCCCCACCTGAACACCCGGCACCGTATCCATCTCGACCTGCTGCCCCAGCCCGTTGACGGTCAGGCGGCGGAGGTGGCCCGGCTTGAAGCCCTCGGCGCGACGCTCGCCGACGTAGGTCAGGGCGACGTCTCGTGGCAGGTCCTGGCCGACCCGGAGGGCCACGAGTTCTGCGTCCTCGGCCGGGCCTGAGGCGGAGCGTCACCCGGACCGTACCGTGCTGACCGCCGGGTCCGGCTCCGTGAAGGAGTTCCAGAGCGCGACCAGGGTGGCGCCGAGCAGGTCGGGGAGCGGGGCGCGCGGCGCCGGGTCGTCCGGCGGGGGAGTGCCGGGGTCGACCCGGGCGCGCAGGCAGAAGCCCTCCAGGGCGGCGAGCAGGGCGACGACGAAGTCGGCGACGGTGCGTCCGGCCGCCGTCCGGCGGCCCTCGCGGGCCAGCAGCCGTTCCGTCGCCGCGGCGTAACCGATGCCCAGCCGGCGGTAGCCCCCGTGGGCCGCTGCGCGCACCTCGGGGTGCTCGCCGAGCACGTAGAAGGTCAGGTGGACGTAGGTGAGGGGGTTGGCGCGGGCGCGTTCGAGACAGCCGGCGGCGAACGTGGTGAGGATGGCCTCGACCGGTGCCGTGGTGTCCGCGAGCGTCAGCAGTTCGGCCACCGCGTCCCGGTCCTCCGGGTACGCGTCCGGGCCGAGCAGGTGGAACATCAGGTCCGCCTGGTAATCGGCCTGGGTGGGCCACAGGGGGTAGATCGCGCCGGTGGTGATCGGCTGCGCGGGGCCGACACCTGGCCGGCGGTCCGCGGCGATCTCGGTGGCGAGCCGGGCCACCTCGGTGACCTTGATGTGTGCCAGGGGTCCGGCGAGTGCCTGGTCGGAGGCGTCGGCGGCGTGCCGGCGCACCAGCTCCACCCCGGCCTCCAGCATCAGGGCCCGGGTCTCCGCCGGTGAACGGCGGCTCCGCCGGGCCTTCTTGGTGACTCCGGGCATGGTGCTGCTGCCCCCTCCGTCGGCGCCGCTGGCTCCGTAGAAAAGCTACCGTAACTTTCCTACGGAATGGGGGACTTGGCCGTGGCACGCCCACGAGCGAGCCGGTCATGATGAACATCGGCCTGATCGTCCCGCCCGACGGCCACCACGCCGAGCTGAGAGCACTGCTCCTCCGGCACGGCGCCACCTCGCGTACGACGAGGTCAAGACGGGCCTCGCGGTCGCACCGGGCGGTGCCACCGAACTCTTCGGCACCACCCCGGACATCGTCTGCCTCGCCGAGGCCATGGCGGGCGGCGTCCCTTGCGGCGCGGTGGGCGCCACCCGCGCGCTGATGGACCGCATCGCCGACCACACCTACGAGCAGGTCGGCACCTCCCACGGCAACCCCCTGACGCTCGCCGCCGTCCATGCGATGCTCACCGAGGCGCTGACCGAGGACGCCGACCGGTTCGTCCGCAGCTTCGAACGGTTCGCCGCGGCGGCGGAGACCGCCCTGACCGCCGCGGCCGCCTGACCCGCTACCGCACCGGCCGGCTCCCCGCGTCGGCCGTGTGCTGTGCCGCCAGCCGCACCGTGGCGTTGGCCGCGCCGTACCCCTCGTAGCCGCCCCGCCGCTCCACGAGTTCGAAGAAGACCCGGCCGACGGTGACGGTGTAGCAGTGCAGGAACTCCCCGCCGTCCGCGTCCCGTTCGTAGAGGACGCCGAGCTCGCGGAAGGCCGTCAGGGTCTCCGGGGCGAGGTCGTACCGCGCGTCGAGGTCGTCGTAGTAGTTCTCCGGGATGGGCAGCAGGCCCGCGCCGTTCTCCCGCACCCGGCGCGCGGTCGCGAGGAGGTCGTCGGTGGCCAGCGCGATGTGCTGCGGCCTGACCTCCTGCTCGCCCGGGACGGGGGCGACGTTCAGGGCGATCCGCAGGGTGCCCGCCGCGTTGGCGACGGCGCGGCTGCGGAAGAGACCGTACGGATCGGCGAGGTCCAGGCTCTCGTTCGGCCGCAGCCCCAGCACGCTCGCGTAGAAGAGGGCCGCCTCGTCGAAGTGGTGCCAGGGCTGGGTGAGCGCGACGTGGTCGATCCGGGTGATCCCGGCCGCGCCGCCGTCCGGGGCCGCCGGGGACCCGAAGTCCGCCGTCCAGCTGGGGTGGTCGTCCCGGTCCGTACGGCAGAAGAACAGCTCGGTGTCGTCCGGCGCGGCCACCGCGTCCAGTGGTACGTCACCAGGCGCGCGGCGGCGGGGCACGACCGGCGCCCGCAGCGACTCGGCGCGGCGCACGGCCGCGTCCGGCTCCGGGCTCTCCAGGCCGAGCGCGACCAGCCCCGGGCCCTCGCGGCGGGCGCCGCTGACGGTGTTCAGCAGCACCCGCGCCTCGCCCTGCTGCCACAGCTCCACCGGCTTGCCGCCGGTGTGCCGTCCGGCGCGGGCGAAGCCGAGCGAGCCGAGCAGGCAGCGCAGCGGCTCGGTGTCGGCGGCGGCGAGCTCGGCGAAGGCGACGCCTTCGGGGACGACGGGCGCGGGCAGACTGCTGAGCCCGGCCGCCTCCTCCAGGGCGATCAGCGAGCGCATCGCGTCGACGGCCGTACGGCCCGCGTCCGCCTGCCGGAAGACATCGTTGAAGATCTCCAGCGAGAGCGGCCCGGCGTACCCGGCCCGCAGCACGTGGCCGAGCAGCCCGGCGAGGTCGAAGCCGCCCTGGCCGGGGAAGCAGCGGTAGTGCCGGCTCCACTGCAGCACGTCCATCGCCAGCTTCGGCGCGTCGGCCAGCTGGAGGAAGAAGATCTTCTCGCCGGGGATGTCCTCGATGCCCTGGGGGTCGGAGCCGCGGGAGAGGATGTGGAAGCTGTCCAGGCAGGTGCCGAGCGCGGGATGGCCGGCCTGCTCGACGATGCGCCAGGCGTGGTCGTACGTGTTGACGTGCCGCCCCCAGGCCAGCGCCTCGTACGCGAGGCGGATGCCGTGTTCGTGCGCGCGCTCGGCGAGTGCGCGCAGCTGGCGCGCCGCGAGCGCGTCGTCGTCGACGGCGTCCGGCGAGACGCTGGAGCACACCAGCATCGTGTCGGCGCCCAGCCGCTCCATGACGGCGAACTTCCGCTCCGCACGCCGCAGGTTGCGTGCGAAGACCTCCTCCGGCACCGCCTCGGCGTCCCGGAACGGCTGGTAGAGATCGATGGACAGGCCGAGGTCGGCGGCGCGCAGCCGGATCTCCTCGGGGCTCAGCGGACTGGCCAGCAGATCGTTCTCGAAGATCTCGACGCCGTCGAACCCGGCCGCTGCGACGGCGCTCAGCTTCTCGGAGAGCGAGCCGCTCAGCGACACCGTGGCGATGGACTTGCGCATCAGGGCCTCCTCAGACCGCTGCCGCGCCGACCAGGTCGGCGAGGTCGGCGAGCATCTCTTCGGCGTGCGGCTCCCGGCCGGTGAAGAGCCGGAAGGCGTCGGCGGCCTGGAAGACGGCCATGCCGCCGCCGTCCAGCGTCCGGCAGCCCAGCTCCCGTGCAGTACGCAGCAGTTCGGTCTCCAGCGGACGGTAGACGACCTCCGCGACCCACAGACCCGGACGGAGCAGATCGGCGGGGAGCGGCAGGCCCGGGTGGGCGGCCATGCCGGTGGGCGTGGCGTGCACCAGGCCGTCGGCGCCGGCCAGTACGGCGGCCAGCTCGTCGGGGGTGGCGCCAATGGCGCGCCCGGCACCGAAGCGGGCGTTCAGCGCGTCGGCCAGCGCCCCGGCCCGTGCCGCGTCGGTGTCGACGAGGACGAGGCGGTCGGTGCCGAGCGAGAGCATGGCGTGGGCGACGGCGGAGCCCGCGCCGCCCGCGCCGAGCTGGACGACCTGCCGGGTCGCCGCGCCGGGCAGGCCGCGCGCGAAGGACTGGGTGAAGCCGGTGACGTCGGTGTTGTGGCCGACCGCCCGGCCGCCCCGGAAGACGACGGTGTTGACCGCGCCCAGCTCGGCGGCGCCGGGCGACAGCTCGTCCAGGTGCGGGATCACGAGCTGCTTGCAGGGGTGCGTGATGTTGAGACCGTCGAAGCCGAGCGTACGGGCGGCGCGGATCAGTTCGCCGACCGCCTCGGCGGGCACGCCCAGCGTGTCGAGGTCGAGCGTCCGGTAGAGCAGTCGCAGGCCGTGCCGGTCGGCCTCCCGCTCGTGCAGGGCCGGGCTCAGCGAGGGGCCGATGCCGGAGCCGATCAGGCCGGTGAGATACGAGGGCGTGGACAACGCGACTCCCTGGTGGTGCACAGTGTACGAACTGGTTAGTTAATTATCATGGCAGAGGGCCGCGGGTGACAGGGACCCGCGGCCCCCGAGGCGGGGCGGCGGTCAGCGGGAGGCCGCGCCGGCCAGGTCGCGGTCCTGGGCCGCGCCCGGCTTCTCGCCGAGCAGTGCGGTCGGCACCCGGTACGTCTCCCGGCCCGTCAGCACGGCGAGGGAGCAGACCACGCAGGTCCCGGCGGTGAACGCGGCGACGCCCAGCCAGTTGTCACCGCCCGGTCCGGCGATCCGCTCGGCGAGGCTCACCGCGAAGCCGGCCACCGCGAAGCCGATCTGCGTACCGATCGCCATGCCCGACAGCCGCACCCGGGTCGGGAACATCTCGCCGTAGAAGGACGGCCAGATGCCGTTGGCCGCGCTGTAGAGCACGCCGAAGAAGAGGATGCCGGTGACGAGGACCAGCGGGTAGCTGCCGGTGGAGACCGCCCACAGGTAGATGAAGATCATCACGGCGGAGCCCAGCGAGCCGGTCAGGAAGACCGGCTTGCGGCCGATCCGGTCCGAGAGCTTCGCCCACAGCGGGATCGCGCCCAGCGCGACCACGTTGGCCAGTGCGCCCACCCAGAGCATCGCCGACTTGTCCAGCCCGACCGCGTCACCGGTGGCGTACGCCAGGGCCCAGACCGAGAAGACCGTGGAGACGGTGGCGATCAGGGCCGCCGCGATCACTCGCAGCACGTCCGCCCAGTGGTGCCGCAGCAGGTCGGCCAGCGGCAGCCGGGCCACCGCGTTCTCGGCCGCCGCCTGCTCGAAGACCGGGGTCTCCGACAGCTTGCGGCGGATGACGTAGCCGACGACCGTGACGGCCACGCTGAGCAGGAACGGCACCCGCCAGCCCCAGGTGTAGAGCTGCTCGTCGGGGAGCGCGGCCACCGGGATGAAGATCAGGGTGGCGAGGATCTGGCCGGCCTGGGTGCCGTTGAGCGCGAAGCTCGTGTAGTACCCGCGCCGGTCCTCCGGCGCGTGTTCCAGCGTCATCGAATTGGCGCTGGCCTGCTCGCCGGCGGCGGAGAGGCCCTGGAGTACGCGCATCAGCACCAGCAGGGCCGGGGCGGCGGTCCCGACCTGCGCGTACGTCGGCAGGCAGCCGATCAGGAAGGTCGACAGGCCCATCAGCATCAGGGTGAAGACCATGATCTTGCGGCGGCCGAGCCGGTCACCGTAGTGGCCGAGGAAGAGCGCGCCGATCGGGCGGGCCGCGTAGGCCACACCGAACGTCGCCAGCGAGATCAGCGTCGCGGTCGCCGGGTCGGACGGGTCGAAGAAGACCTTGGGGAAGACCAGCGCGGCGGCGCTGCCGTAGATGAAGAAGTCGTAGTACTCCAGCGCGCTGCCGATCCAGGCGGCGACGGCGGCTTTGCGGGGCCGGGCGGGGGGCGGGGCCCCGGCCTCGGACGAGAGAGCGGACATGCCTGCTCCACGGGGGGAGGGCCACCGGCGTGAGGGGCGGGTGGCGGCGAGTTAACGTACTAGATAGTTAGTTGTGGGGGTGCAGCGATCGTGAACTGCCCACAGGTCACTGTCAAGACATCTCGCGGAAACAATTCCCGCCCGTGCGCGACCGCGCGGCTCAGCCCGCCGCGGGCCCCGTCAGATAACCGAGCACCATGTCGCCGAGCATCGTGCGGTAGTGGTCCCGGCGGTCCGCCGCCGTCAGGTCGCGATCGAAGAGCGCGCCGAAGGTGTGCCGGTTGGAGACCCGGAAGAAGCAGAACGAGCTGATCATCGCGTGCAGGTCGACCGCGTCCACGTCCGCCGTGAACACGCCCTGCGCACGGCCCTCCGCCAGGATCCGGCCGATCACCTCGATGGCGGGCGAGTTGAGCCGGCCGATCGTCTCCGAGGCCGTGATGTGCTCCGCCTCGTGGATGTTCTCGATGCTCACCAGGCGGATGAAGTCCGGGTGCGCCTCGTGGTGGTCGAAGGTCAGCTCGGCCAGCCGCCGGATGGCCGCCGCGGGATCCAGGTGCTCGACGTCCAGCTGCTGTTCCTGCTGCCGGATGCCGGCGTACGCGTGCTCCAGCACGGCCGTGAACAGCTGCTCCTTACCGCCGAAGTAGTAATAGATCATCCGCTTCGTGGTGTGGATGCGGGCCGCGATCTCGTCCACCCGGGCGCCGGTGTACCCCAGTCGCGCGAACTCCTCCGTCGCGACCTTCAGGATCTCCGCCCGGGTCCGCGCCGCGTCGCGCTGCCGGCCCGCGGTACGGGCCGACGGGTGAACGGCGGTCATACGGCTGGCTCCTCGGATGCGGTCCACTGGTCGGCCCAGTCTAGGCAGACCCGTCCGGGGGACGGTGAGCACCCCGGGCGGCCGCCCGTGACCCATACGACTGATGCAGCGTCAGCTCGACGTGCGCTCGCTACGTCACGTACGTACGGTGTGACGATGAGTGATGCAGCGTGGCTGTTGTCGACCCGGGCGTACCGTCCGGCGCACGTGCCCGACCTGCCGGGCGCGGGCGGCGGACCGGGCCCTGACCACCGGCTGGCCTGGCTGGACGCGCTGCGCGGGATCGGCGCGCTGATGGTCGCACTGCACCACGCCGCACCGCGCTACCTCCCGGAGCTGTCCGCCACCGTGCTGCGCTGGTTCAACCCCGGCACCTACGGCGTCATCGTCTTCTTCCTGGTCAGCGGGTACATCATCCCGGCTTCGCTGGAGCGGCGCGGCTCCCTGCGCCGGTTCTGGGTGGGCCGGATCTGCCGCCTCTACCCGCTGCTGCTCGTGGTGCTCGCGGCCACCGCACTGCTCGCCCGGTGGGGCCCCGGACAGCTGCGCGAAGGGCTGGGGGAGCGGGACCCGCTGGGCGTCCTCCTCGCCCACGGGACGATGCTGCAGGACCTCCTCGGGGTGCCCAACGCACTCAACGTGCTGTGGACCCTCTCCTACGAAATGGTCTTCTACTTCCTGGTCGCGGCGCTCTTCGCGGTGCGGCAGCACCGCCGCTCCGCGCCCGTCGCCCTCGGCGTGGCCGCACTCGGCGTCGTGGCCGGCGGGCTGCTGCCGGCCGCCGCGCTGACCCGCGGGCTGGGCGGCGGACCGGTCATCGCGGCGACCGCGCTCGGGGCGGCCGTCGCACTGTGCGCCGTCGCCTCGGGCCGGACCTCGTGGTGCCGGGCGGGCGCGCTGGCCGGCGGCGCGCTGGCGGCCGTCCTGGTCCTCTGCAACGGCCGCATCCCGCCCTGGCAGGGCCTCGCGCTGCTGTCCCTGATGTTCACCGGGACGGTGCTGTACCGGATGGAGCGCGGGCAGCTGAGCAGGGCCGCCGGGACGGCCGTCGCGGGCACCGTGCTCGCGGCGTGCGTGCTCTCGGCGGCGCTGCACATCGGTGTCCGGGGCGACGCGGTCACCGGCGGCGCCGACCCGGAGTCCGCCGTACGGATCTGGTCGGTCACGGTCGGGCTCGCACTGCTCACCTTCGGTGCCGCGATGGCCCTGCGACGGCAGTACGTACCGCGCCTGCTCGCCTTCTGCGGTGTGATCAGCTACTCGCTCTACCTCCTGCATCCGCTCGTCCTGGAGGTCTGCGACCTGGCCGTGCCGTGGCAGCAGCACGACACCCCGCTGCTGATGGCCGCCTACCTCGCGCTGCTGCTGCCGCTGAGCATGCTCGCGCACCGCCTCGTCGAACTGCCCGGACAGCGGCTGGGACAGGTGCTGGCGGGCCCGCCGGGCGGCCTGCCGCTGCCCCGGCGGGAGCAGCGCGCGGGGACGACCGTCCCGGCGCCCGGCGAACCCGTCTGACGGCCAGTCACCCGCGTGACGGTACGCCGTCCGGGCGGGTGAGGTGACGGGCAGTCATGCGGTCCCCCGTACGGCCCTCAGCGGCCCGCCGTCGCCGCGTCCAGATGCACCCGCAGCGCCGCGTTCACCGCGTCCGGCCGTTCGACGCCCGCCAGATGGGCGGCGCCCGCGACCTCGACGAGGGCGGCGCCCGGGACACCGTCGGCGATCTCCCGGGCGTGCGCGGGCGGCGTCGCCGGGTCCTGACGCCCGGCGATCACCAGCGTGCGGGCCGTGACCGACCACAGCGCGGACCGTACGTCGTAGCCGGACAGCGCGTCGCAGCAGGCCGCGTAACCGGCCCGGTCGGCGGCCGCGAGGTCACCGAGCAATGCCGTGCCGCGCGGCCCCGCCGCCGTGCCGGGATCGGCGAACCAGCGCCCCGGTGTCGCCTGCACCATCGCCGCGGTGCCGTGCTCGCGCACCGTGGCGGCGCGCTCCCGCCAGCCGGCCGGCTCGCCGAAGCGGGCCGAGGAGCAGATCATCGCGAGCGAGGCGAGCCGGCCGGCGTGGTGCAACGCCAGCTGGGCGCCGATCGCGCCGCCGAGCGAGATCCCGGCGTAGTGGAAGGTGTCCCAACCGTGGTGACCGGCCACGTCCAGGACGAGCCGGGCGAGGTCCGCGACGGTGGTGCCGCCGGGCGTCGCGTCGGGCAGTACGCCGACGGGTGTCCCGCCGTGCCCCGGCAGGTCGAAGCGGAGCACCCGGTGGGTGCGGGCCAGTTCGGCCAGCTGCGGCTCCCACACGGTGAGCGAGGTGCCGAGCGACGGGCCGAGCACGAGCGGCGGCGCGTCCTCGGGGCCGGCCAGGCGGTGGTGGAGCAGTGGGGGTGCGAGGCTGGTCACGGACTCTCCTGCGGAACTGTTCGGGGGTGGGCGGCGGACGTCCATGCTGCCCTCCGTCAGGCGTTGATGTCGGAGGGGTGCACGGCCAGCGGTGTCACCTCGATGGACATGTACGGGAAGAGCGGCAGGCCCCACAGGATGTCGTGCAGCTCGTCGTTGGACTCCACGTCGAAGACGCTGAGGTTGGAGTACTGCCCGACGCACCGCCAGATGTGCGGCCACTTCCCGGCCTTCTGCAGCTCCTGGGAGTACGCCTTCTCGCGGGCGAGGGTGTCGGCCTTGACCTCGGGGTCCAGGCCGGTGGGCAGGTGCACGTCCATCTTGACCGCGAACAGCATGCTCAGGCCTCCGTCCGGTCCAGCACGAAGTCGTACGTGACCTGGTTGCCCTTGCCGTCGGCCGCGGGCTTCGGGTCGAGGATCAGCTCGGGCTTCACGGCCGAGGCGATGTCGTCCTCGACGTGGCTGCCGCCCTGGAAGTACAGCTGGGTGGTGATCAGCTGGTGGCCGGGCGCCGACACCTTCAGGTGCAGGTGGGCGGGGCGCCAGGCGTGCCAGCCGGCCGCGGCGATCAGCTTGCCGCAGGAGCCGTCGGTGGGGATCTGGTACGGCGCCGGCTGGATCGTGCGGATCTTGAAGTTGCCCTGCGCGTCGGCGACGACGGTGCCGCGCAGGTTCCACTCCGGCAGGTCCGGCGCGTACTGCGAGTACAGGCCGTCGTCGTCCGCGTGCCACATCTCCACGTGGGCGCCCGCCAGCGGCTCGCCGTCCACGCCGCGCACCTGGCCCTGGAAGAGCAGTGGCGTGCCGGTCTCGTCAGCGCGCATCGGCAGGGTCGTCTCGGCCTCGTGCTTCGGCGAGTCCGGGACGTAGTAGGGGCCCTCGATGGTGCCCTTGCTGCCCTGCCGGTTCTCGTTGGCGACCTCCTCGACGACGTGCTCGATCCACACGTCGAGGAAGAGCGGCCACTCGCCGTCCTGGCCGACGCCGATGAGCCAGGCCTTCAGCGCGTCGTACTCCGCGTACGTCACCTTGTGGCGGCGGATGACGTCGTGCACCGCGGTGATGACCTCGGTGGCCAGCGTGGAGACGCGCTCCTTGCTGCTGGTGGCCTCGGCTCGCTGCTTGGCGCGGAAGGCCTCGGTGGCCGAGGCGCCGGACGCGGCGGCGGTGGCCTGCTCCTGGACGTTCTCGCTCATGGTCGTGCTCCTGTCCTCACGGGAAGGGGAGAGGGGGTGCGGCTCTTGCGTGGGTGCGGCTCTCAGGCAGCGGTGCTGCCGCCGGCTCAGGCGTCCTGGCGGTAACGGGCCAGCTTGTCGGGATCGAGCTCGATGCCGAGGCCCGCGCCGTCGCGGACGCGCAGCGTGCCGTCCTCGATCCGCAGCGGCTCGGCGAGCAGGTCGTCGCTCATGTCGAGGAAGTTGGACAGCTCGCCGGCCCGGCGGGCGGTCAGTTCGTACGCGGATCCGAAGACCGCGGTGCACAGGGTGCCGATCTGGCCGTCGATCTGATTGCCCATCACGACCTCCACTCCCAGGCCCTCGCAGAGGTGATGGACGCGCTGGGAGTACGTGAAGCCGGTACGGGCGGTCTTGATGCTGATGGCGGTCGCCGAACCGGCCAGCAGTTCCCGGGTCACCTCGCCGGGGCGGGTGGCGCTCTCGTCGGCGACGAACGGGATGCCGGTGTGCGAGACCAGCCGGCGGCGGCCCAGTACGTCGTCGGCCGGGCACAGCTCCTCGGCCAGTGTCAGGTCCAGCCCCGCCATCGCGCGCAGCGCGCGGGCCGACTCCGAGGCGGTCCAGCCGCGGTTGCCGTCGATGTAGAGCTCGACCTCGTCGCCCAGTCCCTCGCGCAGCGCGCGGCAGGCCTCGACGTCGCGCGTGAAGGGGCGGCGGCCGACCTTCACCTTGAAGGTGGTGATGCCGTACGTGTCGCGGATGCGCTGCGCCTCGGCGACCATCTCCGCCGGCGGTGCGAAGCCCACCATGTGGGAGACCCGCATCCGGTCGGTGAAGCCGCCGAGCAGTTCGGTGACCGGCAGCCCGACCGACTGCCCTGTGACGTCCCAGAGGGCCATGTCCACGGCGGACTTGGCGGTGGGGTTGCCGACCGTACGGTTCAGGCGGGCGTGCACTGCTTCACGGGCGGTCGGGGCCAGGCCGGTGAGCTGCGGCGCGAAGACCTTCCCGATCACGGCGACGATGGACTCCTGGGTCTCGCCGTAGGTGAAGGGGCGCGGTGGGGCCTCGGCGACACCCACCAGGCCGTCGTCGGTGTGGACGCGTACGAGGACGTGTTCTGCCGTGTGGACCTCGCCGCTCGCGAACCTCAGCGGCTTCTTGTAGGGGATGGCGAACGGAATCGCCTCGATGGCGGTGATCTTCATCGGTCCTCGTTTGCGGTGGCTCTCAGCGGTCCCCGGTCGCGGGGTCCGGGACGAATACGCCGTGGGTCTCCAGGACGCCGATCAGCTTCTCCAGCAGGGGCGAGGCGTCGTTCTCGCGCCAGGCGAGGGCGAGTCCGACGGTCTCGGCGTCCCGGACGGGCTTGAAGACGACGCCGTCCCGGGAGACCGAGCGGACGGAGTCGGGGAGCAGGGCGATCCCCAGGCCGGCGGCGACGAGCGCCAGCGCGGTCGAGGTCTCGGTGACATCGTGTGCGCAGTGCGGGTGGTAGCCCGCCGCGAGGCAGCTCCGGGTGACCGCGTCGTTGACGACGGACCGGGAGTTGACCGCGTACATGATGAAGTTCTCGTGGCGCAGCTGGCCGACCTCGGCACTCTCCGCTTCGCTCAGCCAGTGGTCCTCGGGGACCGCCAGTACCAGCGGCTCCCGGGCGACCTCCCGGCAGACGATGCCCTCCTGCCGTACCGGCGGCCGGAGCATGCCCACGTCGAGCCGGTTCTCGGTGAGGGCCAGCTCCTGCGCCGGGGTCAGCAGCTCGGTGTGGATCTCCAGCGCCACCCCCGGCATCTCCTCCTTGACCAGCCGGGCGATCTCGGGGAGCTGCTTGTAGCAGGCGGTCCCGGTGAGCCCCAGCCGCAGGATGCCCTCGGCGCCCTTGGCGAAGCGGCGCACGCGGGTGGTGGCCTCGTCGACCGACTGCAGGATGCGTACCGCGTCGGTACGGAAGACCTCGCCGGCCCCGGTCAGGGCCACCTGGCGGGTGGTCCGGGTGAACAGCTCGACGCCGAGGTCGGCCTCCAGCTGGCGGATCGCCTGGGACAGCGGGGGCTGTGCCATGTGCAGGTTCTCCGCGGCCCGGCCGAAGTGCCGGGTCTCGGCGACGGCGACGAAATAGCGCAGGTGGCGCAGTTCCATTCGGGGCCTCCTTGGCTTCCTTGCCGCCGGATGCGGCTCATCGTAGGCAGCGGTTTCCAGACGAGAGAAATACTCTTTTGCCGCCGATTGATAGGCAAGGAATCTGAATGGGACCCTGGGTCAGCACTGGGGAAATGCCCGGGGTGGCGTCGTCACCCCGCTGCCATGGTGCTGAAAAGCGGCCGTGAGAGCCCCCGACGGGACGACGGGGCACCGGGCGCAGGTTTGGAGGGACCATGACGCAGACGTCGGTCACCGCCCGGGCGATCCTGGACGACGCCCTGGTGGAGGACGAGGAGAACGGCATCTACCGGGCCCGGCGGAAGATCTTCACCGACGAGGAGATCTTCGAGCTGGAGATGAAGCACATCTTCGAGGGCAACTGGGTCTATCTCGCCCACGAGACGCAGATTCCGGAGATCGGCGACTACTTC